>VGRJ01000033.1 GCA_016875405.1 Deltaproteobacteria bacterium | reverse complement strand
CTCTTCTACTACTTCGAGCAGGGCGAGAAGAAGGAGCGCGTGGTCATCGTCGATGGCCCTCAGTACGACGCGCTGCACGGACCTGGCGTCGTGAAGTACCGGCCCCTCTCCGAAGGCGACTCGATGGCGCTCGAGGCCTTCGAGTGGGTCCGCTCGCGCTCCCGCGCCGTCCCGCACGAGGTCGCGCTTCACGACTACGACTATCTGAAGCCGACCCTCGAGGTCCGCGGCCTCTCGAAGCTCGGGAAGGCGAAGCGCGGCACGATGAGCCGCTTCGCCGAGGACCACTTCGCCACGCCGACCGAGGGGGAGGCGCTCGCCCGCATCCGAATGCAGTCGCTCGAGGCGCAGCAGCGTGTGCTCGAGGCGCGCGGACGCGTCTTCCACCTGCAGGCCGGACGGCTCTTCTCGCTCGACGACCACCCGCGCGGCGAGCTCAACCGCAAGTACCTCGCGGTCTCTATCTCCCACGAAGGGAATCAGGCAGCGGACTTGCCAGAGGTCATGTCGGCGCTCGGCATCGAGCTCGACAAGGAGTACGCCTGCGAAGTCCGCGCGATCGCGTCCGACCTCACCTACCGCACGCCGATCGATCGCACGCCGTGGCCGCGCATATCGAGCTACGAGTCCGCGGTCGTGTGCGGCGAGGCCGAGAGTCCCTACGCGCAGCTCGACGAGCAGGGCCGCTACAAGGTCCGCGTGATGTTCGACGAGAGCGAGCTCGGCGACGGCAAGGCATCGGCATGGGTGCGGCAGCAGCAACCCTACGGCGGCAGCACCGAGGGCTTCCACTTCCCGCTCCTCAAGGGCACCGAGGTGACGCTGATTTTCCTCGGCGGGGACCCTGACCGTCCGGTGATCGCCGGCGTCGTCCCGAACGCCAAGACGCCGAGCCCGGTCGTCGCAAAGAACCACACCCAGAACGTCATTCAGACCGCCCACGAGAACCTGATCCGGCTCGAGGACAAACTCGGCGAGCAGTCGATGTACATGTACTGCCCGATCGAGACGACGTCGCTCTACCTCGGTGTCCTGAAGGACGGGTTCAATGCGCTCCTGTCGACCCATGGGCACGGCCTGTTCACCTTCGGCGGCAAGCAGGTCGTCGAGGTCTGCGGAACCCTCACCGAGAAGGTCATCGGTGACGTCGCGAACCACTACCTCTCGAACTACGCGATGAACGTGACCGGCGACAGCGCCGTCGAGATGTTCGGGACGAAGAGCCTGCACGTCGTCGGCGACACGCAGTACGACTTCGACGGGCTGTGGAAGACGACGGTGCTCGGCGACCAGCTCACCGAAGTGTCCGGGCTCTCGCAGCTGCACGTCGTCGGCGACGCGAAGGAGACCTACAACGCGAACATCCTCGTCGACGTCGCGGGCGATCTGACGGAGACGGTCTCGGGGAACGTCACGAAGACGATCAACGGTAACGAAAGCGTGAAGGTCCTCGGCGCCACCGACAGGGCCGTCTCCGGCGACGTCATCGAGAACTTCTCGGCCAGCTACGGACAGACGGTCGTCGGCACGACGCTGAAGAAGTTCTTGAGCGTCTCGGCCAGCTTCAACGGCGGCGCGACGAGCGAGACCTTCGTCGGCGTCCGCAACTCGAACCAGGTCGGCGCGAAGATCGAGCTCTTCGCGGGCCTGAAGTTCGAGGCGGCGCTCGGCCTCAAACTGAAATTCGCCGCGGGCGCGAAGCTCGAGTTCGACGGCTCCGTCGACCTTCGCAATCGCCCGATCAAGATCGACAAGACGATGGTCAACATCGAGAACCACCTCGTGTCGGTCGACATCGCCACCGTGAAGCTCGAGAGCGCCGCGCTCACGATCTTCTTCTGAGCGGAGCGCCCGTGAAGGTCGTCAAGCCGCTGAAGCTCGGGGTCCTCTACCGGACCTTCGAGCATCGTCGGCGCTTCTTCTTCACGCCGAGCGTGATGGTTCACTTTTCGCTCGAGCACCCCTCGATCGCCCTCCAGGACGCGGTCGTCTGGGCCTCGATCGTCGAGGACCTCGGCAAGGAGGCGGTGTTCGACGAGGGCATGCCCAAGGCCACGGGCGAGCTGCTCGTCACCGCGCGAGCCTACCCACCGGGCGGCGACGCGCCGGTGTGCGCGGTGCGCGTCGGCCTCGGCACCATCGACAAGCGCCTCGTCGCCGTGGGCGATCGGGTGTGGCGACGCGGCGTGCCGACCGAGCCCGCGCCGTTTCGAGAGCTGCCGCTCACCTGGGCGAACGCCTTCGGGGGCGCCGGCCACGAGCCGAACCCTCAGGGCAAGGGCGCGAGCCTCGTTCGTCGCGACGGCAAGGACGTGCAGCCGCTGCCCAACGTCGAGCACCCCGACCACCTCGTCACCTCGCCTTCGCAGCGCCCCCCCGCCGTTGGCTTTGGCGCTCTCGACACGACGCGCCCGGAGCGGCGCGCGCGCGCCGGCACGTACGACTCGAGGTGGCTCGCCGAGAGCTTCCCGGGGCTGCCCGAGGACATCGACTGGCGCAGCTTCAACGTGGCCCCCGAAGACCAATGGCTCCCCGACTTCTTCCGGGGCGATGAGGCGTTCGTGCTCGAGAACCTCCACCCGGAGCGCGCGACGATCGAGGCGCGCATCACGGATCTCGTCGCCCGGGCCTTCGTCGCGTCGAGGTCATCGTTCGATGCCGGGGCGGCGAGCGACGCGCTCGTCGAGGTGCCTCTTCGCCTCGACACGCTCCACGTGGTGCCGCACCGCATGCGAGCCACCGCGATTTTTCGCGGGGTGCTCGAGGTCTACGAGGACGACGCGCACGATCTCGGTGTGCTGCTCGTGGGCTGCGACCGCCGCGGGAGCGAGCGCCCGATCGACCATTACCGAAGCGCCCTCGCGCGCAGGCTCGACAGAAAGCGGGGGCACCTCCACGCGCTGCGCGAGGCCGACCTCATGCCGCCGCGCCATCCCGCGATCCCGCTCGTCGCGGGGGAGGCCCTCGCGGACGCGAAGGGAGAGCTCGCGACCGAAGGGCTCGCCGAGGCCAATCAGCGCCGCCGTGCGGGTACCGAGCTCGAGCGCCTCCGCGCCGACCTCGCGCGCGAGGGGGTCGACCCATCGGCTCACCAGCTGCCGCCGGAGCCTCCGCCACCGCTCGACGTGCCCGACGATCCCGACGCGCTCGCGGTCGCGCTCGACGACCAGCTCGACCAAGCGGAGGCGGCCGAGGGCGATGCCGCGCGGCGCGTGGAGGCGGCAGTGGCCGAGGCCCGCAAGGACTGCGAGCGGGCGGGGGTGAACTACGACGCCCTCGTCGCGGAGAAGGCCTCGGAGCAAGGCGGCCCGCCCACCTTCCGCGCCTCCGAAGAGCTGAGGAAGCTGCGCGACATGGTCGAGCTCGGACGCAACGCCGGCGTGCCGATGGTCGAGGCCGAGGCGAAGCTCGCCGATCCCGAGTACCCGAGGCGGCTCGAGTTCGCCGAGCACAACGTCATGACGGCGTATCGGCGCTACGGCCACTTGTTCCCGCCGGCCCGTGCGCTCGGCGCAGAGGCGAACGCAAGGGTCCGAGGGGAGGTCGAGGCCGCCGTTCTGTCCGGAGTCTCGCTCGCAGGGCGCGATCTCACCGGCGCCGATTTGGCCGGGCTCTCGCTCGTCGGCGCCGACCTTCGCGGGGCGTTCCTCGAGGGCGCGAGGCTCGTCGGCTGCGACCTCGGGCAGGCCGATCTTACCGACGCGGTCCTCGTGCGCGCCGATCTCACCGACGCGACGCTCGAAGGGGCGCGGGTGCGGGGCGCGAACCTGGGTGAGGCTACGCTCGTACGCACCGAGCTCTCGGATCTCGACTTGACGGGCGTCACGTTCGCGAAGAGCCGCTGCGTCGAGCTCCGATTGCGCGGGGCGCGGCTCGAGGGCAACGACTGCCTCGACGCGACCTTCGAGCGCTGCGACTTTCGAGGGATCAAGGCTCGCGCAGTCCAGCTCATCGGCGCCGCGGAGCGGCCGATCGAGCTCTCGGGGTCGTGCTTCGCCGAGGCGCTGCTCGAGGAGGTCTCGTTCCTTCACGTCCGACTCGTGGGCGCGAATTTTCGCGGGGCGACGCTGCGCGAGAGCCTGCTGACAGCGGTCCATGCCGACGACGCCGACTTCACCGGGGCGGACGCCACCAACCTGCGCGTCGTTCACGGGTCGAGCCTCGCCCGGGCGTCGTTCGTCGGCGCGACCCTGACGAAGGCCAACCTTCGCGCCACGAACCTCTGCGGCGCATGCTTCGACGACGCGACGCTCGAGGGCGCTGAGCTCGGCGAGGCGAACCTCGAGGGAGCGAGCCTCCTCCGCATCCGGGCTCCGCGGGCCTCGCTCGCGCGCGCGAACCTGCGCGGGGCCGTGCTCGCGGGCGCCAACCTGATGGAGGGGCTGCTCCCGAACGCCGACCTGTCGGGCGCGGATCTTCGCGGGGCGAACCTCTTCCGCGCGAGCCTTGCGCGCTGTCGCGTCTCGGCCGAGACGCGCCTCGACGACGCGAACCTCTCGTACGCGCTCTACGTGGAGGCTCGCGCCGATGGACCGTGAGGTGCTCTTGCAGCGTGTCCGCGGCGGAGAGGTCTTCGAGGGCGAGCGGCTCGACGGCCTCGACCTCGCGGGGTTCGATCTCGGCGGCGGGATCTTCGAGCGATGCTCGTTCGGCGGCACGAACCTCGGCGCGGCGCGACTCCGCGAGGCGATCTTCAACGACTGTTCGCTCGCTCGCGCGCGGCTCGACGGAGCCTCGATGCGTCACGTGACGATGACCGGCTGCGAGCTCGAGGACGCCTCGATGGTGGGCGTCGATCTCACGGCGGCGAAGCTCCTTCGATGCGGGCTCACGGGTGCGAGCTTTCGTGGCGCGACGCTGACCGTCGCGCAGATCATCGAGTGTCGGCTCGATCGGGCCTCCTTCGCGGAGGCCATGCTCGACCGCTTCTCGGTCCTGAAGCCAGCGTCGTCGGCAGACGTCGACTTCGCGGGTGCGCGCCTCGTACAGACGATCCTCGTCGGCGCCGACCTGCGGACGGCTCGATTCACGGGCGCGACGCTCGAGCTTGCCGTGCTGAACGAGTGCGACCTGAGGAAGCAGCGACTCGCCGGCATGCGGCTCGCCCTGACGCAGTTCTCGAAGGCGAAGCTCGTCGACGCGGATCTCGGGGGGGCCGACCTCACGCAGTGCAACTTCCATGAGGCGGATCTCTCGGGGGCGAACCTCGAGGAGGCCACGGGGCTGCACGTCATGTTCCTCGGCGCCCGGCTCGCGCGCACGCGCCTCACGCGCGCTCGACTCCGCGGCTCGGTCTTCAACGAGTGCGTCCTGGAGGGCGTCGACGCCGCCGAGGCCGAGCTGCGCGAGTGCATGTTCCAGAAGTCGAGCGCGCTCGCGACGTCGTTTCGAGGGGCCGATCTTTCGTACGCGGACTTTTCGCACGCGGACGTCACGGCTTCGGACTTCACGGACGCTACGCTTTTCCGCACGCGCTTTCACCGGACGAATGACAAGGACGCCACCTTCACGCATCGGCTGCTCGCCCTCGGGGACGACCCTGAGCTCGCCGCGGCCGAGGACTTCACCCCGAAGGCGTGAGGCGCGCCTCGAGGCCGCGCTACCATCACGGACCCGACCGAACCGAATCACGGAGCATCGCCATGACCCTCCTCGCCGAATCCCTCGCCACTGACATCACCCAGGAGCAAGGCCTCGTCGTCCGGCATGACGGCGACCTGTTCGTCGTGCGGACCTCGTCGGGCGACTACCGCGCGCGCCGCGCGACGAGCTGCCTCGTCGAGCCGGAGGAGGGAGACCTGGCCCTCGTCGCGTCGACTCCGCGCGGAACGAGCTACGTGCTCGCCATCCTCGAGCGCTCGGGCTCGCAGCCGACGAGGCTCGTGGCCGAGGGCGATCTCGAGGTCGCGACCCCACGCGGAGAGCTACGGCTCCGCGGGGCGGAGGGCGTGTCGGTGCTCTCGGCGAAGGCCCTCGAGCTCGTCGCCGGCTCGGTCTCGATGAAGGCGCTTCAGGCGAGCGTCGTCGCCGAGGACCTCGCGCTCGTCGGGCGCCACGTGCGCGCCGAACTCGATCGGGTGAAGGCCTTCGCCACCAGCGTCGACTCGGTGTTCGAGCGCCTGAGCCAGCGGGTGAAGCGCTCCTACCGCTTCATTGAGGAGGCGGATCACGTCCGCGCCGAGCGCATCGACTACACGGCGTCTCGTACGCTGAACCTTCATGGAGAGAACGCGGTCGTCACCGCCGCCGAGGTCGTGAAGGTTGACGGCGCTCAGATCCTGGTCGGCTGAGGAGGTCGTATGTTCGCCAACGCGCAAGGACCGCTCCCCGGGCTCGACTTCGCCTTCCCCGACGTCTGCCTCACCCCGACGCCGGTGCCGGTGCCGATCCCGTACCCAAACTTCGGGCTCGGCCCGACGGCGATCCTCTTTTATCCAAAGGTTCTTTGGATGTGCATGCCGGCGCACAACCTCGCGACCATGATCCCGCTCACCCTCGGCGATCAGCCCGGGGTCGCGTTAGGCGTCGCGTCAGGCACGGTGATGGGGCCAGCGCGCCACCTCACCGCGGCGTTCACGGTGCTCGTGGGCGGGCTGCCGGCGACGCGGCTCACCAGCATTTCACTTCAAAATTCGACAAATATGATCGGGCTCCGCATCGTGCCGAGCCAGCTGAAGGTGCTCCTGCTCGCCGCCTGAGCGCGGGGCTTCACGCGGCGAGCCGCTCACTTCGCGCGCTTCTTCATGTCTTTGCGGAGCGCCGAGAGGATCTCCTCGCATCCGTCGCGGGTGTCGCGGAGCTCGTCCTGAAGCTTCTCGGGGACCGTGACGAGCTTCGGCTCGAGCGTCGCGAGCTCCGAGAGCGCGGCCTTGAGGGCGCGGAGCCGCTCTTCGCTGGCCTTCGCGTTTGCCTCGCCGCCGCGGGCCTCTTCCTCTGAGGAGATGGCGCTCTCGAGCGTCTGCCGAACCTTGCTGCTCGCGGCGGACAGCGTGACCCGCTCGTACGCGAGCCGAGGGAGAGCGACCTCGGTGAGGTAGGTCGCGTAGGCGATGGCGTCGGCTTGTCGACCCAGCGGTGCGAGGTTCGGCTTGCCGATGGCGTCGCGGCGTTGCTGGAGGATGTCGTGGGCCTCGTTGACATCGTGCAGCCGATCCTCGAGGCGCTTCTCCGCGGAGCGCCTCAAGCCGCTCGCCGCCGCGCTGCCGACATCGACCGCGGCACCACCGCAGCCCTTCTGCTCGGCGGTGTACTGCGCGGTCCCCGCCGTGCGCTTCGCGATCTCGTCGTCGCGCTCGCGCAGCATGCGCTGGAACGCCGCGTTGTCGCGAGCTCGACCGGCGTAGAGCCCGCTCTTGCCGGACTTCTCGGCCGCGGCGACCAGCGCGGCCCAGACCTCGGCGTCGACCGGATCCTTGATGCTCGACGCGAGTTCCATCGCTTCCCCGCATCGCTGCAGCGCCTCGCCGCGCCCCTCGTCGTAGGCGCTCGTGGTGCGCGCGAGCTCGCCGGGGTAGCCGAGCGCGTAGCTCACGAGGCTCGGGGTGGCGGGCGCTTCCGGTGGCGGGCTCTCCGATTTGCAACCGGTGAGCGCAACGAGACCGACGGCGAAGAGGCTCCACCTCGAGGACATGCGACCGCACTTATCCCGAGACCTGCCGGGCGGCAATTGCGCGGCGCTCCCCGAGGAGGGGCCGCTCTCGCGACTCGGGTCAGCGACTCAGGTCAACGATGCCGATCGACGACTCCGTGCGTCGACTCAGTTCAAGGACTCCGGCGTCGTCAGGGTGAAGGGGGCGATGGTGGCGTCGAACGTCGCGCCCTCGCTCGTGACCATCTGGTACGTGCCGCGCATGGTCCCGAAGGGCGTACGGAGCGGGCAGCCTGAGGTGTACTCGAAGGACTCGCCTGGTCGCAGGCGAGGCTGAGCGCCGACGACGCCGGGGCCGCGCACCTCTTCGATGCGGCCATGGGCGTCGGTGATGATCCAGTGCCGCGAGAGGAGCTGCACCGTCTCCATCCCGACGTTGGAGATCGTCACGGTGTAGCCGAAGAACCAGCCGCCGCGCTCGGGAGAGGACCGCTCCTGGAGGTAGCGCGACTCGACGTGGACCTGGACGCCTCGCGTGACGGCCTGTGAGGTAAGCATCGCAACGTATCCTAGCGCAGCTGGACGACGAGCGCTCTTCGTGGCGTCAGGGCTGGCGGAGCCGAACCTCGACGGCGCGACTGGCGGCGCCGCCTTGAAGGGTGAGGCGCGCCACCGGTCCGGTGCCCTCGATGGCGAGCGTCCCCGGTCCGACCAGGCGCACGACCGTGAGCCCGTCCTTCGTGGGGTCTGCGCAGGGGGCGACCGGAGGGCTCGCACACGTCGTGAGCTTCGAGCCGGCGAAGGAGAAGGCGAGCGGGCCTACCGCGGGCGCGAGGTGCTCGAGGTCGTAAGCGAGGCCGCCCCTCTCGGTGAACGAGCCCGAGTCACCGAGGAAGACCGCGAGCACGCGATCGTCGCCGACGCTCTCCGGGCCCGGCACCTCAGCCGAGGCGTACGCCGCCGTCATCACGCCGTCGGGGAACATCGGGATCACCGCACCGGCGCGCGCGAAGACCGGGATCTCTTCGAGCGGTGCCTTCACGTCGACGCGGGTGCCTCCGAGGAGCGATGCGCCGCCGGCCCACGGGTACCAGGTGCCCGACGGGAAGTAGACCACGCGCGACGTCGCGCCCTCGACCTGGATCGGTGCGACGAGCACGTGCGAGCCGACGAGCACCTGATCGGTGACGGGCCACGTCTCGGCGTCCTCGGGGAAGTGGACGAACATGCCGCGCCAGATCGGCAACGACGTGTCGTGCGCGACGGCCGCGAGCCCCTCGAGCCAGGGCATCAGCGACATGTGCAGCGCGGCGTAGCGGCGGAAGTGCGCGATGGTCTCGGCGTCTTTCTCCCAGCTCCAGTTTTTTGATGCTTGCAGGCCGTGATGCGTACGCATCACCGGCGACCACGCTCCGAGCTCGGTCCACCGGTAGAAGACCTCTCGCGTCGAGCCGGGGTTCGTGCCCGATTGATACCCCGCGATGTCGTGCCCGTAGGTGGAGATCCCGACGAGCCCGAGGCCGATGCCGATCGGGAGGATCGTCGGGAGCCCGTCGTCGGGCGCCATCGACGTTCGCTGATCGCCGGCCCAGATCACGTCGGCGAGGGCTGGTGTCCCGAACCAACCCGAGCGCGCGAAGAACAGTCGAGGCGCGCCATCCTCGACGCCGTCGAGCGCCTCGCGAGCGATCTCCTGCCACGCCACGGGGTATCGGTTGTGGACCTTCGCGCCGCTCCCCGCGGCGGTGACCGCATCGGTCGGCAGCCACTCCGCGAAGTCGTGCATCCAGCCGTCGGCGCCGAGCGCGATCGCGTCGCGCATTTTATTTACCGCCCATGCGCGAGCGCCCTCGTCGAACACGTCGAGCAGGCCCGTCTCGCTGAACTTCGCGCCGATGAAGAGGTAGTCCTCGCCGTCCTCGCGCTTGACGAGAAAATCCTTTGGGGCGGCCTCGGCGAATGCCTGCGTCTCTTTGTACACGAAGGAATTGAAGTAAACGTGGAACGCGAAGCCGGAGTCGTGGAGGTCCTTCGTGAGCCCCTTGAAGTCGGGGTAGAGGACCGGGTCCGCCGTCCACTCTTCCGACAGGACGTAGCCGTCGCCGTCTTGCTTCGCGCCCTTCCAGTCTTCGGTCCAGAGGACGCTCGACGGGACCTTCTCGTCGCGAAGCTTCTTGGCCACGCGCCGCACCTCCGTGCTCCCGCGGATCGCATCGAGCCAGGGCGCGAAGGCGACGCGATGGGGCAGCCGTGGCCGACCGAACGAGGCCCCGGCGCGCTCGAGCGCCTCGGCAGGCGTGGGGCCGTCGAAGAGCTCGATGGTCGAGCCGAGCTCAAACTCGAGGCGTGCCGAGTCCTCGCGTTCGCTGCACAGCGCGAACACCGCGCGCTCGTCGGTGCGCACCGCGAGCGAGTACCCGCGCCGCGCGAGGAACTGCGGGATGGGGAGGTGGCTCGAGTGGCGCCGCCCCTGCACGAACCACGCGCCGGTGTAGTCGTCGGTCGTCGACTTACCGATGCCGTTTTCCTGCACCCAGGTGAAGACCGTCTGACCTCGGTGATCGACGTCCCAGGTCTGCGCGCCGAAGCCCGCGAAGTGATCGTCGGCGTCGCATCGGATGCCCCATGAAATCCGCTTCGCCGACCCCTTCGCGGTGGTCGTGACGACGAGCGCGCCAGGTCGTGGGGAAGCGAACGAGAGCGTCGCGAGCGCTGTGCCCGCGCCGTCCTCGAGGGCGAGCTTGCCCTCGCCGTCGACCACGAGCTTTCTGGCGACGAGCCAGGGCCCGGCGGGCTCCTCGGTCGGCTTGAACGAGCCGAAGTTCATCTCGTAGCGCGTGGTGATGTCGCGCACCGCGAACCCCACGAGCGGAGGCGCCTCCTCGGGGACGTCGCCGGGCGGCAGACCATCGAGGAGCACGCGCCCATCGCTCGCGCGCAGGACGAGCCGCCCCTCCTCGAGGGTGGCCCGCAGGCCGCCCGCGGCCGACACGTCGATGGGGGCGGCAGGCTTCGCAGTGTCGCCGCACCCGAGGAGGAGCGCCGCGACGATGACGAGAACGCAACGAGGATGCATCAGTCTTTTCTCCTAAAGGCGCCGTAGAGGTTGCGCTTCACCTGTTCGGCCTGGTCGCGTCGCTCGGCGGCCTTCTGGGCCGCACGCTGCTCGGCGTCGCGCTTGGCGGCCTCTTGCTCGAGGCGAAACTGCTCGGCCTGGGCTTCGCGTCGGGCTTCGGCCTCTTGCCGCGCGCGCAGAGCCTCCTCGGTCGCGCGGCGGCGCTCCTCCGCGTCGATGCGCTCCCGCTCGAGTGCGGCCTCTTGGGCCTCGAGGCGCTGGCGAGCGAGCTCTTGCTCGCGTCGCTCACGCTCTTCTTCGCGCTTTCGGCGCAGCTCACGCTCACGAACGACCGACGGTGGCTCGATGGGCATCGTCGTCTCACCCGTGACGGGGCTCGCCTCCGGAGCCAGCGGGACGGGTAGCGCCTCCGCCCGTGCCCAGGGGGCACCGGGGATCAGGGGCTGCGCGCTCGAGCCGCCCGGTCGCGTGATGGCGAAGGGCGCGCTGGCGCCGAGCCCTGGGATGGGCGAGCCAGGCCCGAGGGCGACCGTCCCTTCGTGGCGCGCTGCGAGGGCGTCGGCCGCCATCGTCTCGGCGACCGCATCTTCGCTCGTCAAGCGCGCGCCCTCCGGAACGCGCATCGCGAGGCCGTCTGCGCCGCGGAGGGCCGCGGCGTCGAAGGCCGAGGCCGGAGGCCACGCGATGGGGGCACCGGCCGCCTCGATCGCCGCCACGACGAGGAGCGCGTCGAGGGCCTCCGCGTCGGCGAGCGGAAAGCTCCCGCGGAAGACGAGCTGGCAGGTGCCTTCGTCCGCGTCCACATGCACGGTGTCGAGCCGAAGCGCCACCAGCTCGGGGACGTCGAGCGCGCGGTCGTGGTACGAGAGGACACACGCCGACGCGCTGAGGTTCGGGAGCTGCGTCTGCATTCGCGCGTAGGCCGGGAAGACGCCTTCGAGCGTCAACCACTCGCCGCCGCGCGTCCCGACGAGCCGCTGGCTCGGCGGCGCCGCTTGGAAGTAGCGCCAATCGAACGAGTCGGGGAACTCGACGATGCGTTCGCCGAGCGCGCTCCGCGGCAGCTCGCCGAGCAGTTGCTTACGGCTCGGGAAGCTCGCCGGTACGGGCGAGAAGCTCGCGACCCCGGTCGCCGAGCGCGGATCGATCAGGTTCGGGGCCTCGTTGGCGTTCGCGCCGTAGCCGATCCCGAGCGGATTTTCGGAGAAGCCGATCCCGCCGTAGGCTCGCTCGTAGCCCAGCGAGGTCCGGCGCAGGGCCGCTCGGCCTCCGTTTGACGGATTGGGGTCGCCCACCGCGTAGACGAGCCGGTCGAGGAGGATCGCGCTCTCGGTCTGCACCGTGAGTCGGACCGCGGCCTCGGTCGCGCCGGGGTGAGGGGGGTAGGCGTGGCCGGTCATTAGCACGTCGACCTCGCGCAGCGGCGGCGCGAGCTCGCTCGTGCGGGTGATGCTGCCCATCGGTCCTCGATCGGCGCGCTCGGAGCGCTGAATCGGCTCAGGCGCGAGACGCGTCATCGGCCCGTCCGGCACGAGCCCGAAGGTCGCCTTCGCCACGACGCTGACCATCAGGTGGCCCCCGAAGCGCCACACCATCGTGCCCGCGCTCGTCGCGCCGACCACCGCCGTCGCTACCGGCCAGGACCGATCGATCGTCGACATCGCTCGCAGCACAACCGCGACGACCGGCGTCGTCAAGGGTATGGTGCGCTCGTGAAGGAAGGCGACCGCGTCGTACTGGAGGCTCTTGCGCTCGGGCGGGAAGGCGAAGGGGTCGGCGCCGTCGAAGACGCTGAGGTGTTCGTACCGGGACTCCTTCCGGGGGAGGAGGGGAGCGTCCTCCTCGAGCACGTAGGGCGTCACGCGCCTCACCGCGCGCGTCGCGCCCACGGGCGCCTCGTCGAGCTTACGCGAACGGCGCCTGAGCGCGTCGAACCGCCCTGCCTCGATCACGAGGCGCGAGAGGGGCGGTGCACCGGCTGCGCCGTCATGCACCTCGACGTGGTGGCGCAGCGGAGCTGGAAGCAGCGCATGCTCGCCGAGGCGCACGGCCTCGAGGTCTCGGAGGTACGCTCGTCGTCGGACGCGCTCGGCTACCGCTACTCGAGCAAGCGGGTGGCCCGGACCCACGGCGGACGCCTCCACCTCGGCAGCTTTCGTCGCGGGACGCATCAGGTCGCCGACATGGACGGCTGCCTCGTCGATCACCCCGACATCGCCGCGGCCGCGCGCGACGTCGGAGCAGTGGCGAGCTTCCTCGGCATCGAGGCGTGGGACGAGCGGAAGCGCACTGGCGACTTGCGCTACGTCTGGTTGAAGACCGACGGGAACGGCGCGGTGCTCGTGACCCTCATCACGGCGAGCGAGACCTCGCGTGCGCGCGAGCTGGCGGAGGCCCTCCCGGACCTCGCTGGCGTCGCGTGGTGCGTCCAGGCGAGCGACGGAAACGCCATCCGCGGCGAGGACATCGTGATTTTGCGCGGGCGAGCCTCGCTCGAGGTCGAGCTCGCCGGCGTGCGCGTCGAGGTCGGCCCCCTCGGCTTCTTGCAACCGAACCCGCGGGTCGCCGAGCTTGCTTACTCGCATTTGTGCGCGAGCCCCGTCCCGCCCCTCGTGTTCGACCTCTACGCCGGCGCGGGCGTGACGACCGAGCTGCTCCGCCGTGCCGGCGTACGCGTTCTCGCCTGCGAGGCGTACCCCGAGTCCGCCGCCCGCCTCGGCATCGCCGCAGAGACGGCCGAGGCTTTCCTCGCGCGCAGCGCCGCCGATGGCCTCGTGCCTGGGCTCGTCGTCGCGAACCCGCCCCGTGCCGGCCTCGGCTCCGAGGTGTGCGGCGCCCTCGTGCGGCTCGCCGCTGCCGGGCTCGCGGAGCTCCGGATCATGAGCTGTGGACCCGCGGGCCTTCGTTCCGACATCGATAGGCTCGCCCCGGCGTTCGAGCTCTCGAGCCTCCGCGCCTACGACACCCTTCCGCACACGCCTCACGTCGAGCTCGTCGCGACGCTCCACGCGCGCCGCGGTTCGCGCTAGCCTCAAGCTTTCCGACGCGGACCATGAGAGAGCGATCGTCCGACGAGCTGAAGACCGAGTTCACCCGCGGCATCGTGGCGATCGCGATCGGTCTCCTGGTGCTGTTTAGCCTCGAGTTCTATTTCGAGCTTCGCGAGCACGGGTTCCCCTCGCTCGCCTCGCTCTCGTGGGAGGGCACGAACAACGCGCAGCTGCTCGCGACGCTGAGCCCGATGGCGCGCGCGTACAACAACGTGCTGTCGATGCTCCTCGCCACGATCGGCCTCGCGATCCCGCTCACGGCGAACATGCACACGCCGAAGCTTATCGAACTCTTCCTCCGCGACCGCATCAACCGAACCGTGCTCACGATCGGCGCCATCGGTGCGGCGCATGTCCTCTGGACGTCGTTCATCATCGGCCCCAACTTCGTGCCGGTCTGGGCTTACGGCGTGTCGGTGTTCGGAGCGCTCGCGGGGTGGGTCATCCTCATCCCTTACTTCTTCTACGTCGTCCGATTCCTCGATCCGTCGGTGATCATCCGTCGCCTCCAAAACGAGATTACGAGCACGCTTGAAGCGGTCGCCAACGGCAAGCGCCGACCCGACGTCGCGCAGGACGAGATCCAGGATCTCCTCTTTCAGATCGGGACGATCGTCATCAAGGCGTTCGACCGCGCGGATCGCAGCGTCGCGCACGAAGGGGTGTGGGCGCTGCGACAGATCATTCGCGCCTACGGCGAAGTGAAGCCGCGCATGGGCGACGAGTGGTTCCTCGTCGGGCGCAGCGACTTCGTCGGGATGAGCCACCACGCCATCCAGATGATCAATCAGAAGCGCACCTGGCTCGAGATGCACGTGCTCTATCAGCTCGTGCTCTGCTACCGGCACGCGCTCCAGAAGGCACCCGATGAGATCAGCACGATCACGAACGTCAACCGGCGCATCGCCGTCGAAGCCGAGCGTCGCGAGGACCGGCATGTCGTCTCGCTCTCGATCCGCGTCTTCAACACGTTCATCCGCGAGGCTCTGAACACCCGGAAGCACGGCGCGGCGTTCGACGTCTTCTACCAGTACCGTCAGCTCGCCGGGGAGCTCTGCGGCGACCCGCGCTTCGCGCGTCGGATTGGGGCGTTCTTCGTCGTCTACGCCAAGCTCGCAGACGATCTCGATTGCGCCTTCGCCGCCGACCTCGCGAGCTTCGACCTCGAACACGTGGTCGAGACCGCATACCTGCAGAAGGCCGAGGCCGCGGACGACCTCCTCAAGCACTTCCTCTCGCTCCCCACGGTTCGCAACGGCAAGGTCTCGCCCGCGCGGGTCCGCGCGAAGCTCATCGCGGCGGCGTTCTTAGCCGAGCAAGGCCTCGACGAGCAGCTCGCCCTGGTCAAGCGCGACCTCGCCGAGGTTCCGATGGCGGAGCTCGCGGCCGCGGCGCAGCACCTCGTGTCGATCCAGAAGCGGGCTTACTGGGAGGTCACCGACCGCGCGATCAACATCGAGTGGACCGACAAGGCGCGTCGCCGACGGATCCGCGCACTCGCCGAGGAGTTGATCGGTAACGGTCACTACGACGAGCACGCTCACGACGAGCACGCTCACGACGAGCACCACGATGGTCACGGCCTCTTCGCGGACGCTCACGACCATCACGACGCCCACGGCTCGCTCGACGCCGCGGCGTTCACGACATCGCGCCCGTCGGTGCTCGGCGCCATCGTTGAAGAGGACGACGGCTGAGTCGTCTCGCTCGAGGTCGGGTCGGAGCAAGTCAGCAGGCGAGGCTCTTCTGGAGCTCGGGGACGAGCCCGCGCTCGACCGTCTTTGCGGCGAGCCGGAGCGCGTTGCGAACCGCTCGAGGAGTCGAGCGCCCGTGGGCCTTGATGACGGCGCGGTCGAAGCCGAGGATCGGCGCTCCGCCGTACTGCTTCCAGTCCGTCACCTCGCGAACGCGCTCGAGCCCGCTCTGAAGGAGCGCGAGGCCGAGGCGATAGCGCAGCTTGGTCGCGTGCGCGTGCCGTGCGAGATCGCGCGCGGCATCCGCGACGCCCTCGAGCATCTTGAGGACGATGTTGCCGACGAAGCCCTCGCACACCACCACGTCGACGCGGCCCTTCGGGACGTCGAGGCCCTCGACATTTCCAGCGAACGCGAGGTCGGCCGAGGACGCGAGCGCGGCGTGCGCGGCGACGATGGCGTCGGTCCCCTTCGTCGGCTCGCTGCCGTTCGACAGGAGTCCAACGCTCGGCCGCGCGATGTCGGACACGAGCCGCGAGTAGCAGCTTCCCATTCGCGCGAAGGCGACGAGGTCCTCGGCGCTGCACTGAAGCGTCGCGCCGACGTCGAGCATAAGACCGAACGGGTCGCCCTTGGGGCCGTGCGGCTCGAGCGTGGGGTGGACCGCGCAGAGTGCCACGCGACGCACCCCCTCGAGGCGCGAGAACGAGCGCGCCGCGGCGTGGATGACCGCGCCGGTGTTGCCGGCTCCGACGAGGACGTCGGCCTCTCTCGAGGCGACGAGCCTCGCGGCGCACAGGATGGAGGCGTCTGGACGCGCGTCGAGCGCGGCAGCGGGCTTCTCGTCCATGCGGACGAATTCCGGCGCGTTCGCGATCTCGAGGCGCTTCGGATCGTGAGGCGTCCGCGCGAGGAGCGCACGGATCGCGGCTGCGTCGCCGACCAACACCACCGTGACCTCGACGGGCTCGAGCGACAGGAGCGCCGCCCCGAGGACCGTCGGCTCGAGGCCCGCGTCGGCGCCCATCGCGTCGAGCGCGGCCCGGATCACGCGCTGCCTCCTCGACCGTCCGACCGAGCGAGCCGCTGCAGGTAGTCGGCGACGGCGGCCATGCCCTCGTCGAACGATACGGGGGGCTCGTATCCAAGCTCTCGTCGCGCGCGGTCGACCGGGACGCGCAGGGGGGCCTGGCACAGGTTTAGGGCTTCGCGGGTCACGCCCGGTCGCTCCCGCCGTCGCAGCGCGCGCGATGTCGACTCGGAGAGCCGCGCGGCGACGCCGGCGAGCGCTCTCGGAATCGAGCGGGGTGCGGGGCTTCCGATGAGCTCGGCGAGCGCGGTGACGTATCGTCGCCAGGTGACACCGTGATCGTCGTTTGCGTTGTAGATGCGCCCCACGGCGCCCACGCGCTCGGCCGCGCGAACCAGGATGTCGACGACGTTGTCCACGTAGATGAGGCCCGCCGCGAAGTCTCCGCCCGAGACGAGCGTCGGTGCACCCGCGGAGAGCTGCTTGCAAAGGAGGTCGACCCAGGGGCCGCTCGCAGGGCCGAACACGTTCGCGGGGCGTACGATGGTCACCTGTAGCCCGCGCTCGCCCTCGAGTCGGAGCGCCACGTTCTCCTGCGCCTGCTTGGCCGCGCCGTAGGGGCCGAGCGGGAGGCCGGGGTCGGTGTCCTCGTCACAGAGCGTGGTGCCGAGTTTGTTCCCATAAGCGGCGATGCTCGAGACGAGGAGAGCACGCTGAGCTCGGCTGGCCGCCTCGGCCAACACGTTCTCGGTGCCGAGCACGGTCACGCGGTGGTGCTCACCGGAGCTCCCCCAGTCGCTGACGAGCGCCGCGAGGTGGAAGACGAAGCGCGACCCGGCAAGGCCGTCGACCACCTCGCCACGGCGCGTGACGTCGGCGCGTCGGACGGTCACGCGATCGCACGCCCACTCGATCGGGATCGGGTCGCCCGGGAGCGCGAGCGCCTGCACGCGATAGCCGTCCGCGACGAGTCGCGCGACGAGCCGGCGCCCGATGAAGCCGGTCGCGCCGGTCACCGCGACGGGCTCGGGGATGCGCCCGCGCGCGAGCTCACCTGCGTCGTCGTTTCTCGCCATGACGCGTCGAATCCTAGCAGAGACTCACGCGGCTCCACGTCGACCGAGGACGTCCGCGACGAGGGCCTCGGAGAGCCGCCCGGTCTCGCCAAAGGCGCGCATGTGAAGGATCGGCTCGCCGCCGAGCTCCGCGACGGACCTCCCATCGAGGCGCCGGCCGTAGAGCCGCGGATGGAAGCGCGCGAGCCCTGCCTCGCGAGCGTCGACACCGCGCAGCAGCTCGTACAGCGCGTCGAGGGAGTTCATCTTCATGAACGGGCAGGTCGCGCAGCCTCCCGCGGTCGAGCACCCTTCACCCCCCGCGACGCCCGGCACGATCGGGAGCGCCTCGTCGCCCGTGCGAGCGACGGCGTCTGCCGCGACCGGAAAAACGATCTCGACCTCGAGCTCGACCGCGCCCGCGTCGCGGAGCGCCCGCTGCATGTCGCGCACGATCGAGGTGATCATGCCCGCCTCGGTGCCGAGCACGAAGCGGAGCGGGCCGGTACCCGCGTCGGCGCCGGAGAGCCGCGCGGCGAGCTTGCGTCGAATGAAGTCGAGAATGTTCGAGGTCGAGCCCACCACGCCGCGCCCTGCGCGCTGGGCTCGGAGCGCGAGGCGAAACATCTCGCCGGGAACCTCGAAATGCGCCGTGACGAACGCGTCGCCATGGTCACGCTCGACCTGTGCCACGACTTGCTCGCCGAAGAGGTGGTGCACGACGCACGCGCCCTGCTCGAAGGTGTGGAAGCGCTGGAGCAGCGAGCGAAGGCTCGCCCGGTCGTGGGAAGGGTGGAGGCGGCGCGCCGTGTCGTCGTCGAGCTCCGTCACCCCGCGGAGCAGCTCCTCGACGTTGTGCCCCATGTAGGTGTCCGGGCCGAACCACACGTGCACGTCAGGGATCTGCGCGAAGGCCTGAAGGATCGTGGCCACCACGTTCGACGAGGTGCAGGTGATCGTCGGGACCGTCGCGTGGGCGTGCGCCTTCACGTCGAGGCTCGTGTTGATGTAGACGACGTGGAGCGACCGCGGGGTGCGGGACGCTTCGTCGAGGTACGCGGCATAAGCGGGCGACCTCGCGGCCTCGGCGAGGGAGCAGCCAATCGGTTCGACGGCGACCCGGTAGACGGGTACCGACGCGTGCCCGGCCACGTCGAGCATCGCCCGGACATTCTCGGCCATGAAATCGACGCCGAGGACCACGATCGAGCGCGCGCCCTCGTCCGCCATCTTCACCGCGGCGTCGGCCATCATGAGCGAGTCGCTGATGCGGATGCGTGACGCGGCGCACGAAGCGAGCACCCCTTGGAGCTCCGGATCCATGTAGAAGTGCGCGACGACCCCGACGCCGAGACGCTCGAGCAGCGCGTCGAGCTCGGCGACCGTCGCAGGGTCGGGCGCGAGGAAGGCGGCCTGCGCCTCGGCGAAGGCCCCGTGCGGCACCAGGGCATCGGCGCGAATCGTGAGCGAGGGGAACGCGGCCATGACGACTTTTAGAATACTCGATCCTTCCCATGCGCGGAGGCCGCCAGGAAAGAAAAGGTTCCAACGCGGGCCCAGGTGCGTGTATACGCCGCGCGCACAGCCTCCCTCAGGACCGGGAGCCTCGACGGCACTGTCATGACCCCAGAAATCTCACGCATCAGGAACATCGGGATCAGCGCTCACATCGACTCGGGTAAGACGACCCTGACGGAGCGCATCCTCTTCTATACGAAGCGCATCCACGCGATCCACGACGTCAAGGGCAAGGACGGCGTCGGCGCCAAGATGGACTCGATGGATCTCGAGCGCGAGCGCGGCATCACCATCCAGTCGGCCGCGACGTTCTGCCAGTGGGGCAACACGCACATCAACATCATCGACACCCCCGGCCACGTCGATTTCACGATCGAGGTCGAGCGCGCGATGCGCGTCCTCGACGGCGCGATCCTCGTCCTCTGCTCGGTCGCGGGCGTCCAGTCGCAGTCGCTGACCGTCGACCGCCAGATGCGCCGCTACGGGGTTCCGCGCATCGCCTTCGTCAACAAGTGCGACCGCGCCGGCGCGAACCCGCTGCGCGTCCGTGACCAGCTGCGCGAGAAGCTCCACATCAACCCGGTGCTGATCCAGCTGCCGATCGGCCTAGAGCACGAGTTCAAGGGCGTCATCGACCTCGTCCGCATGCGCGCGCTCACCTTCGAGGGCGACAACGGCGAGAAGATCATCAACGTCGAGATCCCGGCGGACATGCTCGCGGACGCGAAGAAGGCCCGCGAAGAGATGCTCGACGCGCTCTCGATGCACTCGGACGCGCTCACCGAGGCCATGCTCGAGGAGAACGTCACCGAGGAGATCATCGACCAGGCGCTCCGCGAGGCGACCGTCGGCCGCCACGTCGTGCCCGTCATGATGGGCTCGGCCTACGCGAACAAGGCCGTTCAGCCGCTGCTCGACGCGGTCGAGCGGTACCTCCCTTGCCCGTCGGACATCGTCAACGAGGCGATTCAGGTCAGCAAGGAGGAGGAGCGCATCACCCTCGAGAGCGACTCCGAGAAGCCGCTCGTCCTGCTCGCGTTCAAGCTCGAGGACGGCCGCTTCGGCCAGCTCTCGTACCTGCGCGTCTACCAGGGCTCGCTCAACAAGGGCGACGAGATCACGAACATTCGGACGACGAAGCGCCACAAGGTCGGCCGCCTCGTGCGGATGCACTCCGACGAGATGGAGGACATCAGCAAGTGCGGCGCCGGAGACATCGTCGCGATGTTCGGCGTCGACTGCAACTCGGGCGACACGTTCACGAACGGCGAGCTCAACGTCACCATGACGTCGATGCACGTGCCGGATCCAGTCATCTCGCTCACCATCACGCCGAAGGACAACAAGTCCCAGGTCAACATGAGCAAGGCCCTCCGCCGCTTCACGAAGGAGGACCCGACCTTCCGCGTCAACACCGACGAGGAGACCGGCGAGGTCATCATCCGCGGCATGGGCGAGCTGCACCTCGACGTCTACATCGAGCGCATGAAGCGCGAGTACTCGGCGCTCGTCGACGTGAGCCCGCCGGCGGTCGCTTACCGCGAGACCATCACGGCGTCGGTCGACTACGAGTACACCCACAAGAAGCAGACGGGGGGCTCGGGCCAGTACGGTAAGGTCGGCGGGTTCATCGAGCCGCTCAGCGCCGACGAGGCCATGCCCGAGGAGAAGGGCGCTCAGAAGCAGCACCGCGAGCTTCCGGAAATCGGCTACCGCTTCCTCGACGGCATCGTCGGCGGCATCATTCCACGCGAGTTCGTCCCCTCGGTCGACAAGGGCTTCGAGTCGATGATGGTGAAGGGCATGCTCATCGGCGCGCCCGTCCGCGGCGTGAAGATCACCCTGAACGATGGTGCCTTCCACGCGGTCGACTCGTCGGAC
This sequence comes from Deltaproteobacteria bacterium, assembly GCA_016875405.1. Lineage (GTDB taxonomy): Bacteria > Myxococcota_A > Polyangia > Polyangiales > Polyangiaceae > SYFR01. Next base: position 20,072 of record VGRJ01000033.1, on the reverse strand, counting down.
ATCGCGTTCAAGGAGGCGGCACGTGGCGCCTGGCGCGCGAGCTACATGAAGGCCGGCCCGCAGATCCTCGAGCCGGTCATGAAGGTGGCGGTCGAGGGCCCGTCCGAGATGCAGGGCGGCGTCGTCGGCGTGCTCATGCAGCGCCGCGGCATGATCGTCGGCACCACCGAGGGCGAGGGCTTCTGCCGCATCGACTCCGAGGTCCCTCTCGCCGAGATGTTCGGCTTCTCGACGGTCCTCCGCTCGGCCACGCAGGGCAAGGCGGAGTTCACGATGGAGTTCTGCCGCTACTCGCCAGTGCCGAGCTCGATCTCCGAGAAGCTCATCTCCGAGTACAAGGCCGAGCTCGAGGCCGGCAAGAAGAAGTAACGCGGGCCGCTCGGGGTGTGAGCGCCAAGCTCGCCAAGGGAGACTTCTCGCTCGTGTATGCCTCGCATCGGCTGCGTCGTCCGCTCAGCGACATCCCCAACATCAAGCGCATCCTGCAAACCGTCTGGCATCAGGTGACCCACGCCGACGAGGTGTTCGTCGTGGGGGCGCTGCAAGACGACGGCACGGTGCGAGGTGGTACGGGCTGGGGCGCCGAGCTCGCCCGCCTCTGGGGCAAGCCGGTCGCGATCTTCGATCAGGAGCGCGGCGCCTGGTACCGCTGGGACATCACCCGGTGGGAGCCGTGCGCCGAGCTGTCGATCGCGCGGCCCAACTTCGCGGGGATCGGCACGACGCGCCTCACCAGCGCCGGACGCGCGGCGATCGAGCCGCTCTTCACGCGAACCTTCGGCAGCCCCTCATGACGGGGCTCCCGCTCGACTGACCGAACGACCCGAGAGATCACCACCATGAGCCAGGAAACCAAGCAGGGGCAATCCATCCAGCGCGTCGGCATCGTGTTCGCGGGAGGTCCAGCCCCCGCGGCGAACGCGGTCATTTCCGCCGCCGCGATCTCGTTCATCGAGGACGGCCGCGAGGTGGTCGGCTTCTTTCACGGCTATTCCTCGCTCCAGGACTACCATCCCGTCACGAAGCGACTCCTGCCGGACGAGCACTACCGCATCCTCACGGACAAGGACGTGCGCGGGATCGCCAACAGCCGCGGCATCCTGATCGGGACCGCGCGTGCAAACCCCGGCAAGGGCATCACGAAGCCCGCGGATCTCGAGGATCCTGCGAAGACTCGGCTCCTTCAGAACGTCTACAACGCGCTGATCGACCTCGAGATCGACGCGTTGATCTCGATCGGCGGCGACGATACCCTGAAGACCGCGAACTTCCTCCACGAGTACCAGAAGCGCCTGCCGCCCGAGGCGAAGCGCGTCGCCGTCGTGCACTTGCCGAAGACGATCGACAACGACTACCGAGGGATCGATTTCACCTTCGGATTCTTCACGGCCGTCGACTTCATGGCGAAGGAGGTCCAGAACCTCCGCGCGGACGCGATGGCGACGCACAGCTACTTCATCGTCGAGACGATGGGCCGCAAGGCCGGCTGGCTCTCTTACGGCGTGGCGATCGCGGGTGAATCGAACCTCGTCGTCGGGGTGGAGGACGTCGAGGGCGCCCTCGCGCTCGACGAGGAGAGCGTCGATCCCAAGACCGGCGAGCGTCGCATGCAGCGGCGCGTCCACATCGACGCCCTCGCCGACCGGATCGTCGACCTCATCCTCACTCGCGAGAAGCGCGGTAAGCACTACGGGACGATCGTGCTCGCCGAGGGGCTTGGCGAGATGCTGCCCGAGTCGTTCCTCGCTGGGCTACCTCGCGACGAGCACGGCCACATTTCGCTCGGTCGGCTCGATCTCGGCAAGCTCATGGCGCAGGTCGTGATGGATCGCCACCAGGCGCGCACGGGCCGCAAGAAGAAGGTCACCGGCGTTCAGCTCGGGTACGAGTCACGCTGCGCGCCGCCCCATGCGTTCGACGTCATGCTCGGAAGCCAGCTCGGCATCGGGGCCTACCGAGCGCTGGTCGAAGAGGGGCTCAGCGGACACATGGTCAGCGCTACCGGGCAGCTCGATCTGATGTACGTCCCGTTCTCCGACATCGTCAACCAGGAGACCCTGACGACCGAGGTGCGGTTCATCCGAACCGGAAGCGATTTCCACCGGCTCGCGCGCTTCCTCGAGACGCGCGGCGAGAAGAACCCGGAGTGGTCCCCCGGGCGTCGTCCCGAGCCGCAGAGCCTGCGCGGGTCGGGCGGCCCGGCCTGGTGACGACGTCGCCCGGCATGCCCTGCTGCACGCTCGGCGGAGACGGGTCGACGTCACCCCGTGGAATTGACGACGATCAGTTGGCGCCGAGGCGGCGCGCCAGCTGGTCCTCGTAGAGCGACTGCGGCACGAGCTCGGCGCCCTTGCCGAGCCCCTCGGTGTAGTCCTCCGGGGCCGTGCCCGCCCCGTCGAGGACGATGCCTTGCAGCGTCGTCTGCACGTTGATGCCGTTCGAGCCGATCACGTAGCCGTGACCAAACTGGCGCGAGCGCAGGGTGCCGGTGCCCGATACGTTCCAGACCACGTTCTCGGTCCCGGTGTGGCCGGAGTACGTGCTCTCGCTGCCGCGGTTCACGATGGCCCAGCCGTCGTCGAAGCGGCTCGAGTCGATGAGGTTGCCGAGGGCGAGCGAGTGATGGAACTCGCTCGCGCCCGTGAGGCCCGGAAAATTCTTGGAGACCCAGGCGACGCCGCCCTGGCTCGTCACGCGCACCCACACGCAGCCGGTGACGCCGAAGCCCCAGTTCTGGATGAAGTTGTGGCGGCCCTCGGTCGCGACGAGATCACGGAAGAGGATCTCGTTCGACTGGCGCACCTCGTAGAGGTAACCGTTGCCTCCGCTGCCCCGGTTCTCGGCCTTGTGCATGCCGCTGTCGGCCACCGTCACGCGCTTCGCGTCGAGCAGCAGGAGCCCACTCGACGCGAGGTGCGCCCCGACTCCGAGGCCGGACGTCGGAGCGCTCGGCGGAGAGAACGACGCGACGTCGCGGATCCACGAGTCCTTGACGCCGCGTAGCTCGAGGACGTGCACCTGCTTCTCGGCCCACGCCTCGTCCCAGCTCACGGCGTTGGCGAGGCCGAGCGACTCGACCGCCACCTCCGAGAGGTACCCTGTCTGCTTCTTGAGGCTCGCCCCGTCTCGGAGCTTCGCGGGGTAGCGAAGCGGCACGTCGAGCGTCACGGTGTGCGGCGTACTCGAGGTGTCGACGCTCACCACCTCGCGCCGAAAGAAGGGCTGCCACTTGCCCTTGAAGGCGTTGGTCGCCTGATCCCAGGTGCCGACCATCTGGTGTTCGGCGATGAAGTCCCCGGTGATCGTGAAGCCGACCACCACGTCGTCGCCCGGAGCGAAGGCGCTCGCGTCCGTGACCTTGACTTGTGTCAAGAAGGGCGCGGCGTCTTCGGTGAGGAGCGCCTCGCCCGAGTCCTTCACGTTTCCCGCGAAGGTGATGTGGCTGAGGAACGACATGCCGGCGCTCTTCCGGAACGCGAGTCGGCTCTTCGTCGGTCCCTCGCCGCGCAGCACGATGTTCGACGCGTTGATCGCGAGCGTCCCGTCGAGGCGATAGGTCCCCTCGGCGACGTGAACGACGCCCCCGCCGTTGGCCTTCGCGGCGTTGAGCGCGGCCTGGAACGCGCCGGTCGCGTCCTTGGCGCCGCTCGGATCCGCGCCGAAGGTCGCCACTTCGAAGATGGTCGCGACCGCGGGCGCGCCGATCGGTGCCTCGCCGCGACGATAGCCGGCGTACGAGTAATCCTGCACCCGAAGGCCATCGGCGCTCGCGAAGCCCGGGGCCCAGTCCTTGGGGTAGAGCGCGCTGCGCCAGCCGGTCTCGGGCTCGCCGCCGCCCGCCGAGCCCGTCGATGCGACGGCGTCTCCGCCCGAGCTGCTCACGGTCGCGCCGCCGCTGCCGGAGCTCACGGCCGACGAGCCACCGCTGCCGGCCGATGCCGTACCAGCGGTGGAGGACGCGCCCGCCCCGAATGTGGCGCCGCTCGAGGTGCCGCAGCCGAAGGCCACGAGCGCGAGCGCGGCGACGAGCGCGCGGACGGTCATGCGGGTGTGGCGCTCGTCGGGATGCGTGAGCCTGCGAGGCTCAGGGCACGATGTAGAGCGCACCCTTGCGCAGGTCCTTCAGGCCGTTGTCGTAGAAGGGGTAGGCCTTGATGACGAACGACTTCTGCGAGTCTTGGGTGCACTGGCCGGCGGTGCTCGCGCTCGGGTGGCCGCAAGGCCATGAGCCGCCGTTGTAGCAATTCGTCGCGTTCGGGTCGAAGCTGTTCACACCCGCGCTGTAGCAGTTCGGCTGGATCGGGCTCTTCTTGTCGTAGACGGCGATTCCGTCCTTGTCGACGCTGCCGCCTACGACCAGCGGGTTGGTCCCGTTGGCGTCGCTCTTCGTGCCCGGACCGCCAACGACCAAGCGCTGGTTGAACTTGATCTTCACGCACATCGGCCACGGGATCTCGAAGGACGCGCCGTTGATCGTCGCAGAGTACTTCTTCGTCACCGCGGACAGGGAGAGCACGACCGCCGGCCCGCCTCCGGTGAGGTCGTAGGCGTCCGCGAACAGGCATCCGTGCACCGGCGTCTCGACGGGCACCGGGTCGCTGCCGCCCTCGCCCCCAGCGCCGCTCGACGCGCTCGAGGACGCCGTCATGGATGACGAGCTCGCAGGGCCCATGCCGCCCATCCCCATCGAGCCTCCTGCACCGCCCGCACCGCCCGCACCGCCCGCACCGCCCGCACCGCCCGCACCGCCCGCACCGCCCGTGCCGACCGTGACCGCGCTCTGCGCGGAGAACGTGACGGTGAGCTCATCGCCGGTGTTCGGAGTGCTCGAGCAGCTGAACGCCGAGGCGGCGCAGACGGCGACGATGCCGGACGCGAGAAGCAGGTGCGCGGGTTTCATAAGCCCGAAGATTAACCGAACTTCGTACCGTGCGTCACCTGCCCACGACGCACCGCGCGCTTCGGGCCGCGCGCCCGCTGCCGCTGCCGCGCCGCTCGCCGCGAGCCCTCAGAGGCGCTGCACGCCGTACGTCGGCCCCGTGCCGCGACGCGCGCGGGCCTCGAGGCATACGGCCACGAGCAACATGAGGACGCGCCTCGTGTCGCGCGGATCGAGGAGCCCGTCATCCATCAGGCGCGCGCTGCAGAACATCGACTCGGACAGCATCTCGAGGCCGAACTCGATCATCTGCGCCTGCTGCGCGACGGCCATCCGGGTCCGCTCGTCGGGCTCGACGCCCTGACGGGCCCACTTCTGCTCGGCGACGATCTGCATGACCTTCGCCGCTTGCGCGCCGCCCATCAGCGCCTGCCGAGCCGTGGGCCAGGCGAACACGAAGTCGGGGTCGAGCGCGCGGCTCGCCATCGCGTAGTTGCCGGCGCCGTACGAGTTGCCGACGAGGATGGTGAGCTTCGGACCTCGGTAGTTCGCGACGTGCTGGACGAGCTTCGCCGAGTGCTTCACCTGGCCGCTCTGCTCGACCGCGGTCCCGACGAGGAAGCCCGTCGTGTTCTGGAGAAAGACGAGCGGGAGCCCCTTCAAATCGCAGAGCTCGAGAAACTGTGAGGCTTTGTTCGCGCCGGCGGGCGTGATCGGCCCGTTGTTGCCGATGATGCCGACGAGATGCCCGCCGAGCGCTGCAGTTCCGCACACCGTCGCCGGATCGATCTCCGCGCGGAACTCGTCGAAGCGCGAGCCGTCGACGACGCGAGCGATCACCTCCTGGATGCGGAGGGGCCGGCGTCGATCGTCCGGGTAGACGCCGATGAGCTCGTCGGGTGAGTAGCGCGGCGGCTCGACCGGGCGCGTGGGCTCGACCACCGGGTCGGGAGGAAGCTCCGCGACGACCTGCCGCGCGATGCGGATCGCGTCGGCGTCGTCTTCCGCGAGGTACTCACCGGTCCCCGAGACCGTCGCGTGCATCGCGGCACCGCCGAGCTCCTCGGCGTCGGCGTCCTCGCCCGTCCCGGCCTTGAGGAGCGGCGGTCCGGCGAGGAAGAGCTGTGTCTGCCCACGTACGAGGACGATCACATCGGAGAGCGCGACCTGGTACGCGCCGCCGGCCGTGGCGTTGCCGTGAGAGACCGTGATTTGCGGGATCCCCGCGGCGCTGAGCTGCGCCTGTTGCCCGTAGATTCGACCACCCTCGACGAACAGCCGCGCGGCCCACGGGTCGGCCGCCGCCGACTTGTCGAGGTTGCCACCCCCGCTCTCGTGGAGCGACACGAGCGGCAGCCGCGTGCGGAACGCGATCTCCTGCAGGCGCAGCATCTTCTGCACGTTGACCGAGTCGATCGTGCCGCCCTTGATCGCGTAGTTCCACACCACGACGAGGCAGCGTCGACCCGACACATGGCCGATACCGGCGACGAGCTTGCCACCGGAGAAGCGGCCGTCCGAGTCCTCGAACATGCCGTAACCTGCGAGCGATGAGATCTCGAGGAACGGCGAGCCGCGATCGAGCAGGCGAGCGAGTCGCTCGCGCGGCAAGAGCTTGCCCTTCTCGCGTGCGCGGGGGCCGTGCTCGAGTTCGGTCTGGAGCTGGCGTCGCTCGGCCTCGCGAATCTTGGCGACGTACTCGGTCATCGCTCGCGCGTTGCCCTCGTACTCGGGGCTCGAGGGCTCGAGGCTCGACTCGAGGATCATGCGACCTCCGTGGGCTCGGGAGCGATCTCCGCGAGCAGCTGCCGGATCTTCACCTGCTGACCGACCTCGACCGCGATCCGCGACACGGTGCCGGCGACGTCGGCCTCGAGACGGTGTTCCATCTTCATCGCCTCGACGACGACGAGCACTTCGCCGCGGGCGACGCGTGACCCCTCACCGACTCGCACGGCGACAACCTTGCCGTCGAGCGGCGCGGTGAGCTTGCCGCTCCCGGACGCGTCGCGCCGCGCGGGCGCGTAGGTGCGATCCTCGAAGCGGTGGGTCGCGACCCCGTCGTCGAGCCAGAGCGTGTCGCCGTCGAGGAGGTAGCGCACCTCGCGCCGAACTCCGTCCACCACCGCGGCGAGGCGCTCGGGTTCGTCGAGCACGACCTCGAACTCGAGGGGCTCGGGGGTCGTCACTCGCAAGCGCTGGCCGAGGGCGCCCCGCCCCGTGGCGGCGATGGCGAGCTCGCGCGAGCTCGAACCCGAGGAAAGGCTCACGATCGAGTCGACGGGGCCACCGCTCCGCCACCCGATGAAGGAGGGATCGGGGCAGCACGCGCGCGCGTGATGGTGGTAGGTCGCGAGCGCCGCGAGCGCGAAGGTCGTCGGCGAGGGGGGCTCCGCTCGGCGCGTCGCATGCGTGGCGAAGTCGCCCTCGAGGAACGCGGTCGTCGCCTCGCCGCGGCCGAACGCGGGGTCGTCGCAGATCGCCGCGAGGAACGCCTTGTTCGTGACGACGCCGAACAGGGTGGTCGCGCGGAGCGCCGCTGCGAGCGAGCGGAGCGCGTCGGCGCGCGTCGGGCCGTGGGCGATCACCTTGGCGATCATCGGGTCGTAGTGCGGCGAGATCGCGAGCCCCTCGCGCACGCCCGCGTCGAACCTCGCGTTCCCGCGCGGTCGCCACCGGAGGACTGGGCCGGTCTGCGGTAGGTAGTCGCGCGCCGGATCCTCCGCGTAGAGCCGCGCCTCGATCGCGTGCCCGCGCATCACCACGTCGCCCTGGTCGAGCGGCAAGGGCTCACCGCGCGCGACGCGCAGCTGCCACTCGACGAGATCGAGGCCCGTGACGAGCTCCGTCACCGGATGCTCGACCTGGAGCCGCGTGTTCATCTCGAGGAAGTAAAAGGCGCCGTCGCCGCCGAGCAAGAACTCTACGGTGCCTGCGCCGACGTAGCCGCACGCGCGCGCGGCCTGCACAGCCGCTTCGCCCATCCTCGCCCGGAGCGCGTCGTCGACGGCCGGAGAGGGGCTCTCCTCGAGCACCTTCTGGTGGCGGCGCTGCACCGAGCAGTCGCGCTCGCCGAGGTGGAGCGCATGACCGTGTGCGTCCGCGAAGATCTGGAGCTCGACGTGACGCGGCGCGATGACCGCCTTCTCGAGGAGCAGCTCGCCGCTCCCGAAGGCGCTCTCGGCTTCGGCCCGCGCCGAGGCGAGTGCCGCGACGAGGTCGTCTCGCTTCGTCACGAGTCGCATGCCCCGACCGCCACCGCCCGCGGCGGCCTTCACCATGATCGGAAAGCCCAGGGCCGCGCTCGCCTTCGCGAAGGCCGCGTCGCTCTGCTCGTCGCCCTGATACCCGGGGACGCACGGGACCCCCGCGGCGAGCATCAGCGCCTTGGCCCGCGCCTTGTTGCCCATCGCCTCGATCGCGTCAGCAGGCGGACCGATGAAGACCAGCCCTGCGTCGCCGCACGCGCGCGCGAAGGGCGCGTTCTCGGACAGAAATCCGTAGCCGGGATGGACTGCGTCGGCCCCGGTGCGGCGAGCCGCGTCGAGGAGCTTGGGGATCGACAGGTAGCTCTCTCGGGCCGCGGGCGCACCGAGGCAGACCGCCTCGTCGGCCAGCGACACGTGAGGGGCGTCCCGATCGGCCTCGCTGTAGACGGCGACCGTGGCGTAGCCGAGCCGTCGCGCGGTCGAGAGGATGCGAGCCGCGATCTCGCCGCGGTTCGCGATGAGCAGCTTGCGGAAGGCCATACCGCGCTCGGGCGTCCTCGGTGCGGCGCGCGTCAGTGCGAGGCGCGCGCGGCTTCGGTGCGCGCGAACTCCTCGGCGTCCGCCATCGCCGCTTCCATCTCTTCGAAGCGCTCGTGCGAGTGATGGGCTTTGGCGCCGTCGCGCGCGACGGTCCAGGCGAAGGCGCCGCGAGCCTCGCGCGTGTTGGGAGTCCAGGACACGCGCAGCGAGAAGCCTTCGAGCTCACTCGTGTAGCCGCCGTCGTGGTGGTCGCGCTGCCAGGCCGAGATCGTGGGGTGTCGCACCGACATGGTCGGCCGAGCATGGCACGCTCGCGCTCAAGGGTCGAGCCCCCTTCCGAGCACTTACGACGCGTCGCGAGGCAGCACGTCCGACCAGCGGAGCGCGCACGCGACGAGCGGAGGCGGCTCGAGGCCGCTCGCACTCGCGACGACGCAGAGGAGCTCGTAGAAGGAGTGCGCCGTCGCGCCGTACATGCGCTGCGTCCCGAGCGTGAACACCGGCGAGAGGCCTCGCAGCTCGCCCGCCTCCCACGCGATCGCGTCGATCGCCTCCCGCTCAATCCACGGTAGGAGGGGCAACTCGAGGATCTCGGCCACCTCGTCGGGGCTCGCCACGAGCGGCTGCCGTGGCACCTCGGCGACGTAGGGATGCAGCCGGAAGTCGGAGGTGTAGAGGGGAACGCTCGAGAGCGCGCCGAGCACTCGAGCCTGTTCGAGCCCGAGCTCTTCGCGTGCCTCGCGGAGCGCGGTGTGCTCGAGGTCGCGATCGGTCGCGTCGGGGCGGCCGCCGGGGAAGCAGACCTCGCCCGCGTGGTGCTTGAGGCCACCCGCGCGCACCGTCAGGAGACAGCGCGGCTCGGGGTCCCAGAGGAGCGGGACGAGCACGCCGGCACGGAGGTGGTTCCGTCGACCGGGCAGGGCGGGGAACTCCACCCGTGGGTGTGTGGCGAGGTGTGCCTCGAGCGCGCTCGGCGACGCGAGTCGCTCAACGGCGCCGGCCGTCGCGGGCACGGTCAACGACCGGAGGCCTTCTTCGCGCTCGTCGTCTTCTTCGCGGCTGCGGGCTTCTTCGCGCTCGTCGTCTTCTTCGCGGCTGCGGGCTTCTTCGCGCTCGTCGTCTTCTTCGCGGCTGCGGGCTTCTTCGCGCTCGTCGTCTTCTTCGTGGCTGCGGGCTTCTTCGCGCTCGTCGTCTTCTTCGCGGCGGCAGCCTTCCTCGCGACGGGGGCGTCGTTCGCGTCGCCGAGGAGCGCCGCCAAGACCTGCTCGACATGTCCCTTCGCCTTCACGCCGTACCAAGCGTGGGTGACGATGCCGCGCGCGTCGATGACGAAGGTCGAGCGAATCACCCCGACGATCTTCTTGCCGTAGAAGAGCTTCTCGCCCCAGGCGCCGTAGGCCTCGTGCACCTTCGCGTCGGGATCGCTGAGGAGCGGGAAGGTCAGGCCGTACTTGTCGCGGAACTTCGCGTGGCTCGCGAGCGAGTCCTTGGAGACGCCGAGCACCGCGGCGCCGGTCGCCGTGAGCCGCGAGAGGTGGTCCCGAAAGTCGCACGCCTCGATGGTGCAGCCAGGGGTGTCGTCCTTTGGGTAAAAATAGAGGACCAGCGCGCCACCACGCGCGTCCGCCAAGGAATGCACGCGCCCGTCGTTTCCTTCCAGCGCGAACGCCGGTGCTTGGTCACTTGCTTCGAGCTTCGCCATCGTCGCCTCCTCGTCCTTCGTGCGGCTGAGTCATAGCATCGTCGCGAGGCCCTTGCCGCCGTGTGCGCGCTCTGCGACCTCGTTGCCGTGCCACGCACGTCGACCACCCCACCGTCGCTCGTCTCGATCGCGCGCGACCTGTCGAAGGATCTCGACCGGCTCGAGTTCCGCCCGCCCGTCGCTTACGTCTACAACCCGCTCGCCTACGCTTGGGAGCCGCATCGCGCGTACCTCGAAAAATGGGGATCCGGCACGCGCGACGTGTTGCTCCTCGGGATGAACCCTGGGCCATTCGGCATGGCTCAGTGCGGCGTCCCGTTCGGCGACGTCGCGATGGCGCGCGACTTTCTCGGCGTTTCGGCCCCCGTGAAGCGTCCAGCCCGCGAGCATCCAAAGCGTCCGGTGCTCGGCTTTGACTGCGCGCGTTCCGAGGTGAGCGGCACGCGCTTTTGGGGCTGGGCGCGCTCACGCTTCGGTTCCGCGGAGCGCTTCTTCGAGAGGTTCTTCGTCCTGAACTACTGCCCGCTCGCGTTCCTCGAGGCGTCCGGGCGAAACTTGACGCCCGACAAGCTGTGCGCGGCCGACCGTGAGCCCTTGCTCGACCGCTGCGACGACGCCCTCCGCGGCATGGCCCGCGCGCTCGCCCCTTCGCTGGTCGTCGGCGTCGGAGCCTTCGCCGAGGCCGCGGCACGGCGCGCGCTCGACGGGACGGGCGTTGCCTTCGGGCGCATGCTGCACCCGAGCCCCGCGAGCCCGCGCGCCAATCGCGACTGGGCGGGCGCCGCCGAGGCCGATCTCGTCGCGAGCGGCGTGAGCCTGCTCTGAGGCCCGCCCCTCAGTACGCCGCCGCCGCCGCTCCGCCACGCGCCACGTCGGCGACCGCGCGGAAGCCACGCGTCGCGGGATCGACCTCGATGACGTTGGCGTTGCCGATGCGCTCGCGCAGCTCGAGGGCGTGTCCGCGGGCGCGGAGCCCGTCGAGGAGCGAGGTCGGCATGGCGCGCTCGGCGACAATCGCGTCGGGCAGCCACTGGTGATGAAGGCGAGGCGCGGCGACCGCGACGTCGAGCGGCTGTCCGTAGTCGATGAGCGCGCGCGCGAGCTGGACCACCGTGGTCGTGATCGTCGGCCCACCCGGCGAGCCGAGCACGGCGCGCACGTCACCGCCCTTCACGACGATCGTCGGCGTCATGCTGCTCAGCATCCGCTTCCCCGGCGCGATGGCGTTCGGCTCCCCTTGCACCAGTCCGTAGAGATTCGCGGCGCCGGGCTTCACCGCGAAGTCGTCCATCTCGTCGTTGAGGAGGACGCCCGTCCCCGGCACGACGAACTTCGCGCCGAACGAGGCGTTCAGCGTGTAGGTCGTCGCGACCGCGTTGCCTCGCTCGTCGATGACCGAGTAGTGCGTCGTGTCGTGCGACTCGGCCCGCGGGGCAAGGCCAGGCGCGACGCGGCTGGAGGGCGTGGCGTGGGTGAGGTCGACGTCGCTCATCCGACGGCGGATGTAAGCCTCGTCGGTGAGGGCTGCGACTGGCGCGTCGACGAACGCGGGATCCCCGAGGAGCGTGTTGCGATCGGCGTACGCCCGACGCGCCACCTCGGCGTAGAGGTGCAGCTCGTCGACGCTGTGCCACGCGAAGCGCGACATCTCGAGCGACTCGCAGCCCACGAGCATCTGGCGCAGCACGATGCCACCCGCGGACGGGAGCGGCATGGTCACGAGGTCGTATCCGCGGTAGGCAAAACGCGTCGGCTCGCGCTCGATCGTTCGGTAGCCGGCCAGGTCGCCCATCGTCCAGAGTCCGCCTGCGGCGCGCACGCCGTCGACGAGCCGCTTCGCGAGCGCGCCCTGGTAAAAGGCGGCGGGCTCGGCGGCGATCTCGCGCAGCGTCGCGGCGAGCTCGGGTTGACGCCAGCGATCGCCCGCGACGAAGGCGCTCCCGTCGGGGCGCTCGTACACCTGCGCGCTCGCTTCGAAGCCAGCGGCGCGCATCGCCGCCCGACCCCGCTCGAGGTTCTTCGCCTCGAAGGCATCGACCTCGTGTTCTTCCGCGAGGGCGAGCGCGGGGGCAACGAGCGTGTGCCACGGGAGGGACCCGAAGCGGTGGTGCGCCAAGTGAAAGCCCGACACCGTGCCTGGGATCCCGGCGGCGCGGGGGCCTTCCACGCTGTCCTTCGTCGGGCTTCCCTTCGGATCGAGGTACATGTCGCGCGTCGCGGCGCCGGGCGCAGTCTCGCGGAAATCGAACGCGACGCTTCGGCCGTCGGCGAGCTGCACCAGCATGAAGCCGCCTCCGCCGAGGTTGCCGGCGGGCGCGTGGGTCGTCGCGAGCGCGAAGCCGACGGCGATCGCCGCATCGATCGCGTTGCCGCCACGACGCAGCGTCGCGAGGCCCACCTCCGTCGCGAGGCGCTCCTGCGAAGCCACCGCGCCGCGCGCTCCGAGGGCTAGCCGAGGCAGGTCGTCCGCGCCGCTCGGGCGCGCCCGAGCGGCGCGGGGCTCGAGGTAGGCTGCCGGCGCGGCCGAGGGGGGCTCGTCGAGCCCGCGACGATGGCACCCGGCGAGCAGCGCGAGCGTGACGAGCCCGTGCCGCGCGAGGTGGGCGAGCGACGTGCCGAACGGACCGGGTGAGGGCATGGCGCGCACGCTACAACGGCTTTGGAAGGACGCGGAGGAGGCTCGAGGCGGACGCGCCCACTCACGAGCCTTGCTCCGCGGCGGCCGCTCGCTCGAGCCAGCGAGTCACCCGTGGGTGGGCGCCCGGCGCATGATTGACAGAAGTCAATGGGAGCGGCGCGCTCGACTTCGTTGCCCAATACAGCGTCGGTCCTTGGGCCCGCTCCCGCATGCGCCCGAGGGCGGCGGCCGCGGCTTTGGCGCTGTAGGTGAGCTCGAGCGGCGCCCCTTCGTGAGCGCGCCACAGGTCCGCGGCCTCGCGACCGCGTCTCGTGCCGTAGCCGTAGCCGGGGCCGAGCTCCCGCGGCTCGAGCTCCAGCATGGCGTGGAGCGCGCGAGCCTCGACCGCGAGTGAGGCGTCGGCTGCAAGCTCTGCGAGGAGCTCCGAGGTCCGTTGTGCGAGCCCCACGATGCGCCCTCGAGTGGTGATGGGCCACGGCGTCACGCGAACTGCGACGACGCGGGGCGGCCGCGGCAGCCCGCCGGCCGTGAATCCGAGGCCGCGCTGGGTCGCGAGCGCGAGCCCGACGAGGAGGCCCGCGGTCGTGCAGTTCGAACCGACGGGGACTACCACGCGAGCGGGGCGCGGCAGCTCGCCGCGTGCGACTTGCTCGGCGAGCTCGAGCCCGGCCGAGACGTAGCCGAGCGCGCCGAGGGGTGTTGCGCCGCCCGGCCACATGATGACCGCCCGCTCGCCCCGAGCCTTGGCCGCGCGCGCCTCCATGAAGACCCCGAGCGGGAGCGCGGACCAATGGGGGAGCGTGCGGACGTTCGGCCCGGCGTGCGACAGGACGACCCGCAGGTTGTCGCGCGACGAGGCGCTCTCCGGCTGCGGGTAGAGGATCGCACCCGGGGACAGGCCGACGCGCGGCGCGTGGAGCGCCGTGGCCGTCGCGTGGTTCGAGCCGAAGGCGCCGGTCGCGTACACATGCGTCGCCTCGCGCCGGAGCGCGCCACCGAGCAGCACCTCGAGCGTGCGGACCTTGTTGCCGCCGTAGACCGAAGACGTGCGGTCGTCGCACTTCTGGAAGAGCTCGCCGCCGGCGCCGAGGGCGCGCTCGAGCGAGGCGAGGCGCACGATCGGCGTCGGCAGGTCGGCGAGCGGCACGAACGGTACCGCCGCTGCGAGCCTCGGTGCGAGGTCGAAGACGGGGCGACGCGACGTGGTCACGACGAGGCTCGACTCCGACGTCCGAGGGAGCGCGTTCACGAGAGGACTCTACCCCTCCGAGGTGGAAGCGCCACGGGAGCGCGTCGGCGGCTGACGATCCGCGACGGCGGCGTGGACGCCGCGGCGAGGCGGCGCTACGCGTCGCTCGCATGTCCGAGCCCAAGACCTTCGAGCTCACCGCGGCGGACGGCCTCGTCCTTCGCGGCTACCGCTGGGAGCCGTCCGACGCGCCGCGCGGCATCGTGCAGATCGCCCATGGTATGGCTGAGCATGCGCTCCGGTACGCGGAGGTCGCCGAGTTTCTCGCGGCGCGTGGCTACCTCGTCGTTGCGCACGATCACCGCGGGCACGGGCGCAGCATGCGGCCGGGCGAGGAGCCCGGGCACATGGCGGACGAGGACGCCTTCGCCAAAGCCGTCGAGGATCTCCACCGTGTGAATCGCCTCGCGGCTCGCGAGCACCCTGGCCTCGGCGTGGCGCTGGTCGGGCACTCGATGGGCTCGTTCATGTCGCAGAACCTTGCGTTCGCGCACCCAGAGGACGTGGTCGCCGTCGTGCTCGTCGCGTCGAACGGCCGGCCACCGCTTCTCGCGCAGGCCGGTCGCGGCGTGGCCCGACTCGAGCGCGCGCGGCTCGGCCGTCGCGGTCGCAGCACGCTCTTGAACAAGCTCTCGTTCGAGGACTTCAACGCGCGCTTCCGACCGAATCGAACGGCGTTTGATTGGATCTCGCGCGATGAGGCCGTCGTCGATGCGTACGTCGCCGACCCGCTGTGTGGCTTCATGGTGTCGGTGCAGACGTGGGTCGATTTTCTCGATGCGCTACCGACGCTCACGCGCCCCGACAACCTTGCGCGCATCCCGAAGGACCTGCCCATCTACGCGGTCGCCGGCGAACAGGACCCGGTCGGCGACATGGGCCAGGGCGTCCGTCGGCTGGTCGAGAGCTACCGGTCGGCCGGGCTCCGTCGCGTCACCGAGCGGCTCTACCCGGGCGGCCGACACGAGATCTTGAAAGAGACCAACCGCGCCGACGTCCTCACGGATCTCGCCGCCTGGCTCGAGCCGCTGTTCCCACGCCCCGCTGTTCCCACGCCCCACTTAGGCGCGTGCTAGCGTCGACGCGTGCACGCCCGAGCCGCGTTGAGTGCAGCCCAGTCGGCCCTCGGGCGCGTGATCCGCGGAAAGCCCCAGGTGATCGAGCGGTTGCTCGTCGCGGTGCTCGCAGGTGGCCACGTGCTGCTCGAAGACGTGCCGGGGGTCGGCAAGACGACGCTCGCGAAGGCGCTCGCGCGCGTCCTCGCGGTCTCGTTCGCGCGCGTCCAGTTCACGCCCGACATGTTGCCCTCGGACATCCTCGGCGCCGAGCTCCTCGATCCGAAGGCCGGCACCCTCTCGTTTCATCGCGGTCCGGTGTTCGCGAGCGTCGTGCTCGCCGATGAGATCAACCGCGCCTCGCCACGCACGCAGGCCGCACTTCTCGAGGCGATGAACGAGGGACACGTCACCATCGACGGCAAGCCGCACGCGCTGCCGATGCCCTTCCTCGTCCTCGCGACGCAGAATCCAATCGAGTTCCAGGGCACCTACCCGCTGCCCGAGGCGCAGCTCGATCGCTTCCTCTTCCGGCTCGTGGTCGGGCACCCGTCGCTCGAGGACGAGCTCGAGATCCTCGCCGATCGACGGACCGCCGAGCCGCTCGACTCCCTCGAGCCGCTGCTCGACGGGGCGACCGTCCTCGCGCTGCAGGCGTCGGTGCGAGCGGTCCCCGTCAAGGAGGCCGTTGTGCGATATCTCCTCGAGATCGTGCAGGCCACGCGACGTCATCCAGAGCTCGCGCTCGGGGTCTCGACGCGCGGCGCGCTCGCGCTGCACCGCGCCAGCCAGGCGCGTGCCTTCCTCGAAGGGCGTGCCTTCGTCTCACCCGATGACGTTCAGGCGCTCGTCGAGGCGACGCTCGCGCATCGCGTAATCCCGACCGAGGGAAGCCGCTTCGGAGGCCGCACCACGGCGGCCCTCCTCGCCGAGCTCGTCGCGCGTGTCCCCGTCCCACGATGAACCTCGCGCGGCTGAATCACATCTTGATCCCCGCGACCCGTGATGGGCGGGAGCGCGTTCGCCGGAGCGCCTTCGGGAAGCTCCTCGCGCCCCTCGGGTGGCTCTTCGGGGCCCTCAGCAGCGAAGGTCGCGCGCTGTCCGTCCTCCTGCTCTTCGTCGGTACGGCCGGCCTCTCGGTCGACACGACGCAGATCCATGTGCTCTGGAGCGTGCTCCTCGGTCTGTCCCTCGGGGTGCTCATCGCGCGGCGGAGCTTCGCCATCGAGGGCGCGCGGCTTCAGGTGCGGGCGCCTCGTCGGGTCGCGGTGGGTCAGGCGGTGACCTTCGAGCTCGCGCTCGAGAACGAGCGCTCCGATCCGCTCTATGACCTGCGGCTCTCGTACCCCTTCTTGCCCTGGGACGGGGCTTGGGTGACCCAGCCGCCATCGGTCGCTGTCGTGGCTGGCCAAGGGCGCGCATCCGTCGTGGCGAGGGCGCGGTTCGTGGCCCGGGGCGAGCATCAGCTCGACGTCTTCGAGGCGTCGAGGCTCGTCCCTTCGGGGCTCGCGCTCGGGCCAGCGATCGAGAGCGAGGTGGTGCGCTTCCTCGTGGTCCCCCGGATCGCAAACGTCGCGAGGCTCGAGCTGCCGACGCCTCGCGAGGGGACCTCGGCGATCGGAAACCATGTCGCGCACGCGCGCGGGGATGAAGAGCTGCTCGGCGTTCGCCCCTACCGATACGGCGACCCCGTCCGCGAGCTCCACCATCGCACGTGGGCGCGCCTCGGCGAGCCGCACATCCGAGAGTATCGACCGATCGCCTCGAGCCGCCTCGCGCTCGTGCTCGACTACGATCCGGCCCTCGTGAGCGAGGAGGCCTTCGAGGCGCTCTTGTCGCTCACTGCCGGAATCGTGGCCCAAGCCGCGACGCTCGATCTCGACTACCTCGGGCTCGCGTCGGCCGGCGTCGTCTACCCGATGCGCTCGCCTCGTGGTCGCGCGGCGCTCGACGAGACGCTCGATCGCCTCGCCGTACTCCCGCGCGCGCCGCTCGTGCCGCTCAAGAAGCTCGACGACGACACAAGGCCGTGGCTCGCGCGCGCCACCGTCGTGCTCGTCGTCACGACCTGCGACCCCACGCGCTCTCGCGCGCTCGCGGCGGTGCTCTCGCAGACGGGCGCCGCGGTTCGCGTCGTACGAGTGGTCGACGACATCGGTTGGCTCTCGCGCAGGCGAAGCGTCGCTCCAGGCGAGGAGGCCGAGCGGGTCCTGTCGGCGCGCGCGATCATGGCAGGGGAGGCCGTCCGAGCATGAGCCGTCTCTCGCCTCTGCCGGTGCTCGTCGTCCTCGTCCTCTACGGCATGCTCGGGCCGAGCGTGGCGCTCGCGGCTTCGTTCGCGGTGCTCCTACTGTTTCCTCAGCTCTCGCGGGCGCGGCTTGCGCTGCCTCCTTCGCTCGAGGTTGCTATTTCCATTCTTGCGTTTGGCACCGCCCTCTCGCTGCTCGTCACGTTCCTCCCACGTGCACCGACCGCCCTCGACGAGCTTCCGACGCCGTGGGCCGGGTTCGCGGGCGCGCTCCTCGTCGTCGTCCTCGGGCGGGCGTACCTCGCGTCGCCGGTCGGCGCCGAGCCTGCGACGCTCGGCCTCGCGATGCTCGCGCTGATGGCGTGCGGCGGAGTCCACAGTGGATGGCGATACCCGACCGGGGTCGTCGCGTTCGTCGCCGCTGCGCTCGCGGCGCGCCGCAGCGCCTCGAGAACCTCCGCACCGGTCGCCCTCATCGTGCGGCGTCACGGGGTGGCTCTCGCGGTGGTGGGGTTCGTCGGCGTCGCGACGACGCTTGCGCTCGTCTGCTCGTTGCCCGGCGCTCACGCCTGGGCAATGCAGCGAATCGTCGAGGGTCGACCTCCCGCAGTTGGTGTCGGCGGTCGCTTGTGGCTCGGCTCGATGCGTGGCCTCCTCGACTCGCCACACGCAGTGATGCGCGTGCGCGGCGAGCCAACCCTGCTCCGCGGGCTCGTGTTTCAGCGCTACGATGCGGGGCGCTGGTCGCGCGACGAATCACGCTTCGAGGCGCTCTCGACGCCGACCTCGCTCGGGCCCGCTCCGCGCGTGACGATCGAATGGCTCGACGGTGAGCCGCGGCGCTACTTCGCCCCGCTCGACGCCGGTGAGCTCGCGCTCTCGAGCGGCTTTGGCCGCGTCGATCCCCTCGGAAACCTCGAGGTCGTCGACGCCCACCCCGCGGCACGCCTCGAGTACCGCGTCGGCTCGCGTCGCGTTGCGCCCATCTCCGAGCCGAGCCCCGACGACGTTCGCGTGCCGCAGAAGATCGCGCGCGCGCTCCTCCTCCACGCTCGGCGCGTGACGGAAGGCGCAGGAGACGACGCCGCGAAGCTCGACGCGATCGTGCGTCACCTCAAGCGTGACTACCGCTACTCGCTTGAGTTCGAGCGCTCCCCCTACGGTGACCCGGTCCTCGAGTTCTTGACCCGCTCGCGCGAAGGTCACTGCGAGTACTTCGCCGCCGCGATGGCGCTCCTCGCCCGATCGCTCGGGATCCCGGCGCGCGTCGTCGTCGGCTATCGCGCTGTCGAGCGAAACCCGCTCACCGGCGACCTCATCGTCCGAGAGCGGGACGCTCACGCTTGGGTCGAGGCCTGGCTGGACGGGTGGAAGACCTTCGATCCCACCCCCGCCGGAGACGGCGCGCTGCTCGAGTCGAGGCGGACCCCGCTCCCGCTTGCCGTGCTCGACGGCCTCGGTGCGCTGGGGTTTGACTTCCTCGTCTGGCTCGATGGACTCACCCTCGCCCAAGCGCTCATCAGCCCGCTCCTCGTCGTGGCCCTCTCGGTGGTCTGGCGCTGGGTGCGGGGGCGCCGTCGCGGTCGGGGCGCTCGGCAAGCGCCTGCGCCGGGCCCGCTCCCCAACTTCGTCGCGCTCGTCGAGGCGCTCGAGAGGGCGGGGCTTCCGGTCGAGCAGGACGCGACCCTGGAGTCGCTCGCTCGGCGCGTGAACGAGCGGCTGCCACCTGAGCTCGGCCGGGACTGCGCGCAGACCCTCCTCGCGTACGCGGCCCTGCGCTACGGCGACCACGGAGACCCGGTGGCGATCGCCGAGGAGCTCGGAGTTCGGCGCGCCGAGCTGCTGTCCTTCGCTCGCGCCCGCCGTGGTCCGGGTTGAGGAGCGTCGGGGCCCGCGGGATCGAGCCGGACAGAGCCCTCCGCGCCCTCCGCGACCCGCTCGGCCGGACACACACCCGCTAGCACGCTTGGGCAGATTGCCAAGGCCGTTGAATCAGGATAGGCTACAAAAGTTCGTTACTGGTCCTCGGTCTCGATTCTGCATCTCGGCTTCGACTGCGGGGTTGACCGTTGCGCTCCCAGGCAACGCTCACGGCACGGCTGTCCGCTGCCACACCATCGCCCGAATGATACGGCCCGTCGAGTGAAGGAAAGTCCACGCGCCCGCGGCGCAACCAGGCCGAGTCCGAGATAGCAGAGATGAACAACCGTTTGTACGTTGGAAACCTGTCCTTCCAGACCACCGAGGACGCCCTCCACAGCACCTTCGCCCAGTTCGGCGAGGTCACCGAAGTCAAGCTCATCCTTGACCGCGAAACCGGCCGCTCGCGCGGTTTCGCCTTCGTGTCGATGGGTACCGAGGAAGGCGCGCGCAAGGCCATCGAGCAGATGAACGGCGCGATGCTCGACTCGCGCCCGCTTCGTGTGAACGAGGCCGAGGAGCGTCGTGAGCGCTCTGGCGGCTTCGGCGGCGGTGGCGGCGGTGGCCCGCGCGGCGGCCGTGGCGGCTTCGGCGGCGGCGGTGGCGGCGGCGGTGGCGGCGGTGGCGGCGGG
>VGRJ01000032.1 GCA_016875405.1 Deltaproteobacteria bacterium | reverse complement strand
GCGTCAGCCGAAGAGCCGAAGAGGCCCGCGATGAGGCGTCAGCCGAAGAGCCGAAGAGGCCCGCGATGAGGCGTCAGCCGAAGAGCCGAAGAGGCCCGCGATGAGGCGTCAGCCGAAGAGCCGAAGAGGCCCGCGATGAGGCGTCAGCCGAAGAGCCGAAGAAGAAAGAAGCCCGCGCCCGGGCGTCAGAGGCAGGTGCCGCCGGCGAGATCGCAGATCATCTGGTCAAGGCACTGGCTCACGGAGTCGCAGCAGCAATCGCCCCCGCACTGCGCCGCGCTGCTGCACGTCATGCCGCCGCTCCCCGCGCTCCCGCTGACGCCGCTCGACGAGGCGACCGCCGACGAGACCGTCGACGTGCTCGCGACCGAGCTCACCGCGCTGGAGGCGACCGAAGAGCTCGAAGCGACCGACGAGCTCGAGGCGACCGACGAGCTCGAGTTCACGGTCGGACCACTGAGGGTCGAGCCGCCCGCGCCGCCTGCGCCGCCCGCTCCCGTGTCGATGTCGGTGGCGCCGGTCGCGCAGCTCATCACCATGCCAAAGCCGACCGCGAACGCACCGATGCCGTAGAACCCTGAACGAGTCATGACTGACGTCTACACCACCCGGCTCCGGTTTTGAACAAGATGAAGCGTGAATCGTGCGCCGACGGCACGAAACGGACAGCGTCCGCAGCGGAAGGTTCTCGCCCGGTCGGAACGCGAGCCACGCCGACCGAGCGCCAGGTCGTGCTACGTTCAAGGACATGAAAACGAGCTTGGTTCTGGTCCTAGGTGCCGCGGCGGTCCTCGCCGGCGCGTGCGGTGGCGACGACTCCGAAGCGACGACGAGCAGCAGCGCGAGCGCGACCTCGAGCACCGGCTCGACGGGGGGCGGTGGCTCGGGCAGCGGGGACGCCACGAGCTCCTCGGGCAGCGGCGTCATCACCGTGCCGGATTGCGTTGCCCCCTCACCCGCGAACCCCGGAAAGAAGGTCGCCGTCGGGACCGTCAAGGTCACCGTTCAAGACAAGAACGGCAAGGGCTTGCCCGATGCCCTGATCGACGTTCAGGTGTGCGGCAGCGATCTCTGCCTCTACGGCAAGAGCAGCGACGGCTCCTACACCATCTCGAACGGCGGGAAAGAGCTCATCGACCCCTCGCTGAAGTACGGGAGCCAGTCGGGCACCCAGTACCTCTTCTGGGGCGGCGCGCTGCCGATGGGCGCGGACGTCGACTTCGGCGTCGTCACGGCGGTCGAGCTTGGCCCGGTGGGCGGCAAGCTCGAGAAGGGCGCCACCGTCACCAGCAATGGCGTCAGCGTGACCTTCGATCCCAACGCGCGCATCGAGCAGGAGCTCCTCGCGCCCGAAGAGCCGTTCGCCGCCGTCGTCTTCAAGCCCACCGACGGGAAGTTTCCCCAGCTCGCCGCGTCGCCGGTCGACTTCGCGCTCATCGTCGGGATGGGGCCGGCCGACGTCGACGTGTGCCCGCCGGCGAAGCTCTCGTTCCCCAACGCGGCGATGTTCCCCGCGAAGGCCACGGTCGAGCTGTGGGCGAATGGTGTGAAGACGTACGACAACTGGGTGCCGTACGGCACCTGGGCCAAGGTTGCCGAGGCGGTCGTCAGCGACGACGGCAAGACGGTGACGACGCTCGACGGCAAGGGGATCCCCGCGCTCGCGGCCTACGGCGTCACGCTGAAGCCGTGACGTTCGCGTCGCGCTCGGGCGCCGCGGTCGACCCTCGTCAGCTCGCGCCGTCGCGCTCGAGCCGCTCGAGGAGCGCCTTGGGCTGCGGGCTCGTCCGGTAGACGTAGAGCTCGCCCGCCTCGGACTCGTCGAGCAGATCTTCGCTCACCCGCAGCTGCTTGCCGACCGCGAGCAGGATCCGCCCCGGAAATCCGCGCCGCACGGTCTCGATGCGCTGCCACACGGCGGCGCGACTCCAGTAGCCGAAGACCTCGAGCCACACCCGCTCGCCCGTCTCGCGATTCGTGAAGACGAGATCCGGGACGACCGCCGCCTCGCCGGGGATCGCGACGATGTCGTCGCACGGCGTGACGTCCCAGGACGACTCGAGCGCGCCGAACCCGGCGATGAACCGCTCGAGCTCTGGCGCCATGCCGTCGAGCGCGCGCCCATGAGGGACGAGGCCCGCCTCGGGGCCGAGCTCGAGGCGCATCGGTCGACGCTCCTTCCCCCAGAGCACGTCTGCTTCGAGCCGAAAGCGCCGACAGCGCAGCACCGCCGGCACGAAGAGCGCGAGCGCGAGCCCGTAGCGCTGCGACGCGGTGAACAGGCTGAGCGGGCCGTCGAGCTCAATGCGATGCGCGGTGCCGTCGCGCGTGACGCGGTGGAGCAGGCCATGAAAGCGCGCGGTTCGAAAGAGCTGCCTTACGCGGTCAGGCGACTCGCCCTCGAGCGTCACGACCACGCGCAGCGCGCGGAGCAACACGCCTTGCACGAGCGCGACGTCATAGCGCTCGAGCAGCCGCTCGACCGTAGTCGGTCGAAAGTGCGTGAGCCGCTCGTTCTTGCGAAGATCGGCGAAGAGGCGCGCCTCGATGCGCTCGGCGTCGAGGTCGAGCCGCTCGGCTGCGAGCGACAGAACGCGCGCTCGATCGAAGCGCTCGGTCGGGCCCAGCGCGCGGCGGGCTTCGGCGGCCAAGCGAAACACGGCGTCGCGCAGCGTCTCCGGGTCATCGCCCTCGGGGGCGAGGAACTCGCAGCGATCGAGGAGGAGCTTCTCGAGGCCGCGCACGATGGGTCGATCCTTCGGCAGGTGATCGACGATCGACAGCGCGGCCGTGACGTCGTCGCGGCTGTGGCCCGCCGCGCCGGCGAGCGTCGCGACGAGCTCCCACGCGACCGGCCCTAGGCGCGCCCGCTCGGACGCCGACAAGAACCGCGGCACGACGAGCTTGCCCTGACGGCGCACCCGCAAGAGCTCACTGGTAAGCACGGTGCTCCCGGCGCTTGGCGCTCGTCCCCTCTTCGCTCGTCCCCGCGCTTACGAGCTCATACAAGATCGCGCGTTTGTGCTCGCGCTTTCGCAGGATACGCCCGAGGCGCTGGACGTGCTCGCGCACCGAGCCCGAGCCAGAGAGGACGACCGCGACGTTCGCCTCGGGCACGTTCACGCCTTCGTTCAGCACCTTCGAGGTGACGACGGCGGTGAGCTCGCCGCGGTTGAAGGCTTGCAGGATCGCGCTCCGCTCCTTCACTCGAGTCTGGTGCGTGATCGCGGGCAATAGGAAGCGCTCGGCGATCTCGTAGACGGTGGCGTTGTCTTCGGTGAAGACGAGCACGCGGTCGTTTCGGTGCGAGAGCAAGAGCCGCTCGAGAGTCTCGAGCTTCCGTGTAGCGGTGAGCGCGAGCTGACGTTGCCGACGGTACGCGAGGAAGGCGCGGCGCCCCTCTTCGCTGCGGGTGCTCTTGGCGATGAAATCCGCCCAGCCCGAGGGCGACGACATATGAATGCCCTGGCCGCGCAGGAACGCGAGGTAGAGCGCGCGCTCGGCGCGGTACTCGTCGCGCTCTTCGTCGGTGAGCGAGATCTCGATCCGCTGCGTCTCGTAGCTCGCGAGGTAGGTCCCCGACAGCTCGTCGATGTCCTTGCGATAGACGATGGGGCCGATGAGCTCGGCGTAGCGCGCCTCGCCGCCGTCGGTTCGCTCCGGGGTCGCCGATAGCCCGAGCCGGAACGGGGCGAGGAGCGAGCGCGCGGCGAGCGCGTACGACTCGCTCGGCAGGTGATGGCACTCGTCGAAGACGACGAGCCCGAAGCGATTCCCGAGCTTCTCGGCATGCAGGTATGCCGAATCGTACGTCGTGACCGTGATCGCGGAGGGCTCGTAGTAGCCGCCGCCGATGATGCCGACCGGTCGCGCGAACGCCGCCTGGAGGAGGTCGTACCACTGGTGCAGGAGATCGAGCGTCGGCACCACGACGAGCGTCGAGCGCGGGCGGCGGTCGATCGCCATCACTGCCACGAACGTCTTGCCCGCGCCGGTCGGCAGCACGATGACGCCGCGGCTCGAGTGACGCTCCCAGGCCTCGAGCGCCTCACGCTGGTAATAAAAGGGCTCCTGGCGCTTGAGGTCGCCTAGGTCCAGATCTTCGTAGGCGCGCGCCTCGTCCACGTAAGGGGTCCCGCGGGCGCGCAGGGCGAGCACCACCTCGGCGTAGCGCGACGCCGGGGCGCGGTGGCAGCCACTCCGCGGATCGTAGACGCAGGGCAGCGGGTCGGCCTCGCCGAGGCCCTCGACGCGCAGCGTCCCGCCTTCGAAGGCGAGGCGCACGACCTCCGTTTTCGGTTGCGGGCTCGAGTTCACTGCGACACCGTGGCGCTTCGGGGATCGTCGCGCGCGAGGTTACGATGGCGTTCCGCAGTTTGGCACCAGGGTTTCTCATCGCCTCGCCGCCGCTCGGCGATCCGAACTTCGACCGCACGGTCGTGCTGCTCGCGATCCACAACGCCGAGGGCGCGCTCGGCTTCGTCGTGAATCGCACCGCGCCCGTCACGGTCGGAGCGCTCTTGCGCCACGCCGGTTACGATGGCGACCACGACGACGCGTCGCCCGTCTGGCTCGGCGGGCCCGTGCAGCCCCAGTCGGGCTGGGTGGTGGTCGACGATCCGTCGCTCGGGGGCGAGGGGGTGATCGAGGTCGGGTCGAGGCTGCGTGTCTCGTCGTCACGCGAGGCGTTCGACGCCCTCGCCGAGCCGCCGCCCGGCGCCCTCGTTGAGGCTCCGCGGCGGCTCGTCGTGCTCGGCTATTCGGGGTGGGGGCCCGCTCAGCTCGAGTCGGAGATCGCGCGCGGCGCTTGGCTCCCCGTGGCGCTCGACGAGCGCGTGCTCTTCGAGTGCGCCCCCGAGGAGCGCTGGGAGCGCGCGTATGCGCTCGTCGGCCTGAAGCCCGGCAACATGATGTCCATGCGCACGGTCGGCGAGGCGTGACGCGGACCGCGACCCACCTCGAAGGGCACGGGGCCGCGCGGCCTCACGAGCGCAGCGCGCGATCGTGCCAGAGCAGCATCTCGAGCGTGCCGCTGTCGCGCAAGAAGGGCTGGTTGTGCCCGCCTGGCGGCGCGATGAAATCGTGGCCCACCGCGAGCTTCGTGAGCGCGCGCGACAGCGCCTCGGTGTCGGCGCGGTAGACATCGCCAAGGCTCGTCTCGAGGTGCAGCCGCCGTGGTCCCACGCGCTCGAGGGCAGCGGCGAGCGCGCGCGCATAGCGAGCCGCACCGACTCCGCCGAGCGCGCCCTGCACGCTGCCAAAGGCCCCGAAGTGCTCGGGACGCCGCAGGAAGACCTCGAGGCTCACGAACCCCCCGAGCGAGACGCCATCGACGCCGACGTGCGTCGCGCCTTCCAAGATCGCGGTCTCGCGGCGGGCGCGTGGCACGACCTCCTCGGTCACCCAGCGTGCGTAGTCGTCGAGGAACGTGCGACGTCCGCCGACGTTGAAGACGTCAGGTGTGAACGGACACGCGACCGCGACTCCCCCAAACGGGCGGCGGAGGAGCTCCGCGTTCACCTCGGCGACGCGCGCTGCGGTCCAGTGCGTGAGCTTCTTGTCGAGGGCCAAGACGGGCGGCGTGAGCAGGCGCGCGTAAGTCGACGCGAGGCCATACCGATCGAGCCACGCTCGCACGCCCAGGGTCTCGTCGATCGTCTCGCCCTTGCCGTGGAACGCGACGACGAGCGGCACGGGACCCGTCGTGTGCCGCGGGACCAGCAGCGTGAAGCGGCGTCCGGTCGCGAGGCTCCCGGCGACGACGACATCGCGCACCTCGAACGGCTCGCCGGCGATGGCGTTGCGCGAGAGCCCGAGGCTCGCGGCTCCGTGGAGCAGCTGCCGACGGGAGAGCGGGTTCGATGCCATGGTGCGATGCGAGCGAGGGCCGGTGGCTCGCTCGACGGACGGTAGCACGCGGCCTCGCGCGTCCGCGGGGTCGCGCCCCAGTTTGTGGGGTCGTACCCTCCGACCTGCGCCGCTCGACCGCACGGGGAAGCGGCCATTGCTTGTCGGGGTGCCTTGCGTTAGCGTCCACGCGGAGCAACGATCGATGGCCAAGGGTTCGACCGAAGCGACGGTGTTGGGTCGTGGGCTGCGCGTGCGAGGGCGCGTGCGCGGCGAGGGCGACCTGCGTGTCGAGGCGCAGGTCGAGGGCGACGTCACCGTCTCGGGGGCGCTCGAGCTCGGCGAGGGCGCCGAGGTTCGCGGCGCGGTCGCGGCCGAGACGGTCACGGTGTCGGGCGCGCTCCGAGGCGACGTCGAGGTACGCGGCGAGGTGGTCGTGACGGCCACCGGGTCGCTCCGCGGCGATGTCGAGGCGGCGAGCCTCGTGCTCGAAGAAGGCGGGCAGTTTCACGGACGGGTCTCGGCGGATTTCGAGCTGCCGGACGCGCTCGCTTGAGGTCGTAGACCGCGTAACGGACGGAGCATCAGCGTGGCAGCAACAGTCATCGGACCCGGAATCACCATTGAGGGCGAGGTCTCGTCGGACGATGAGGTCATCGTCGGCGGCACCCTGCGCGGCAAGCTCGAGTCCGAGGGCGCCGTCACCGTCGAGGGCGACGCCGTCGTCGAGGCCGACATCGCGGCGCAGTCGGTCGCGATCGGCGGCCATGTGACCGGCAACGTGACGGCGAACGATCGCGTCGATCTGCTCTCGGGCGGGCGGCTCGTCGGCGACGTCAAGGCCGCGCGCCTCACCATCGCGGACGGTGCCGTGTTCAAGGGCAACGTCGACATGGAGGTCTGAGCCGATGGCCCCGAAAGACACCTCGATCATCGCCGCGGGCACCGTGATCCGCGGGCGCATCCAGTCCGACGGTGACCTTGAGATCCACGGGCACGTCGAGGGGACGGTCGAGGTGGCGGGCCACCTCGTCGTCGGGCCCGACGGCATGGTGAAGAGCGATCTCGCGGCGCAGAGCGTCGTGGTCGCGGGCGCGGTCTCCGGCAACCTGCGCGGCAGCGAGCGCGTCGTCCTCGAAGACGGGGCGCGCGTCGTCGGCGACGTGTCCGCTCCTTCGATCGGCATTCGCCCCGGGGCGAAGCTGCGAGGTCGCGTCGCCACCGGTGAGGCGCCCGCCGCCGAGGCTCGCCCTGCTCGCTCCCCAGCCGCCGCGGTGGCCTCCAAGTCGACCGCGCGTCAGGCGCCCGTCGTGGCACCGCCGCCCCGCGTCGCCGCCAAGGTGAGCGCGCCCCCCGTCACGAAGCCCGCCGCCACGCCCCCCGCGGTGCGAGCCGAGGCCGCCCCGAAGCGCGCCCCTGAGCCGGTGGTCCCCGCGCTCCAGAAGCGCACCAAGAAGGCGCAGAAGCGCCGCGCTCGCTAGCGATGGCTCGCTCGCGTCGCGACAAGACCGCCGAGGCCCGCCCCGAGCTTCTCGAGCTCCTACGCAAGCTCTCGTACCGCGAGGGGCGGGTGCTGCTCGCCTCTGGCAAAGAGAGCGACTTCTTCATTGACTGCAAGCAGACCGTTCTCACCGCGCGTGGTCACCAGCTCGTCGCGGAGCTGGTCCTCGACGGGATCCGACACCTCCACGATCTCCACGCCGTCGCAGGCGTCGCCCTCGGTGGCTGCCCCCTCGCGAGCGCGGTGTCGCTGACGAGCGCGCTGCGGGGCCGGTCGCTCCATGCGCTCTACGTGCGCAAAGAGGCGAAGGACCATGGCACGCGCCGCCTCATCGAGGGCCCCTTTCGTCCGGGGATGCGCGTCGTCCTCCTCGAAGATGTGATCACCACCGGCGGGTCGACCTTGCAGGCGATCGCGACCTTGCGCGAGGCGGGCGTCGACGTCGTGGCGGTCGCGGTGCTGGTCGATAGGCTCGAGGGTGGCGTCGAGGCGGTGCGCGCGGCGGGCGTCGAGGTGGTCACGCTCTACACGCGCCACGATTTCATCGCCGACGAGGACGACGACTTCCTGTCGACGCTCGCCGACACGCGCTCCTGAGCGGTCACGGCTCGGGGAGCGCGGCGCAGACTTTGTCGCCGGTTCCCGGGAAGTAGTAGAAGAACCCGACGCACATCTCGGTCGGGAACTGCAGCGCCGCCGCGCCATCGTTGTCCCACTCGCAGGTCTGCCGAAGCACCGTCCCCTTCGCGAGCTCGAGCGGCGCGACGATCGGGTAGTGATCGATCGGCGGGTGCGAGGTGTACTCGGGGCTCCACGTGTCGTCGCGCAGCACGCGCTCCACGGTGCCGTCGGCACGCAGCTGTTCGAGGCGATAGCGGCGTCCGCGCTCGTGCATGTGGCCGAGCGACAACACGAGCTGGAGGTCCTCCTCGATGGTGCAGCGCGTCCGGCTCACGTGCGTCGTCTGCGGCGGGATCGTGAAGCCGCCGTCGAACACCGCGAAGTAGTTCACGTAGTCCACGGTCTCGCCCGGCTTGCGCAGCTTCAAGGTGACCGCGTCCCGCGTCTTGTAGGGCGCGGCCGTGGTGTTGATGTAGTGGGCCTGCAGCACGAGCTGGACGCCCTTCGGGACGCGGTTCGAGAGGTTGTCGCGCAGCTTGAGTCCGTCGTCGCCCGAGCCCGCCGCGCCCGCGACCATGTTCCAGTTGACCATCTCGGAGTCGACGCACGGGTGGTGCTCCGGATCGTGGATATCCGAGGTGTAGAACACCATCACGTGGTGTCCCCCCGGCCCTTGCTTGCCGATCGCCTCGTAGACGTCGAGCTCTTCCTCGGTGATGGTGTCGGTGTAGAAGCACTCGAAGACGTCGCCGGTCCCGACCTCGTACTCCTCGGTCTCGAAGGTCAAGGTCGGCTCGACGCTCGGCGGCGGGTTGGGCGACTCTGCGCTCGAACATCCGACGAGGAGGCCCGCGCCCGCGAGAAGGATCGACGAGACCACACGATTCGAACGAAGCATCACAGGAGCTCCTCCACGGTCTGCCAGAAGGTCTCGGGCGGCTTGCCGCCGACGAAGCGGGTGATCACCATCGTCCTCGCGTCGAGCACGAAGAACGCCGGGAACTGACTCGAGTCGAACAGCGCGCCCATCTGGTACTTGGGATCGATCACGTTGGGGTAGCGCGGCTGGAACGCCGCCGACCACTGCGCGAGGTCGGTCATCGTCGCGGGGACGGTCGGCTTCCCGCCGTCGGCGAGCACCGTCATTAGCATCAGCCCGCGCGGTTCGAGCTCGGCCCAGACGCCCGGCAGGACGTGCTGCGCCTCGTACTTGCAGGGGCTGCACCACTTGCCCGACACGTCGATGACGACCACCTGCGGGAGCGGCGCGCCGTCGTCGAATGGATCGTCGGCGCCAAAGGTGCCGTCGCCGGTCGGGTTGTAGAAGTTTGAGAGGCAGATCTCGGTCTCGGCCATCGCGTCGACCGGATCGACGAAGCCCGGGAAGCAGAAGTTCGGGATGACGTTGCCGACCGAGGTCCCCACGTTGTCCGTCGGATAGTCGGCGTCGGTCTCCTTCTGGTTGCCCGAGCCAGGGAGCGGCGATACCGGCTCGCCGCCGAAGCTCTCGCAGGCCGTCAGGCCGAGGGCGAGGAGGGCGGCGAGCGCGCGCAACATCCCCTCACCCTAGCAGATCGCGAGGCCTCGCAGGACGGCGGGCGGCTCGGTGACGGCGACCCGCGAATGTCCCTGCACTTGGAGGCGCGCCCGGCTGCGTGCTACGCGAAGTCGCTGCCCGCAGCGCGAGCAGCCACGAGCCGATGGACCAGCTTCGACGACCTCGCGATCGAGACGGGTGCCGAGCCCAGGGCGACGGCACGCCGCGTCGCGCCCGTGCGACCTCGACGCGGCCGGGGAGCCGTCTCGCGCGCGCCCTCGCGCTCGCGGCCGTGCTCGCGGCGTGCACGCGTGCCTACGACGTCGGCGACCACGTCCTCGTGGAGTGGGAGGGGAAGAGCTACCCCGCCATGGTCCTCGACGTGCCCGGCCCGGGGAAGGTGAAGGTCCACTACGACGGCTACGACGAGATGTGGGACGAGATCATCCCGCGGAGCCGCTTGAAGGGACGCATCGAGGGGCCCATCTCCAACGTGCCCGAGCCGCCGGAGAAGGTGCGTCGCGCCGCGGCCGACGCGAGCAAGAACAACAAGTACAAGCTCGGCGATCGCGTCACCGTCGAGTTCCATCGCCACTTCTACCCGGCGGTGATCGTCGGCGTGGTCGGCCCCGAGAAGTACCGCGTCCACTACGAAGGCTACGGCAACGAGTGGGACGAGAACGTCGGCCCGGAGCGCATCCGAGCCAAGACACCCTGAGAGGATCGAAGCATGAGTCTCATCGAGAAGTTTCAGGAGCCCGCGCGCCGTGAGCGCGTGGTCGACGCGTGCGTGGCCTTGGTCGACGTCGAGGTAGAGAAGAAGAAGGGCTTCGGCGGCATCGTCATCAAGACGGGCTACGGCGCCGTGAAGGGCATCAAGCCGGGCTTCGTCCGAAAGGTCGTCGACGGCCTGTTCGACCGCTGGGCGGCGAAGCTCGCACCGTTCTGGGACGCCGCGGAGGCCTCCGGGAAATCACCGGTCGCACACCTCGTCGCCGAGCGGGCGGCGGTCGCGGACGCGCTCCTGTCGGTCACCGACGAGAAGGCTCAGCGCGCCGATCACGCGATCGTTGCGAGCACGTACAAGAAGCTGCGGCCCTCGGCGAAGGAGCACGTCGAGGAGGCGGTGCCCGCGCTCGCCGAGCTCATCGACCGCCACGCGAGGTCCTGACGGTGGTCGCCACGAAGGCGATGGTGCTTGAGGCGCATGGGGGCCCCGAGGCGCTCGTCGCGCGTACGATCGATGTCCCCGAGCCGGGGCCGCGCGAGGTTCGCGTGCGCGTGCGCGCCGTGGCGCTGAACCACCTCGATCTGTGGGTGCGTCGCGGCGGGCCGGCGTTTCGCCTCGAGTTCCCGCACCGACTCGGGTCGGACATCGCCGGCGAGATCGAGGCGGTCGGGCCAGGAGCGCGTGGCGTCTCGATCGGCGAGCGCGTGATGGTGCACCCAGGCGTCTCGTGCGGGACCTGCGGCGCGTGCAAATCGGGCCGTGACAACCTCTGCCGCAGCTACCGGATCCTCGGTGAGAACACGCAAGGCGGCTATGCCGAGCGGATCGTCGTCGCGGACGACGCCGTCCTCCCGATCGGGGACATGCCCTTCGAGCGCGCTGCCGCGCTGCCGCTCTGTACGCTGACGGCCTGGCAGATGGCCTACGTCAAGGCCGAGGTCGTGCCTGGCACCACGGTGCTTGTGAACGCGGCGGGGAGCGGTGTCTCGACCATGCTCTTGCAGCTCTGCAAGCTCGCGGGGGCGCGCGTCATCGCCACCACCTCCGCGCGCGACAAGGTCGAGCCCGCCCGCGCACTCGGCGCGGACCACGTCATCGTCACGAGCGAGTCCGAGCTCGTCACCGAGGTCCGCGCGCTCACCGGAAAGACCGGCGTCGACGTGGCCTTCGATCACGTCGGCGGCGCGCTCTTCGAGAAGACGCTCGCCTGCTTGCGCTGGGGCGGCCGCGTCGTCACCTGTGGCGCGACCGCGGGCTTTGCGCCGTCGATCGATCTCCGGACCGTGTTCTTCAAGCAGCTCGAGATCGTCGGCTCGACGATGGGCTCGAAGGGCGACCTCGCGCGCGCGCTGCCGCTGATGCGTGACGGTCGGCTCGTTCCCGTGCTCCACCGAGTGCTGCCGCTTGCCGACGCGGCCGAGGCGCACCGGATCCTCGAGCGCCGCGAGGCGTTCGGGAAGGTCGTCCTGCACGTCGACTAGCCATTTGACAGCCGTCAATTATCGTCAGGCGAGCATCTCGCCGCCGTCGAGGGCCAACGTCCCCTCGGGCGCCTCGACCGCGTAGCTGAGCGCGAGGAGCTCGACGAGCAGCACGCGGTACATCGCGTGGACGGCGTCGACATCGACGCTGTCGGCGTGAAGCTCAAGGGCCGTGTCGATGTGCTCGTGGATGTAGGTGACGACGTGCGGCTGCTCCATCGCCACCACATCGTCGGAATCGACGGCCTCGGCGGGATCTCCGCCGCGAAGCTCCTCGTCGAGCGTGAGGGCCTCCTCCGCGCCGGCGAGCGCCTCGGGCGTCGCGGTCGCGAGGCGCTCCCCGAACACCTCCTCGAACGCACGAAACATCGTGAGCCCCAGAAAATATCCGAGCGCCTCGGCCACCTCGTCGCGGCACCGCGAGAACGCCGTCCCGAGCCGCTCGGCGAGCGCCGGCTGCCGCTCCTCGAGCCCCTCGAAGATCTCGGTGAGCCGCGCCTCGGTCGTGGCCTCGTCGTCGCCGAGCCACTCCTCGACGCCCTCGAGCGCCTCGCGCGAAAGCACCGCGTGCGCGGGCACGGGACGAATCGCGGCGCTTCGAACCCACATTGCCCATGAGCTAACAGTTCCGCTCCGGCGTCACAACCGCGCCCCGCCGCGAGGCGACACGCGTCAACGTCGCCGCAGCTCGCGCGCCGCCTCGATCGGGAGCCAACCTTCGCGCGTGCCGTAGCGCACGAGGACTCGATCGCTGCGGGCCTCTGCGAGCTCGAGGCGCGCCCCTTCGACGACGGGATCGCCGCCGAGCGTGGTGCCCGACTCGTCCGTGAGGAAGGCTTCGCGGACGACGAGCACCCCCGGTCGCCGCGCGCGGTCGAGGTGGTCGGACCACAGCGCGAGCGGGACGAGGCCGAGGAGCGCGACCCCGCTCACCGCGGTCGTGAGGAGCCCCGCAAGCTCGTTCGCGCCGCGTCGCCCGCGCAGCCACAGGCCGAGCCCGAGGAGCGCGCCGGCGCCGACTGCGAGGACAGACCAGGTCCGCGGCTCGGCGAGCCCGACGAGCGCGCGGTCGATGCTCGGCGTCGCGAGGACGACGCCCTTGCCGGAGCGGGCCCGACGTCGCGCGATCTCGGCGCGAACGAGCTCGAGCGCATGGCGAGCCTCGTCGTCATGGGGCCGAAGCAGACGGGTCTCCTCGAAGGCCGCCGCCGCGCGCCCGAGATCGCCGGGGCGCTCGCCTCCGCTCCTCGTTCGGAGCAGGTAGGCCATGCCGCGATCGAAGCTCGCGTCGGGGTGTGGCGGCTCACGGTCTGCGTACGCTTCGAGCTCGGCGATCGCGTCCTCGTAGCGACCGGCGACGAGCGCCTTCGCCCCGCGTTCGAACGACGTGGCCGGCTCCTCGGCAAGCGCCACGGTGGCGAAGCTCACCATGAGCGTCAGGGCCGCGAGAGCGACGCGCCTCACGGTGCCCCCTTGCGCTCGATCAAGAGCAGCTCGTCGATGAGGCCGAGCACGTCCGCTCTCAGACGAGCCGCGTCGCCCGG
Organism: Deltaproteobacteria bacterium; assembly: GCA_016875405.1. GTDB lineage: Bacteria > Myxococcota_A > Polyangia > Polyangiales > Polyangiaceae > SYFR01. The sequence goes on along the minus strand of VGRJ01000032.1, from coordinate 28,275 downwards.
CGCGGAGACCGGCAGAAAACGCACCGCCTCGAGCGCCTCGAGGCTCGCCTGCGCGCGCGAAGCGAGCTGTGCGTCGAGGCCTCGTGCCGAGAGCTCCCGCGCGAGCTCGGCGACGAGCACGCCGCGCGAGCGAAGCCCCGTCGCCGCCTCGAGGGCGAGGTGGATGGCGCGCTCGGCCGATGCGGCGATCGCGGCGGGATCTTCTTTTGCGCGGAGCTCGTCGCGTGCGCTGCCCGCTATCGCCGTCGGCTCCTGCTGACGTGCGCGCCGTCGCTCGCCGAGCGCGCGGACACCCCTCGTGAGGGCGCGGCCCGAGAGCACCAAGGCGGCGGGGGCGAGCGCGAGGCCGAGGAGCCACCCTGGCGACGGCGCACGACTCGGCGCTCGCTCGAAGGCTTGCAGCGTGGTGCGCGGACGCGGCAGCGTCGCGAAGGGGTCCTCTTCCGGGGCGGTCCCCGGGCGCGGTGGCTCTTCGGCGCCTTGCTTCGCGGTGACGCGCACCGTACCGAGCGCCGCGCGCGCTACCTTGTACTCGCGCGCCTCGGGGTCGTAGTGAGGCAGCTCGACCCATCCGAGATCGACCTCGCCGCGCTCGAGGACGCGCACCGCGTAACCGAAGGTCCGGCTGCCGCCGACGCGACCTGCCTGCATGTCCTGGGTGTCGTGCTTCTCGGGGGTGAGCCACTCGACGCCGGTCCGCTCGGGGAGCTTCAGCTGGTTCGGCATCACGCCGCGCCCCTCGACCTTGATCGACACGCTGACGGTCTCACCCGCGAGCGTCGCGCGGGGAGCGACCGTCGCCGCGACCGTGAAGCGCCCCGTGTCGCCCACGCGATACCCCGCCGGGCGCCCCTCGCTCGGAGGCTCGCGCACCTCGATCACGAGGTCGTTCGAGCTGCGCCGCGCGGTCTGGTTCTTGAGGTACGGGATGCGAAACTGTGCGCTCACCGCGCCGGTCTGGAGGGTGCCGGCGCGCAGCGGGAAGACCGCGATCCGATCGAGCTCTTGCGCGAACCACAGGCGCCCTCCGACCGAGGTCGTGGCGCGCTGCGACTGGCCGGGCTCGTCGTCGAGCGGGACCTTGAGGAAGTCGGGGAGCTTTGGCTCACGCTCGTCGAAGCGCTCGTTGGTGACGCGGTAATACTCGAGAAAACGCAGCGTGATTTGCTCTCCGACGACGACGCGGGTCTTGTCTGGGACGACGCGCAGGAAGAGGTACGGGTCGTCTCCGCGGGTGAGCGCGAGCGCCTTGCCCGCCGGTCCGAGGGCCTCGAGGTCGAGGACCGGCTCGTCGACGATGAGGTCGGCCTCGCGCTTCGGCGCGGCATCCTTCAAGAACTCGTTCAGCGGATCGTCGAACGGTGAGCCGAACGGCGAGCCGAGGCCGAACGGATCGAGCGGCTTTGCCTTCGTCGGCGGCTTCTGACCGGAGCCGACGACCGACACGCGCAGCGCGGCGTCAGCGGTGACCGTGCGCCCTCCGACGCGAACGCTCGGCGGTGGGATGGTGAAGCGACCGACGGTGCTCGCTGAGAGGCGCCACTTCGCGCTGATCCCGCGCCGAAAGGACGTCCCGCCGCCTGCCATCTGCACCATCGTGCGCGAGCCGACGGTCGGGCCATTCGCGCTGAGGCCGGCGGGCAGACGAAGCAGCGGATCGGAGAAGGGCTGCTGCTCGGAGGTCATGGCCGTCAGCTCGACGACGAAGATCTCGCCGACCTCGACGATCTCGCTCGAGACCGCGGCGTGGAGCTCGACGCCAGACTGCGCGAGCGCTTGCGACATGCAGGCGAACCAGGCGACGAGGAGCCCAGCGAGGCGGAGCGCGGCGCGACTCACTTGTCCTCCATCGTCGAGCCGCGCCTCACGCGCGCGGCATCCCGCTTGGCGTTCTCCTCCTGATAGGTCGGCGCTTCGCGCAGATCGTCGAGCATGCGGCTCGACGGGGGAGTGCGCGCCTCAGGCGCGTCTTCGGGCTCGGCGGACGGCGCGGCGCTGGGGGCAGGCGAGGGCTTGTCTTCGTCCTGCTTGTCCTTGTTGTCGTCTTGCTTCTTCTCGTCCTGGTTTTTCTGGTCCCGCTTGTCCTTGTCTTCGTCCTGCTTGTCCTTGTTGTCGTCTTGCTTCTTCTCGTCCTGGTTTTTCTGGTCCTGCTTGTCCTTGTCTTCGTCCTGCTTGTCCTTGTCTTCTTTCGGCTCGTTCTTCTTCTTCTCTTCGTCGCGTCGCTTCTTGTCCTCGATCCGTCGCAGGGCGATCGCGCGGTTGTGGGCGACGTCGCGGCCGATGGCGTCCCCCACGTCCTTCTCGCCGATGGCGGGGACGATCTCGAGGGCGCGGTCGTAGTGCTTCACCGCCTCCTCGTACGCGCTTCGAAGAAACTCGAGGTTGCCGACGAGAAACGATGCGCGCGCACGCACCGCCGCCGGGACGTCGGGGTCGCTCGAGACCGCCAGTGCGACGATGCGACCGCACTCGATCGCGGCCTTGCGCTTCGGATCGAGCTCGGGCTCCTTGCCGTCGGTGCTCGGCACCTGCTCCTCGCCGAACGGAGGCCCGTGCGACTCGGCGAGCTGAAAGAGCGAGAGCGCGAGATCGAATGAGGCGTCTGGGTAGGCGCGCACGCGGTCGCTCAGCGCGAGGGAGCCTTCCTCCGTGCACGGCCCCGTCCCGAGGTAGGCGCCGAGCGCCTGCTGCGCCGCTTCGTGCTGGCCGGCCGCGAGCGCGGCCTTTGCCTGTTCGACCACCGGCGCGTTCCGATGGAACGGCTCACGCGGGTTCCATCCGCGCCGCGTGGCGAAGACGAGCGCCGTCGCGGCGAGGGCGACGCCGACGAGCGCGAGCCACACGACGCGCGGCACCCTCCTCAGCGCCGCGAGCACGGTACGCGCTCTACCCACGGCGCTCCTCCTTCCCTGCGGCGGCTCGCAACCCGCGCAAGACGAGGCGCGGCGCGCGCGGCGGCGGCACCGGGCGAACGAAGTTGCGGCGCGGGCCCTCGGGCAGCAGCGCCTCAACGACGAGCAGCAAGAGCGCGAGCACGAGCGGGTAGTGGAACACGTCGGCGTACACGCTCTCGACGCGCTCGCTGAGTTCGGTGACCATCTTCGTGCGGAGCGCGGTGGCGATCGTGTCGATTCCGGTCGTTCCCTTCTCGGCCCGGACGATCTGGCCGCCGCTCGCCTCGGCGATCGCCGCGAGCTGCGCCTCGCCCTCCGACGAGAGCTGCGTCGTCATCGGACGACCGTCGGGGGTGGAGCGGTACCCTTGCACGGTGCCGTCGGCGGCGACCTCGGGGATGCGCTCTGGCGTACGACCGCCGATTTGCACGACGTGGATCGTGGTCCTCCCCTCGCCGATCTGTCGCGCGACGTCGACCGGACTCCCCTCGAGATCCTCGCCGTCGGTGACGAGCACGATCACCCGCTCGTGCTGCGCCGAGTGCGGATCGCGCGCGAGCAGATCGCGCGCTTGATCGAGGGCGCGTCCGATGGCCGTCCCTCCGACGGGCATGTCGTTCGGCGTGAGCTGTCGGAGAAATTGAGCGACCGCGGCGCCGTCGGACGTGAGCGGGAAGCTCATCGCCTCGCCGGCAAACGCGACCGCCCCGAAGCGCGCGCCGCGCAGCGAGCGTACGAGTCGCTCGATCTCCACCTTCGCGCGGAAGATTCGCGAGGGCTGAACGTCCTGAGCGTGCATGCTCTTCGAGAAATCGAGCACCAGGATGACGTCGAGGTTGGTCCGCGGGATGAGCCGCTCGCCGCGCCCGAACTGCGGCCGGGCTGCCGCGACGAACGCGAGCAGGCTCGCTGCCACGAGCAAGACGCCCTTCGCCGCGCGGCGTCGGGTCGCGTCGAAGGTGAGCAGGCTGCGGATGCGCTCGGCGTCTCCCATCGCCGCGAGCGCGCGACGCTGGCGGAGCCCGCCGATGACGAGTAGCGCCGCTACGAGCGCCGCGAGCCCGAGCCCGAGCGGCAGAAAGATCCACGCCGCGAAGCGCAAGCCGCCGACGTTCACGGGAACCTCCTGAGGAGCCACGCGCGGAGCAGCGCCTCAAGCGCGACCAGCAGCACGCCCGGCACGACGAACAGCGGGAAGAGCTCCTCGTGATGAGCGATCGGCGCCTCGAACTGCGTTCGCTCTAGCTGATCGAGGATCGCGTGCATGCTCTCGCGCAGCCCCTTGCCGTCGGTGGCGATGAAGTGCTTGCCGCCGGTCTTCGTCGCGATCTCTTCGAGGAGCTTCGGGTTCACGGGGACCACGCGCTTCTCGTAGACGGGTTGGCCGAACGGATCGGTACCGACCTGCACCTCGGCGGCCTCGCCGTTGCCGATCTGCACCGCGTACACCTTGGCGCCGACGCGGCCTGCCTCCCGCATGGCCTCTTCGGGCGAGTACTTGCCGGCGTTGCTGTCGCCATCGGTGAGCAGGATCACCACCTTGCTCCGGGCCTCCGACAGGTCGAGGCGCGCGACTGCGGTGCCAAGCGCATCGCCGATGGCGGTGCGCGTGCCGTCGATGACGTCGAGGCGGAGCTGCCCGATGAGCTTCGAGAGCAGCTGGTAGTCGAGGGTCGGCGGCGAGAGGATGTAGGCCTCCTTGCCGAATACGATGGCGCCGATCCGGTCGGAGCGGCGGCGCGCGACGAAGTCCTGCACCACGAGCTTCGCCGTGTCGATGCGGGAGGGCCGGAGCTGCGCGCTCTTGCCGCGACCCGTCTTCGGTAGGTCGCGCGGATCGCCGTCGAGGATCGCGGCCATCGAGTGAGACAGATCGATCGCGAGGACGATGTCGATGCCCTCGTCTTCGGCGGCGCGGACGCCGGTCACCGCGACCGGACGCGCGAGCGCGAGCACGAACATGCCGATCGCGACGGTGCGCAAGATCCCAGGCAAATCGCGGAGCTTCGTGCGCAGGCCGGTGGGCGCAACGACCAGCGCGGCGAGCGTACCCATGCGAAGGCGGGGCCGCCGTCGCTCCTCGCCGAAGGTCGTCCACCAGAAGACCACGGGGAGCAGGCCAAGGCCGAGGAGGACCCAGCGGGCCTCCCACACCACCGCGAGCCACTCGGCGCCGCGTGAGGCGAGCGGCCACGCGAGCGCGAGGCCTGCGACGAGCAGCGTCAGCATGAGCGACACCGCGACGCGCACGAGCCTGCGACCCTCGCGGACGCGCTCGCGGCGCTCCTCGGGATCGGGGAGGGTCGGCACCGGCATGCGTCGCGAGACGGGCGCGCTCAATGGCCCTCCTCGATGCGCTCGGCCCGCGCCGGCATGGTGCTTCGGACGATCGTCTCGGCGCGCGCCAGCATGTGGGCGCAGTCCTCGGGGCCAGGCGTGAATTTTGCGAACTTCACGAGATCGCAGTCGTCGAGGAAGCCTTCGACGGCGCGCCGGTCGATCCCGTGCCAGCCGAGGCGCCCGAGCAGGGCTCGGATCTCTTCCGTCGTCGACTCGAGGCCATCGAAGCCGAAGCGCTCCCCGAGGTAGCGGCGCACGCAGTCGTTGACGCGATCAACGTACGCGTCGAGCTGCCCTTCTTCGACGAGGCGAGAGCCCCGGATGGCGGCGAGCTCCTGCAGCGCCGTGACCCACGGCGGGACGCGCGGCGTCTCCGGCTCGGGCTTCGGGCGTCGACTCCAGCGCGCGAGCAGGATCGCGCCGAGCGCGGCGAGCACGGCGACCGCGAGGCCGCCGAGCGTGAGGTTCTTCGCGAGCGTCCACTCCTCTCGCTGGGAGCGCGGGGGCGGGTTCTTCTGGAGCTTCGGGTCGGCCTCGTTGGCGATCGGATCCTCGATCGTGATCGCCAGGGCCGCAGTGCACACGGTCATCATCTGGCCGTTCGCGCGCCCGACTGCGACGGGCAGTGGAGGCAGACGCAGCGCGTGGCGTCCGGGCGTGTCCGGCAGCGCGACGAAGGGCAGTCGGACCGTGGTCGTCAGCGTCTTCTTGTCGCTCGACTCGCGCTCGGACTCTGGTGGTCGGTCCACGCTGGGGCGGGAGCCTCCCTGCGGGTCCGGGATCCGGAAGTGCGCGGCCTCGATCGCCCGCATCGCGTCGCTGCCTCGGTCGATCCGAAATCCGGCGGGCAGCACCGTCTCGCCGCGCCCGTGCGTGACGACGATCAAGAGCTCGAGCGCATACCCCGACAGCCCGTTCGGCGGAAAATGCGCCTCGAGCTTCGGGCGAATCGCGCCCTCGGGGATGTACTCGACGCAGGAGGACCACGACCGCTCGGGCGCGGCTGGGGCGGCGGGCTCGGGGGCGGCGCTCGTCGCGGTCGCGGACGACTGGGGCGGCAGAGCCGCGCTCGTCGATGCGGTCGGGCTCGGGCTCGCGGTCGGGGGCGCGCCGTTCGCCGTGGGAGGCGGCGCCTGTGCGACGCTGAGCGCGCTCGCGGTCGTCAGGGCGAGGGCTACGCCGAGACGAGGCCCCTCGACCAAGCGGCTCATCGCGCGCCCATCCTCCGGGCACGCTTCGCGAACAGCTCGCGCAGCGGCCGGACGAAATCGCGGTCGGTTCGGACCACGACGCGATCGAGCGAGAGCTTGCGGAACACTCGATCGCGCGCGGCGCGCAGATCTTTCATCGCATCGCGGTAGCGCTGCCGGACCTTTGGATCGCTCGTGTCGACGAGCAGCTCCTCGCCGGTCTCGAGATCCTCGAGGGCGGCGATGCCGACGTCGGGCAGCTCCTCATCACGCGGATCGACGAGCATGACGGGGATCACGTCGTGCTTCGCGGCGGCGAGGGAGAGGGCGCGCTCGTAGCCCTCATCGAAGAAGTCGCTCAAGACGAACGCGACGCTGCGGCGCTTGCACACCTTCACCAGCGTCTCGAGGGAGAGCTTGAGATCGGTTCCGAGGTACTTCGGCTCGAAGCCGAGGATCTCGCGGATCACGCGCATGACGTGTTTGTCGCCCTTCTTCGGGGGGACGATGCGCTCGACCACCTCGGTCCCGAGAATGAGCCCGACATTGTCGTTGTTCTTGATCGCGCTGAACGCGCACAGCGCGGCGACCTCGGCCGCGAGCCGCGATTTCGACGCGCGCACGGTGCCCCAGCTCTCGCTCGCCGAGGCGTCGACGACCAGCATCACGGTCATCTCGCGCTCCTCGGTGAAGATCTTCACGAAGGGCTCGCTCATGCGCGCCGACACGTTCCAGTCGATGAAGCGGACGTCGTCGCCGGCGCTGTAGCCGCGCACCTCGCGGAAGCTCAGGCCCTGCCCCTTGAAGACGGAGTGGTACGTGCCGGCGAGCTGCTCGTCGGCGAGCCGCGAGGTGCGGAGCTCGATCGAGCGCAGCTGGCGGAGGAGCTCCGTCGGAGAGGTCGTGGTCGCCACGCGCCCCCCTTCAGGGAACCTCGACCACCTCGAAGACCCGCCGCACGATGTCCTCGGCCCGGACCTCCTCGGCCTCGGCCTCGTACGAGAGGACGACGCGGTGGCGCAGCACGTCGGGGCCGATGGCCTTCACGTCCTCGGGCGTCACGTAGCCGCGGTGCCGAAGGAATGCGTGCGCGCGCGCGGCGTGCGCGAGGGCGATCGAGGCGCGTGGGCTCGCGCCGAGCTCGATGAGGCCGGCGAGCTCCCCGAGGCCGCGCTGCTTCGGCTCGCGCGTCGCGAACACCACGTCGACGATGTAGTTCTTCACCCGATCGTCGATGTACACGTCACGGGTCGCGCGCGCGGCGCGTCGGATCTGCTCGATCGAGGTCGTCTTCTTTGCGCCCTGACCGACCGGGCTCGTCGCGCGCTCGATGATCTCGCGCTCTTCTTCCCGGGTTGGGTAGCCGACGCGCACCATCATCATGAACCGGTCGACCTGCGCCTCGGGCAGCCGGTAGGTGCCCTCCTGCTCGATCGGGTTCTGCGTGGCCATGACGACAAAGGGCGCTGGCAGCTCGTAGGTCGACTCGCCGATCGTGACCTGGCGCTCCTGCATCGCCTCGAGCAGCGCGCTCTGGACCTTGGCGGGCGCGCGGTTGATCTCGTCGGCGAGCACCAGGTTCGCGAAGATCGGGCCGAGCTTCGAGGTGAACTCACCCTTCTGGTGGTTGTAGATCACGGTGCCGATGACGTCGGCGGGCAGGAGGTCCGGCGTGAACTGGATGCGGGCGAAATCGCCGTCGATGACGTCGCACAGCGTCCTCACCGTCAGCGTCTTGGCGAGCCCGGGCACGCCCTCGAGCAGGATGTGACCGCCGGTCAAAAGGCCGATGAGGATGCGCTCGACCATGTAGGTCTGACCGACGATGACCTTGCCGATCTCACGGGTCAGGTCGTCGACGAAGGCGCTCTCCTGGGCGACGAACTCGTTCAGGGCTCGGACGTCTTGCATGGTGCCTGCCGGCTTGTAGCGCAGATGCGCGCGGAGAGACAATCGAGCCTGCCGGGTCATTCCCGTGCTCGCCGCCCCGCCGAGACGATTCGACGGGCCCCGCCGGTCGGTCGCTGGTAAGGCTAAGTTGTGGCAAAGAGTGACGGTCGACTCCAGAGCCTCGGTATCCTGCTCGCGATGATCGCAGTGATCGGCGCTTTTTTCCTGAAGTTCCAGCGTCGCGCCGATGATCCGCTCGTCACGCCCGTGCCGCGCGCCCCCGCGACGAGCCGCCCGGCCGCGTCGTCGAGCTCGTCGCCGACCGTCACGCCGACGGCGCCCGACCGGTCCGCGCTCCCTACGGCGTCGGCGGCGCCGTCTCCCTGACGTCTGCCGCTCGCGCGGAGGTCACTCCGCGCACGTGTCGGAACACGCGACCTCTTCGGCCGCGCAGAGTCCGCAGCTCGCGTCGCAGCAGTACTCGGTCGACGCGCACTCGACCGGTCCGCACGGGATGTTCACGGACACGTTGCCGCCTTCGACGTCGCCTTCGCAGCCCGCCCCCAGGAGACCTGCGAACGCGAGACCGAGCACCCAACTGACCCGACGCATCATGTCGTGGACCCTAACCCAGGGCGGGCAACGAGGAAATCCCCGCGCCCGCCCCGCGCCCGCTCAGGGCAGGAGCTTCGTCATGTCGTCGTACGTCTCGGGCCGGCGATCGCGGTAGAACTGCCAGGTGCGGCGCACCTCCTCGATGAGCTCGAGGTTGCAGTCGGCCACGACGACCTCGTCGTGGTCCTCGCTGCCGGTCGCAAGGAACTGCCCGCGCGGATCGACGATGTAGCTCGTGCCGTAGAACTTGCCGAGGTTCCATGGCTTCTCGACGCCGACGCGGTTCGACGCCGCGACGAAGTAGTTGTTCGCGACCGCGTGCGCCGGCTGCTCGATCTTCCACAGGTGCTGCGAAAGGCCGGCCACCGTCGCCGATGGGTTGAACAGCACCTCGGTACCGTGCAAGCCGAGCAGGCGCGCGCCCTCCGGGAAGTGGCGGTCGTAACAGATGTAGACGCCGACCTTGCAGTACTGCGTCTGGAACACCGGATAGCCGAGGTTTCCGGGCTTGAAGTAGTACTTCTCCCAGAAGCCGCTCGTCTGCGGGATGTGCTGCTTCCGGTACTTGCCGAGGTACTTGCCGTCGGCGTCGATCACCGCCGCGCTGTTGTAGTAGATGCCCGCCGCCTCGCGCTCGTAGAGCGGCACGACGAGCGCCATCGAGTGCTTCTTCGCGAGCGCCTGCAGCGTCTCGGTCGTCGGGCCGGGGATCGCCTCGGCCGCGGCGTACCAGCGCGGGTCCTGGCTCGGGCAGAAGTAGGGCCCGTTGAAGATCTCTTGCAGGCCGACCACCTGCGCGCCCTTCTTCGCGGCCTCCTCGATCATGCCGATGTGCTTGTCGAGCGCCTTTTGCTGGATCTCGGGGATCGGAAGATCTCCGTCGTTGGCGGCGTCCGAGGCCTGAATCAGTCCGACTCGTACCGTGCGTCCCATGCTGCTCCTGTTGCTCCGGGTGGTAGGCGACCTCGAAGGATAGGGGGGCCCTCCGAGCGTCGCCAAGGACAATCCGTTCGCGCGTCATCGTCGTCGCGTCTCCCATGGACGCGCGCGCCGCGATCGGCGTGTAATTCGCGCGATGACGTACGCGCCCCACGGTCACGGCGGCTCGCCGCACGGCTACGGCACGCCGCAGGGACACGCTCCCTACCCGCCGCACGGTCAGGCCTCACACCACTACGGTTACGGCGCGCCCTACGGTCACGGAGGTGGCGGTCCAGAGGCGCCGAGGCGGCAGGACGCGCGCTTCGTCGTCGGTCTCGCGCTCACCTTGCTAGGCTGCCTCGCCGGCCTCCTCCTGCTCCTCAAGGTGTTCGTCCTCGACGTTCCTGCGGCGCAGCGCGACGCGGTCCTCAACTCGATGACGCGCGCGTCGATGCTCGCGTACCTGCCCGTCGCGCTCTACCTGTTCGTCCCCTACGTCGTCGATCGTTACGACCCCGAGCCTTGGTGGGCGCTCCTCGGTGTGTTCGCCTGGGGCGCGCTCTTCGCGACCGGCTTCTCGGCGGTGTTCAACACCTACGGCGGTCAGCTCGTCGGCGAGCTCACGGCCGATCGCGCGACCGGTGAGCTCTACAGCCTCGCCATCAGCGCGCCGGTCTTCGAGGAGCTCTTCAAGGGGCTCGCGGTCCTCGGCATGGTGGTGTTCTTGAGGCGCGAGTTCGACGGCGTCGTCGACGGGATCATCTACGCGACCTTCGTCGCGATCGGCTTCGCTGCGACCGAGAACATCATCTATTACGCGCGGGCCGATCTCGCCGAGACGGTCGGCAATCGCTCGGGCGCGCTGAGCCAGATCTTCGTGTTGCGCGGCGTGCTCACGCCTTGGCTCCACCCGCTCTTCACCTCGATGACCGGGCTTGGCTTCGGGCTCGCGCGCGAGAACAACGAGCCCTGGAAGAAGGTCGTCTACCCGGGGCTCGGCTACGTGGTCGCGGTGCTGCTTCACTCGTGGTGGAACGGCCTGCCGACGATCACCGCGCGCATCGTCGGCCCGACGGAGGGGCAGCTGATGCAGGGGCTGAACCTGCTCATCGGGCTCGCGATGGCGCTGACGTTCTTCGTCATCGTCGTCTTGCTCGTGCGCCGCAAAGGACAGACCATCAAGAAGTATCTCTACGACGAGCTCCTCATCGGCACGATCTCACAAGAGGAGTTTCAGCTCATCGGCTCGTGGGGCGGCCGGCTGAAGGCGCGGCTCTCGTGGCGCGGCAAGGCGGGAGAAGATTTCGTCGCGGCGGGCGCCCGCCTCGCGCTCTCGAAATACCACACGGCCCGCGCGATGCAGGGTCAGAAGCGAACCATCAGCGCGGACTTCATCGTCCCGCTCCGCCAAGAGCTCGCTCACCACCGACAGCGCATGATGGCGCAGCGCGGCGCGCACGGATAAACGCTTGACCGTTCGGGTCTTCGCCTCCTACACCCGAAGGCGTGAGCGTCAAACGCATCGGCATCTTCACCGGCGGCGGCGACTGCCCTGGCCTGAACCCCGTCATCCGCGCTGTCGTGCTGAAGGCGCGCGCGTCAGGCATCGAGGTCCTGGGGATCGAGGACGCCACGAGCGGGCTCATCGATCTCGACTACCGCTCGCCCCACGGCAACCGCTGGCTCGAGCCGCGCGACGTCGAGGAGATCGTCGGCAAGGGCGGAACGATCCTCGGCACCTCGAACAAGAGCGACCCCTTCCGCTTCGTCGTCGAGCACGACGGCAAGCGCGAGGAACAAGATGTCTCCGATCGCCTCGTCGAGAACTGCGCGAAGCTCGGCCTCGATGGCCTCATCAGCGTCGGCGGAGACGGCAGCATGCGCATCGCCCAGCGCCTCATCGACAAGGGCCTGCGCATCGTCGGCGTGCCGAAGACCATCGATCAGGATCTCGGCGCGACCGACTACACCTTCGGTTTCAACACCGCGGTCGAGGCGGCGACCGACGCGATCGATCGGCTCCAGGACACCGCAGAGAGCCACGACCGCGTGATGATCCTCGAGCTGATGGGGCGCGACGCGGGCTGGATCTCGCTCCACGCTGCGATCGCGGGCGCCGTGCACGTGTGCCTCTTGCCCGAGATCCCTTATCGAATCGAGCGGGTGGTGCAGGCGATTCGCGCGCGCCGGGCGAAGGGCAAGCCGTACAGCATCGTGGTCGTCGCCGAGGGCGCACGGCCAGCCGCCGGCGAGGCGAGCTACGAGGGGCCGCGTGAGCTCGGCAAGATGCGACGGCTCTTCGGCGCCGGGTATCGGCTCGCGGCCGCGCTCGAGCCCCACCTCGACGTCGAGGTGCGGGTCACGGTGCTCGGCCACCTCCAGCGAGGCGGCAGCCCGACCCAGTTTGATCGCGTCCTCGGCACGCGCTTCGGGGTCGCCGCGGTCGACGCCGTCCTCGCCGGGAAGTGGGGACAGATGGTGGCGCTGCGGACGCCCGATGTCGTCCTCGTCCCGATCGCGCAAGCGATCGCCGCGCCTCACCTCGTGCCCGCAAACGATCCGGTGCTGAAGGCCGCGCGCGACGTCGGCATCGTGTTCGGCGACGAGTGAGCCCGAGGCGCCCGCGTGGCCGAGGGAGCGCCGTCAGCGTCGGGTGACGACGTTGAGCCCGGCGATGCGATCGAAGAGCTCGGCGCTCTGAGGTAGGCCGCGATCGCGCGCGTCGGCGGCGACCATCGTGAGGTTCGCGACCGGCTCGAAGAAGGTCTCGCCGGACAGCCGACCCGAGGTGCGGCGCACGACGGTCTCAACCAGATCGGCGGTGTGTGCGGCGAGGCCGATGCCGTTTCCGACGCCGCGCTGGATCGCCAGCCCGGCCACCGCTGCGGCCGCCTGAGCGACCTCGAGCAAGGTCTTCGCGAGTCCGAGATCGTCGCCGGCTCGAACGCTCGCTTGCCGCGCGAGCCAGAGGCTCCGGGTCGCAGGCGTCACCGTCTTCACCGTGCCGGAATCGACGAGCGTCGCCCATGTCGAGGTCAGGTGCGCGGCCGAGCCGATGAGCGTCGGCAGCTCGTGCGGACGGCCCTGCGCGCTCTGCCACATCGTCTCGAGCAGCCCGAGCATGTCTTCGACTTGACCCTGTCTCGGCGCGACCCCCGCTTGCCCGAGCACATCGTGGCTCCATGCGAGCCCTCGCAGCGCGCGGACGGCTCGTGAAGGCTGCGCGTTCGCCCCCTCGTCGGCATCGTCGAAGCAGGCGTCCGGAGCGTGATGACCTGCGAGCTGGCGCAGCGTCGCGAGCACCTCGTCGAGCGCCCGGGAGGTCTCCTGGACGAGCTCGGCGGTGCAGCTATCGTCGTGCGTGAGCCGCTCGACCGCCTGAGACGCGACGTCGATCACGGAGTACGAGAGGACGCCAAGCATCTGCGCCTTGCCGGGCTCGTCGTCCGAACACCAGCGGCGCGTTCGAGACGACGCGCGGCTCGCGGTCGCGACGAGCGGCACCGTCACCGCCTTCGGGTTCGCGCGCGCCTCCTGCGTCGCGAACGCCAGCACCCTCGAGGTGAGCAGCGTCATCGCGCTCACGAGGACTCGCCTCACTTGATCGGCGTCATGCTCTTCAGGGCGCAGCGTGAGCTGCCGCTCGACGCGGTCGGCGAGCTCGAAGTAGTCACGCCAAGCCCAGGCGAGTCGGCTCGGCGCATCGAACCAGCGCGTCGGCCCTGCATAGGCCATCGACTCGAGGTACTCGGCGTAGCTTCGGAGCTGCGGTGCCTGGAGCGGCGTCGAGGTGAACGTCCGCAGCGCGTTGCGCAGCACGAGCCGCATGTCCTCCGCGTCGTGTCCGCCCTCGGGCGACGGCTCGCGGACGAGCTGCGATGGGCGTGGTGAGGCGGCGGGGGGCTTGACGGCGTAAAGCATGGCTCCCGGGAGAGCACACTCCCTGCGCAGCCAGAACGGTCGGCCGTCGCAATCCTTGAGCGTTCTACCCAGGCGAAAGTTTTAGCGGAGGGAGCAGGATTCGAACCCGCGGTACCCTTGCAGGCACACCTGATTTCGAATCAGGCACCTTCGGCCACTCGGTCATCCCTCCGTCGCGGACCTTCGCAAATCGCAGGGCCAAATTCAAGCACAATGCCGCGCCGCGCCCATCGGATATAACCCCCTCGTGAGTCCACGCGTCGCTGCCCTCGCCGTCGCCTCTTTCACCGCCTCGCTCGCCCTGCCGGCCGTCGCCGAGGAGCCGGCGGTCGCTTCGACGCCGCCCGCCGCCGTGGCCGAGCGCGTCAACGAGTGGGGCCTCGGGAGGCTGTCGCGGTTCGGCGTCGCGCCGCAGCTCGGCTACCATCGACGCCTCGATGCGCCGCCGTTCTTTGCGGCGGACGAGCGTGACTCGATCGGCGGAGGGCTTGATCTTCGTGCGTATTTTGCGCGGCGCTTCGCGATCGTCGGAGGCTACGAGCGGTTCGGCCTCGGCGAGGAGCAGTCCGGCGTCACCGCTTATGGAAGTGCGCGGGTATCGCGTCGGATCGACCAGGGCTGGCTCGGCGTGCGGCTCGAGCCGTGGTCGAACCGGTGGCTCGCGACCTCGGTCGCGCTCGGGGTCGGAATGGCCTGGCAGCACGCGACCGCGACCGCGCTCCTATGGCCGCCGTTCGAGCCGGGGCGCGCGACGAGCGTCGCTTGCCGTGGCACGGGCTCGCCGGCGCCCGCGATGCGCGTCGCGGTCGGCCTCGATGCGCCGCTCGGGGCGGGGCTCTCGTTCTTCACCACCGGAGGCTTCGGCGTGCTCGCGCTCGGCGACGGGCCCGTGGCCGACTGCGTCTCGGGAGCCGGGAGCGCACAGGTGTTCTCGATTCGCACGGGCTTCGCCTACGCGTTTGACGTTGGAGCGGGCGGTGGCTGAGCCGGTCGTCGTCGGCGCGCTTGCGGCCCATTACCGCGCGGAAGAGCTCGTCGCGGCTGTGCACGCGCTTCACCTCCGTTACGCACGCGAGGTCGTCGGGGCGTTCGGGCTCTGTCCGTTCATGAACGATCCCGAGAGCGCGTTCGGGCGGTTCTGCGTGATCCTCGAGCGTCGCCTCGACGTCCTCCTCGCACGCGACGTCGTGCTCGCGGCCCCGGGCGTCGTGCACCTCGTCTACCCGCTCGTCCGCGAGGGTTGCCACACGATGGAGCGCTTCGGCAATGCGCTTCACGAGGCCGTCCGCCGCGAGGTGTTCGCGCGCGGCGAGTCGACGCCGCCCGTCCACGCGACCTTCCACCCCGAGATGGAGGGCGACACGACGACGACGCAGCGCCGGATCGGCCTCGTTCGACGAGCCCCGGACCCGTTCGTGCAGTTCGTCCCGCAAGGCTTGACGGGCGGCGGCTCGACCTTCGTCGATCCCACGAGCCTCGATCTCGCCGCGCTGCTCGCCGCGACCGCCAAGCCGAAGGGGCGCGTCGCGAATCTCGACGACGCCGACCTCGAGCGCATCGTCGCGTTGCTCGCCGAGCTACGAAGCGAGCGCGAGGCCACCTATCCAAGGCTCGTCGATGAGGCGTGAGCTGGCGCGCCGCCTCCTCCCGTGCGCCGCGCTGCTCGCCGGCTGCGTCGAGGTCGCGCGGCCGACGGCTCCCGTGTTGCCAGAGATCCCCGCGCCACCTGCGCTCTGGCCGCCCGACCCGCGGCTCGTCGCGCCGAGCGCGCCCTCTCCTTCGGGGGCCTCCACGCCGTCGTCTCGAGCGATGCAGGCGGTGCCGGCCTCCGGGGGAGCACCCGCCGTCGTCGAGCCTCCCACCCAAGGAAATGACGGGCCCGCGCAGCGTGACGCGTTCGGCTCATCGTCGACGTCGTCGCAGCTCGCTCCGCTCCCCAAGAGCGAGCCCGGTCCGATCCCCACGCTCCTCGTCGAGGCGCCGTACAAACTCGGCGAGCGCCCGGAGCCACGCTCCTCCGACGCTTATCGTCGCGACATCCGCGAGCTCCGTCACTGGGGCGCGGGAGGCACCGGAGACCTCGCGGAGCCGTTGCCGGGGCCTGAGGGGCACCCCGATCCGCGCGTCGTCGTCAACGTCGAGCGCGTCAGCGGCTCGCACGATCTCGCCGAGGTGCTGCGCCTCGCGCGCCGCAACCATTGGATTCAGGTGATCCGCTGTTACCGGCTCGGCGCGTACAAGGATCCCGAGCTACGCGGGTGGACCAAGGCGCTCGCGACGATCTCCCGCAGTGGTGTCGTCACGCACGTGCAGCTGCTCGAGACCGAGCTCGCCGACAGGCCGGTGGCCGAGTGCATGACCGAGAAGCTGAAGGCCCTCACGTTCCCGTCCGCGCGCCTCGCGTCGACGGTGAGGTTCGAGATGCGCGTCGGTCCTGGGGATGAGCCCATGCCGCCGCCGGAGGACCTGCTCATCCCCGGCGACGGGTTCCTCTCGACGACCGCGATGCGCGACGGGCTGCGTCCCGCCGAGCCCGAGTTCGAGGCGTGCTACCGCCGCTCGCTGCAGAAGGTGCCAGGCCTCTGGGGTCGCATGCTCCTCCGCTTTCACGTCACCGAGCGCGGCAAGGTCGACGAGGCCTTTCAGGCGGGGACGCAGTTCCCCGATCCGCGCATGAGCCAGTGCGTGCTCCGCACCGCGCGAAGGCTGTCGTTCGCGAAGCCCGAGGGCGGCGATCTGCGCTTCGTCGTGGGCCTGCGCTTCTCGAGCGATCGCTCGCGCCACGAGCTCCCTGACGCGCCGCCTCCGCCGCGCCGCCCAGCTGGTCGGCCGAGGCCGTAGCTCTTCGGCTTGCGCGCGGGCGTGTTGCGCCCGATGTCGAGGAGCTGCGCGGCGAGGGTCTGATTGCCGGAAGCCCGCTCGAGCACGGCGAGGATGTGACGCCGCTCGACGACCTCGAGCAGCTCCGGCTCCGCTTGCGTGGTGGCTCGGCCCCGCTCTGCGGGTAGGACGTGGTCCGCGAGGCGCGCTTCGGCGAAGACGGGGATGCGCTCCGGGAGCGGAAGATCCAGGGTGCCGAGGCTCGACCCTTCGGCCACGACCACGGCGCTCTCGAGGCAGTTCTCGAGCTCCCGAACGTTGGCCGGCCAAAGGTAGCCACCAGGCGATGGAGCGCCGCGTCGGTCAGCGCTGGCGCCGCGAGCCCGTTGCGCTTCGCGGCAGCTTACAGGAAATGCCGCGCGAGCCGCTCGATGTCGCGCGGCCCACGCTCGCGCAGCGGCGGGAGCTCGAGCGTGACGACCTTCACGCGGAAGTACAGATCCTCGCGGAACCGGCCGTCCGCCACCATTCGTTCGAGGTCGCGATTGGTCGCCGCCACGATCCGAACGTCGGCGGCGATCGACTCGGTCCCGCCCACTCGCAGGTAGGCTCGGTCCTGCGCGACGCCGAGGAGCTTTCCCTTCACCGCGAGCGGGAGCTCGCCAAGCTCGTCGAGGAACAGTGTCCCTCTGCGCGCCGCATCGAACTTGCCGAGCGTGCGCGCGTCCGCGCACTCCCCAGCACGTGATCTTCATGTGTGGCTCCTCCTGGGTGGGCTCAGCGCGAACTGCGTGCCACGCGCCAAATGTCCGGATCGACGAGCCGTTGATGTCGCGCCGCGCTGCATCGGGGCGGGCCCGCGCCGGAATGGAGCGCCGGGTCTCAGCGGTGCAGGAGCAGTCGACCGCCGCGCGCCTTCGTCAGCTTGCCTTCGGCTATCGCGGCGACTCCGTTCACGAAGACCCACCGCATGCCCTTCGAGAGCGCATGTGGTTTGGTGTAGCTGGCCTCGTCCCGCACCTCGCGGGGGTCGAAGACGAGCACGTCCGCGGCGTGATCCTTCGCGACGACGCCGCGCCTCGGCGCCTCGAGGCGGAGCGTGCTCGCTGCCATTCCGCTCATCTTGCGGACCGCCTCCTCGAGCGGGAGACGCGCCTTCTCGACCACGTACTCCCGGAGGACCCGCGCGAACGTTCCGTAGCCGCGCGGGTGCTGGCTCGACGACGAGCCATCGGTGCCGACCATCACGTTCGGGTCGAGGAGCAACCTCTCTTGCACCTCGGGATCGATCACGAAATACGCCGCGCTCGCGCCGTTCGGGCCGATGCCGAGCAGCACGTCCTCGAAGGGGCGACCCGACGCGCGCGCGAGGTCGGCGAGGGTCTTGCCTCGGTAATCGCCGGTCCCGAAGAGCGTCGCTTCGGGACCGCCGCGTCGCGAGATGCGTTCGCGCAGGTAGCCGGCGAGCTCGTCGCGGCGCTCGCGCCGCACCCGCGCGTAGGAGTGCGGCGGTTTGGCGTAGGCCGGGAACACGATGCCGATGGTCGTGTAGCTCGCCTCGTAGGGGTAAAGGTCCGCGGTGATTCGCACGCCTCGGGTACGTGCCTCGTCGAGCCTCTGAAGGAGCTTCTCGGCGCGCGCAACGCCCTTGCCGTACACGATCTTGAGGTGCGAGACGTGCACCCGCGCCCCGCCTTCTTTTCCCTGCGCGAGGAGCTCGTCGAGCGCGGCGTCGATGGCGTCGTCGTCCTCGCTGCGAAGGTGACTCATCACGAGGCCGTCGGCTGCGGCGACCGGGCGCGCAAGGGCGATGAGCTCTTCCTTGGGCGCGCGGGCTCCCGGCAAATACTCGAGCCCGGTGGTCAGTCCGAAGGCGCCGTCTGCGAGCTCCCGCTCGACCCGCTTCGTCATCCGCTCGAGCTCTCGCGGGCTCGGCTGCTCCTTGAGGTTGACGCCCTCGAGCTCGCGCACGGTCGCGTGACCGACGAACGGCACCACGTTGACCGCGAGCTGCTTTTTGCCAAGCACTCCTGCGAGCTTGCGCATCGGCGAATCCGTCACGCTGCGACCATCTTGCCCGACGCAGATCGTGGTCACGCCCATCGCGAGGTAGTTGCGACTCGCGCCCTCGGGCTCGCCGTGGGCATGCAGATCGATGAACCCCGGCGCGACCACGAGCCCGGTCGCGTCGACTCGCCGACGCGCCTCGACTCGCGGCCCCACCGGTCCGACGTGAACGATCCGCCCGTCGTCGATCACCACGTCGGCGCGCGCCCCTCTCGCCCCGGTGCCGTCGATCACGGTGCCTCCCGCGATCACGACCTCGACCTGACGGGCCTCGTCGAAGAGCGGCGCCGACGCGAACGTCGGGCTCCTCGGCTCGGCGTCGGCGGTCGCCGTGGTGGTCGGGCTGGACGATGTCGCGGTGCTCGCGGCCAGGGAGCTCGCGCTCAAGGTCGGCGCGACCGGAGGAGCGGCGTCATGGCTGGTCGCGCCCTCGCGGCAGCCGCCGAGGACGAGCGACGCGAGCGCGAAGAGGGCGAGACGACGGAGCGACGACACGGCAAGCTCTCGTACAACGACCTCGCGCGAGCCGCAGTCGCGATCGTGCTCTCCGCCCTTGTGAGGTGCGGGTCGATCGGAGACTATCCGCGAACGGAGCAGAACGAGATGACACGACACGCACGGCTTCATGGCGCACGATGGCTCCTCGGGCTCGGGCTCGGGCTCGGCCTTGCGAGCAGCGATGCCCTCGCGGGTGAGGAGGCGCGCCTCGGCGTGCACTTCGAGTCGCTCGTCTCCGGCGACAAGCAGCCGCAGATCGTGCTCGAGCCGCCGGAGGCCGTCTCGAGCGTCACGATCCGCCTCGAGCGGCAAGATGGACCGACGTCGAGCCTCTCGTCGGGCACCATCGGCGCCGGCGCCCGCAAGCTCCTCGCGGTGAGCCAACCCTTCGGCGAGTACAGCTACAGCGCGCACTTCGATGCGACGTTCGCGAACGGCGGCAAAACGGCGTTCGATATGAAGTTCTCGCTGACGCGCGTCGACAAACTGAAGCTCGAGCTGCAGCCCGAGGACGTGAACCTCGAGAAGCGCACGCTCGCGTTTCGCTCGAACAACCCGGTGCAGAGCGCGAGCCTCGAGCTCTTCGGCAAGGACGGTCAGAAGCTGAAGACGGTCGAGCGAAAGCTCGGCGGCGCGCCCGGCGGCGCGCCCATCCCCTTCACCTGGGACGATCCTGGCGCCGAGATCCTCTACATGGACTTCAAGGTGACCGACGTCGCCGGTTTCTGGAAGGGGATCCGGCTGAGCCCGTTCCGCGTCGACATCCCGCACGAGGAGGTCGAGTTCGAGAGCGGCAAGTGGGACATCCGCGCGACCGAGGAGCCAAAGCTGAAGAAGACGCTCGGCCTCATCAAGGAGGCGCTCGACAAGTACGGCAAGCTCATCGAGATGCGCCTCTACGTCGCGGGCTACACCGACACCGTCGGTTCGAAGGAGTCGAACCGAACGCTCTCGCAGAACCGCGCGCGCGCGATCGCAGGCTGGTACCGCAAGAACGGCCTCCGGCTCCCGATCTTCTACCAAGGCTTCGGGGAGGACGTCCTCGCGAAGCCGACGCCGGACGAGACCGACGAGCAAGCCAACCGCCGCGCGCTCTACATTCTCTCTGGCCAGACGCCGGGGTCGAGCACGTCGCTGCCGCGCTCGAGCTGGACGAGCCTCTGACGTCGAGTCCGTTTGACGCCCACTCCTCGAGCGCGTTCGCGTCTCAGTCGGGCTTCACGACGAGCACCTGGTTGCGCTCGACGTTCGTGAGGACTTTGTCTGCGCCCGTGTCGTGCCAGTGGACCCGAACCTCGGCGACGGGCTGCCCGCCCTTCTTACCGAGGCCGAAGTGCGCCGTTGATTCGCTCTGGCTGAGGAAGTTGCTGCCAGTGCCGATCACCGCGAGCCGCGGCGGACCGCCGGCCGTGGGCGTCACGATCACGCGCGCGCCGATCGCTTCGCGTCCATTCTTCGTGAGCACTCTCACCCGCAGCCAGTCGTTGTTCGACGAGTCGTTGCGGAAGAGCAGCGGCATCTCCTGATTGTTCGAGATGAACAGGTCGAGATCGCCGTCGCGATCGTAGTCGAAGGTGACGAGCGCCTTCCCGGAGCGCGTGTCGACGAGCCCGAGCGTCGCCGAGGTCTCGACCATCGCCGTCCCGTCGTTGCGCCAGAAGCGCATCGGATCGCGGGTGAAAAAATCGCCCTTGGTCGTGAACGGGTAGTCGGTGCCGTTCGTCACGGCGAGGTCGAGATCGCCGTCGTTGTCGTAGTCGAAGAACTCTGCGCCCCAGGCCCAGTAGCCCGCGTTGATGGTGAGCGGCACGCTGAGCGAGTCCGAGAACTGGCGGCCGCCGAGGTTGCGATAGAAGTGATTGCCGATCTCGCCGCTGTTGCAGATGTTGTGCACGCAGGTCGGTCCGTCGGAGATCGATGTCACGAGCCAGTCGAGCCGGCCGTCGCCGTCGAGGTCCGCGATGGCCGAGCCCATGCCGAAGACGTCCTTGGCGAGCCCAGACGACTTTCCGGCCTCGGCGAAGATTCCCTTGTTGTTCCAGAAAAACTTGCTCGTCCTGTAGTCGCCTGCGACCGCGAGATCGGGCCAGTCGTCGCCATCGAAGTCGACGATCGCCGTCGAGTAGCTGAAGACGCTCTCGTATTCGCCGGTGGGTTGGAGACGGTCGAGCGACGCGCCGACCTGTGAGGTTACGTCCTCGAAATGACCCGCCTTCGCGGCGCCGAGGTTCCGAAAGAGGCGCGAGCGCCCGGGGCGCTTCGGGTCGAGGAAGCCGTAGTCGCCGCTCCCCTTCGGCCCCCATTCGGCGACGTGGAGATCGAGGTAGCCGTCGCGGTTGTAGTCACCGGTGGCTACGCTGGTCCCGGCCTTCACGATCCCGTCGTCCATCGCGACGCCGCGCGTGATCGCGTCTTCGGTGAAGTGTCCTGAGCCGTCGTTGACGTAAAGGTAATACCTGTCTTCCCCGACCGTGTTGACGAACAGGTCGAGGTCACCGTCGTTCTCGAGGTCGAGCCAGACTGCGCCGTTGGTGCTGTGGAAGCGCTCGAGTCCCGCGGCCTTCGTCACGTCGTCGAAGGTGCCGTCGCCCGCGTTTCGAAAGAGGATCGGCGAGCTCATCGCCGTCGTCACGAACAGGTCCGGGAAGCCGTCGTTGTCGTAGTCGCCGACCGCCGCTCCGCCCGTGATCACGTTGAGCTGGCAGGCGAGCTTCGTGATGCAGTTCGTCGGCGGATCGAACGGCACCGACTGTCGGAAGCTCAATCCCGTCTGCTCGGAGACCTCGGTGAAGCCGCCGTCGTTTATCGGCGTCTCACAGCCCTCGCAGGCGCTGTAGCCCGAGCCGTCCGCGAGGCAGCTCTGCACGCCCTTTGCCTTGGTGCCCGAGCACGCGCAGAGATTCGTACGACCGGGGACGCAGACCGACCGTTCCGCGCCCTTGTCACTGCACGCCCCGTGGACGAGCACCGCGGCGACGAGCGCGAGGGCGAACCGAGGGTGGGAGCGGCGATGCACGGCGATCACAAGCTAGCTAACCGAGTGTAGCCCGTCGCGTCTGCGTGGCAAAGCTCAGGCCAGCGTCACAGCTTCGCGTCGGTGTTCGCGTAGACGGCCGCGAGGCGCCGGGCGTCCTCCTCGGTCGCGGGCACGAGCGTCGCGACGATCACGCCGGGTGGTGGCGCCGCGTCGGAGGTGAGGAACACGAGCCGGACGTCGCGCTCCTCGGGGATGGGTAGCACCGCGACGCGCAGCGCGAGGAGCGCGCCCGGGATCGCGGACGAGGTGCCTGGCGCGCTCGACGGGCGCTCGGTGTCGGCCTCGACGAGTGCCATCGTGTCCGAGTCACGCGCCGGTGCCTCGTCGGACGCGGGCCCGACGGCGGTGGTCGAGTCGAGCGGGCGCCGCGGTGTCGACCACGAGTCCTCGCGGCTCGAGCGAGCGGAGCTCCGAGGCCGGGACGCCGGCGGCCCGTCGTCGGGACCATCGTCGGGCGAGTAGTCGATGCGCTGGGCATACCCAGGATCGATCGCGAGCAGGGCTCTCCGGAGCGCCGTCTCGGGGCGGATGAACGTGTCCTCCTCGCCCTCGTCTCCGCCTCGGGCTCCGCGGTAGCGCGGCACCTCGAGCACCGTGGTCGCGGGCGGGAGCGGCGGAACGATCGAGCTGTCGCGACCGGGCCTCGGGGGAGGCGCGGGGTGACTGCCTCGTGCGGCGCCTGGCGCGTCCGGCGTCGAGGCGGCGCTGCTCGAGCGGGCACGCTTCCGGGCATCGAGCTCGCTCGCGATCTCGGCTGCGACCTTGAAGAGCGCGAGCGCGCGATCGTCGGCGTCGCGGTCCGCGGCCGTGCCTGCCGCGCGGCGCAACCACCGGAGCGCCTCGACCTCGTCGCCGCTCTCCCAGAGCGCGCGCCCAGCCGAGAGCGCGACCTCGACGTCTTCGAGATCGCCCTCCATGGGGCGAGGAAATGCGATGCGCGGGGGCTCGGCGCGCGTCGGAGGATGCGCCCCCGACCCAGGATCGAACGAAGGCCGCCGCACCATCGTCCGCGAGTATACGGCTCGTACCTGCGCCGACGCCACCGGGCCGCTATGCTTGACTGGCGATGTCCGCGGTCTTCGGCTCTTCGGTGGCGGCGCTCCTCGGCCCGACCAACACCGGCAAGACGCATCGCGCGATCGCGCGCATGCTCGAGCACCGCACCGGAATGATCGGCCTGCCGCTCAGGCTGCTCGCGCGCGAGGTGTACGACCGCGTCTCGTCGATCGTCGGCGAGCTCGAGGTTGCGCTCGTGACCGGCGAGGAGAAGCGCGTGCCGCCGCGACCCCGGTACTGGATCGCGACGGTCGAGGCGATGCCGCTCGACCTCGAGGTCGACTTCCTCGCCGTCGACGAGATCCAGCTGTGCGCGCACCCACAGCGTGGGCACGTCTTCACCGACCGGCTGCTCCACGCGCGCGGCCGCTCCGAGACGTGGTTCCTCGGGTCCGACACGATGCGCGACGCGCTCGTGGATCTCGTCCCGGTCGCGGAGCACCGGCGCCATCCGCGCTTCTCGCGCCTCACCGCTCGCGGAGCGGTCAACCTCGCGTCGCTCCCCCCGCGGAGCGCCCTCATCGCGTTCTCGGCGCGCGAGGTCTACGAGCTCGCCGATCGACTCCGTGGTCGGCGCGGCGGCGCGGCGGTCGTGCTCGGGGCGCTGTCGCCGCGCACGCGCAACGCTCAGGTCGCGATGTACCAGGCCGGCGAGGTCGACTACCTGGTCGCCACCGACGCGATCGGCATGGGGCTCAATCTTGATCTCGATCACGTGGCCTTCGCCTCCCTCACGCGCTTCGATGGGCGTCACGCTCGACCGCTCGCGCCGACCGAGGTCGGGCAGATCGCGGGGCGCGCCGGACGCCACGTTCGCGATGGCAGCTTCGGGACTCTCGCGCCGCTCGAGCTGGGAGCCGACGTTGTCTTCGCTGTCGAGAACCACCGCTTCCCGGCGATTCGTCGGCTCGTGTGGCGCAACTCGGCGCTCGATTTCGCCTCGCTCGCGTCGCTGCAGGCGTCGCTCGACGAGCGCCCGCGATCGAGGTGGTTGTCGCTGGTCGAGCACGCCGAGGACGCCGCCGCGCTGAAGGCGCTCACGCAACACGCCGAGGTGCGGCCGCTCCTCGGCGACCCGGAGCTCCTTCGGTTGGCCTGGGCGGTGTGCGAGATCCCCGACTTTCGGAGGTTGCTGCCCGAGCACCACGCGAGTCTCCTCGCCGAGATCTTCCTCGCGCTCGTGGCGGGGGGCGGTCGCCTCTCGGACGATGGGATGGAGCGCCACGTGCGCCGCCTCGAGACGGCCGAGGGCGACATCGACACCCTCATCATGCGCCTCGAGCTCGTGCGAACCTGGCGCTACGTCGCAAACCGCGGCTCGTGGCTTGATCATCCAGAGCGCTGGCAGCGCCGGACGGAGCAGGCCGAGGACGCGATTAGCGACGCTCTCCACCAGCGGCTCATCGAGCGCTTCGTCGATCGCGCGCAGCGCCGCCGCAGGGCTCATCGGCCGGCGAGCCGCGGCGTCGAGACGCGCCCTCAGGTGATCGAGGCGGCCCGGGCCGCGAGCGGGCCCTTCGCGATGCTCGCCCAGCTCCGCGGTGCGGTCCCGAGCCATGCCCTCGAGGGCGACGACGCCGAGCTCGGGCGCTGGGTCGATGCGGTCGTCGCGGCGCCCTTCGAGGCGCTCGTCGTCGACGAGGCGGGGGCGATCTCGTTCGACGGCGAGCGCGTCGCAGAGCTCGTTCGTGGCCGCGAGCTCGTTCACCCCGAGGTGAAGCTCGCGCTCGGTCGCGAGGTCCCGCAGGGCCGCGCGCTCCTGCTCCTTCGCAGGCTCCGCGCTCACGCGCGCGACCTCGTCACGAGCTTGCTCGCGCCGCTCGATCCCGAGCGTCCGGCTCCTGTCGATGCCGCGACGCGCGGCCTCCTCCATCAACTCTCCCGCGGGCTCGGGACCCTCGCGCTCGCGGACGCCCGTCCGGTCTTAGAGCAGCTCTCCGACGAGGCGCGCGGTCGCCTCCTCGAGCGGGGCGTGACGATCGGTCGTCGCGCGGTGTACGTGCCCGCACTTGCCGATGCGCGCGCGGTGCGGACGCGCCTCGCGCTCGTCGGGGCGTTCGTCGCGCGGCGACCGCCGGTGCGTCTCGAAGGGGGCGCGGTCGCGGTGCGTCGCGACGCGAAGGTCGCGTCGTCGACCTACCTCGCGTGCGGCTACCTGGAGCTCGGTCCGCTCGCGATGCGCGTCGACGCCGTCGAGGCCTTGCTCGAAGAGCTCGATGGTCTCGTCCCCGCCGGACCGATCCGCGGAGGCGCCGAGCTCGCGGCGAGCCTCGGTCGAAGCGAGGATGAGGTCGCGTCTGTCCTCCTCGCGCTCGGCTTCACCGAGACCGAGGACGGCTTCGTCGCGCCCGCGCGAGCGCGAGCACACCCGCGAGCCCGACCAGCGCGGCGGGCGTGAGGCTCCGAGCTCCTCCGACCGTGCAGCTCGCGGTCTCCGAGGTCGCGCCTCCTCCGGTCGTCGTCGCGACGACCGAAGGCTTCTCTTCGGTATCGTCGATGAGGAAGCTCGCGCCGCTCACTTCCGTAAGCATAGGCCGCTCGCGCAGCGGCAGACCCACCGGCAGCGTGAGCGTCGCGGCGTCCGCCGTCGAGAGGCTCGACACCTCGAGGTGCCAGGCGAGCGCGCGGCTCGCGGGGAGCTCGCGTCGGCGCTCGCCGTCGACGATCCACAGCCGCGAGGGGTCGCTCGGATCGACGAAGGCGCTCGGCTCGGCCGGGAGCGCATCACCCACGGCGAGGTCGCTCGCGTCGGCCGGCAGCCCGTCCCAGAAGCGCGAGAGCTTCCACGCTTTTCGCGCCGCGGAGTCGAGCGGCCGCCTCACGCCGCGCGGGACGATCGGGCCGCACGTGAGCGTCGCCGGGCTCTCGAGCAGCTCGTGGCGCTCGCCGTTCATCGGGTCGACGATGTCTGCCCGGAGTTCGTGCGGTGCGCCATCGTGGAGCGAGAGCGGCGTCGCGGCCTCGAAGGCGTGGTCGCACGAGCCGAGGGTCTCGCAGAGGTCCTCGCGCGGCCGAGCGGCCGTGACGCGCTGCTCCTGCGTCGCCTCCGCGCCATCGATGCGCAGCTCGACCGAGACGGCGCTGTCGGGGGTCTCCGGGTCAAGCGCCCAGCCGCCGAGCCAGTCGCAATCGGCGACCTCCAGCGTGCCGCGGGGCGGCGGCGCCGCCTTGTCGAGCGCGTACGACGCCACGAGCGAGGTGTACGGCGGCACGTAGACGAGCCCCAGACCCGCCACGTTTTGTCTCAGATTGAAGTGAAGGTGCACCGTGGTCGCGGTCCCGCCGAAGTTGTTCGAGACGCGCCCGACCTTGTCGCCGCGCTTGACCTTCTGGCCCACCGCGACCTGCACGCTGTCCATGTGGAGGTAGTCGTGCCGCGTTCCGTCGGCCGAGGTGAGATAGACGCTGTAGCTGCCGATGCTCGTGATCGTGCCGTCGACCGAAGCCACGGCCCAATGAAGGTCCTTCGTGCACGTCTCGGCGCGGATGTCCTGGCCTTGGTGGCCAATCCCCGCGGGGCAGAGCGGCATGTCCCAGCTCCGCTTTTCGCAGTAGTTGTCGCGCCAGGGGTAGCTGAAGTTCACCTCGTCGCACTGCCCGCCGCCTGGTCCGTAGAGGCCGCCGTTGCCGTACACTTGGGAGTTCGAGTACGCCCTGCCATCGATCGGGAAGAGCATGCCGGGCACGTAGACGACGTCGTCGACGCGACCCTCTCCCGACCCTGGGACGAGGTCGCCCGGCGGATGGAACGAAAACGTCTGCGCCTCCGCGCGCGGGCTTGCCATCTGCGCGAGGCCGAAGGCGATCACGCCCACGAGTCGAGCGGACCGGGCACCGCGAGCGAACGCTCGACGCACGTTCATCGCGCACCCCCATGCCCACCCACGAAGACCAGCCGCGAGGCGAGGCCGACGACGAACCCCTCGCCGTGGCACCGCGCGTCGTCCCGGTCGCGGCACTCGACGTCGAGGGCGTAGGCCACGCCGCCTTCGACCCAAGCGGCGCTCACGATCCCCTCGTTCTCGGTCACGAACGCCGGCTGGCCGCGAACCGCCGAGCGTCCGCTCGCGGGCGGGATGTGCGCGTGCTGGTGCGCGAGGCGCGTGCCGTGAAGCGTCGTCGTCAGGCCGCCGTCGCGCGAGGTCGCCGAGTACCAGTGCGGCCCGGTCGTCACGACCGTCGAGGCGAGGAGCTTCGTCTCGGCGACGACGAGCGCGGGCAGCGGAGAGCGATCCACCTCGACCCGCGCGGCATCGGTCAAGCGGCTCCGCGCGAACTCATCCCGCTCGGCGGGCCACTCCGGCGTCCGCACGTCCGTCGGGGCCACCTTCGGAGGGGCCTCTCGAGGAGGTGTGGCTGCGAACTCGACGGGCGCGGCCTCCGCAGCCGCCTGGGGGTCAGGCGGCGGGGCCTCCTCGAGGCTGGGTGTGCGGCTCTCGCACGCGGCGAGCCCCAGAAGCGCGATGAAAAGCCTCGAACGCATGGTCTGTTGAGACTCGCGCGTTTCGTCCGCGTGGACAAGCGAAGGGCGCGTCTCAAGCGCTCGCGGCTCCTCCCATTGAACCGCCCGACACCCATCGCGTTTCGCGGCGCGACGGGTGCTTCAGCGGGCGAGGGGTGTGCAGGAACCGTCGGGCGAGCGGAATGGACTTGCCTCGACCTCCGCCGTTAGAAGAAGATGCTCGGCCCTATGTACCGCCCGACGCGCAAGACCCAGAACCTCGAGAAGAAGCTCGCCGCGAAGCAGACCCGCAGCCGCAAGGTCGGCGCGAAGGCCAAGCGCTGGAAGAAGGCGCTCGAGGGGGCGAAGGCACCGTCCGAGAGCTGACCCGCGGCGAAGCCTCCGCGACCCGGGCGCCACAACCCGAACGTCGATCGCGTCGTCTGCCGATCCGAAGGGCCTCTCGAGGTCGTGGGGCGTCGCCGAATGCCTCCGAAGCTGTGGTGCCCACTTTCCCACAGGCGCAAGTTGGTGCGATAGTAACCTCGCCCTATGAATGGACTTCGCAACCTCCGCCTTCCTTTC
>VGRJ01000031.1 GCA_016875405.1 Deltaproteobacteria bacterium | reverse complement strand
CGGCAAGGGTGAGGTGTGCTCCCTCGGCAAGTGCGCGACGACGTGCGGAGCGAACCTGAAGCAGTGCAAGGACGCGAACTCGAACGACGTCTGCGTCGACACGAAGAACGATCCCTCGAACTGCGGCGCGTGCAACACCCAGTGCGCCGCAGGCAAGGTCTGCCAGGCGGGCGCGTGCGAGGTGTGCTCCGCTGCGCCGTTATTCGCCATGCGCTCTGTCATGAAGCACTCGCGAATTGCGGTGAACAATTCCGGCTTCGCGCGAGGGTCAGGGCCGTGGACATTTGAATTCTGGGTGCGAATTCACGGGCTGTACGCGACCTCCGATCCCAGCCATCCGACCTATGGCCATCTTTTCGACATGAACGAGAACTACGCCGCGTATGCGATTCGTCCGATTGTTAGCTACGAACGAAAGCTGTACGCCTACACGTACAATGACACCTCCGGGCCGTGGAACATGTCGATCAAAACCAGCCCCATTCCGGCGCTCGACACGGGCTGGCATCACTTCGCAATGGTCTACGATGGGGATGGTTCGGGTCGAGCGTACTTGGATGGTGTTCTTCAAGGCGCCCAGACCGGCCTCGCCCCGATCATCAATGCGACGTCAACGATGGCAATAGGCAGCGCCGCGGGCTACTTCCCGGGGTATGAGACCGCTCCCGTGTCGCTGGGTGGAATCCGGTATTCGAAGACAGCTCGATACACGAACACAGCCCCGTTCGCGCCCGCTTCGAGCTGGAGTGTCGACGAGAATACCATCGCGCAGTACCTGACGAAGCAGGGCCTTGGCGATGAGCTCGTCGACGAGGCCGGGGGCGACAACAACGGGAAGATCATCCAGGGTTGGGTGGTCGAGTTGCCCTAACGCGCTGAGGCGGCGCGACGCCTCCACGCTGGCACCGACAATGGGCCGAGTTCGCGACACCTCGCTCGGCGTCGCTTCGCCGCGCAGAGCTCGCGAAGAGGAGCGTCGTGGCCTAGACGCGCGACGAGGAGGGCGCGCAGCGGCAATTCCCTCGTCATGCTTTCACGCGGCGAGGGGCGGCGAGATCAAGGCGCTGACGAGGAGCTTCCCTCGCGTAGAGCTCGCGAAGAGGAGCGGCGCGGCCTAGGCGCGCGACGAGGAGGGCGCGCAGCGTCGTCCCTCCCACGGCGCTAACGCGGCGAGGGGCGGCGAGATCAAGGCGCTGACGAGGAGCGAAGCGGAACGTACAAATGTACGTGAGCATCGCACCGCAGGTAGCAACGCCGAGCTCGGCGTCACTCCGCCGCGTTAAAAGGCGTTGTGGCCGGTGAGGGCATTGCCCAAAATCAACTCATGCACCTCGTTGGTGCCCTCGTAGGTGTACACACTCTCGAGGTTCAGCATGTGGCGGATCGCCGGGTACTCGAGCAGGATGCCGTTGCCGCCGAGGATGCTGCGCGAGACGCGGGCCGCCTCGAGCGCGACCTTACAGTTGTTGCGCTTGCAGAGTGAGACCTGCACCGGCGTGATCTGCCCGTGCTTGTCCTTCATGCGCGCGAAGTGAAGCCAGGTGAGCATGCCCGTCGCGATGTCGGTCGCCATGTCGGCGAGCTGCTTCTGGATGAGCTGCTTGCCGGCGATGGGCTTGCCGAACATCAAGCGCTCGCACGAGTAGTCGATCGCCGAGTCGAGGCAGGCCCGCGCGGCCCCGAGCGCCCCACAGGCGATCCCGAAGCGCGCCGTCGTCAGGCAGGACAAGGGCCCGCGTAGCCCCTGCACGCCGGGCAGCATGTTCGCCGACGGGACGCGCACGTCGCTGCACACGATCTCGCCGGTCGAGCTCGCGCGCAGGCTCATCTTGCCGTGCACCGTCGGCGTCTCGAAGCCGGGCATGCCGCGCTCGACGAGGAAGCCGCGGATCGACTCGGCGCCGCCGTCGTCGACCTTCGCCCAGACCAGCGCCACCTGCGCGAGCGGCGAGTTGGTGATCCACATCTTCGTGCCGTTCAGCACGTAGTGGTCGCCGTCTCTGCGCGCCCGCGTCTGCATCGAGCCCGGGTCGGAGCCGGCGTCGGGCTCGGTCAGGCCGAAGCAGCCGATGAGCTCGCCGGTCGCCATCCTCGGGAGGAAGCGCTCCTTCTGCTCCTCGGAGCCGAACTTCGAGATTGGCCACATCACGAGCGAGCCCTGCACGCTCGCGAAGCTCCGGAGGCCGCTGTCGCCGTACTCGAGCTCCTGCATCGCCAGGCCGTACATCACCTGGTTCATCCCGGCGCAGCCGAAGCCCTGGATGCTGCCGCCCAGCAGACCGAGCTCCCCGATCGCCGGGATGAGGTCGGTCGGGAACTGCTCCTTCGCGAACAGCTCGCCGGCCCGGGGCAGGTAGCGCTCGCGGACGAAGCGACGCACCTCGTCGCGGATCATGCGCTCCTCTTCGGAGAGGTGCTCGTCGATGGCGATCAGCTTCTCGAACGAAAGGCGGTCCATGCCGGGATATGGCCCCGGGACCGCCCCCAGATCAAGGATGAATGTGCACGATCGTCCCTGCCTTGAGGGACATCGCGGCGTGCCAGCCTTCGGGGACCCCGGGGGTCGTCCAGCCGAAGAGCCAGGCGGCGTCGAGCGGCGCGAGGTTCACGCAGCCGTGACTGCGCGGCGTGCCGAAGTCGTCGTGCCAGTAGGCCGCGTGGAGCGCGTAGCCCTCCTTGAAATACTGGACGTACGGCACGTCTCGGAGATCGAACTCGTCCTCCTCGTCGTCGCTGTCCATGGTGACGCTGAGGTGCTTCGTGTGCACGAGGAACGTCCCCTGGATGGTGGCGTGGCTGTCCTTGTGGTCCTTGACCCCGTCCTTGCCGCTCGACACCAGCGTCGCGTACACGGGCCGCGCGCCCTCGTAGGCGACGAGCGTCTGTCGCAGGAGCGACACGTCGAGCCACTTCACGCCGCGCCGCGCGAAGCGAGGCAGCTCGCGGTAGCGCTCGATCGGGGTGACCTGATCGGCGCGCACCCACGTCCCGTCGCGCGTCTCGAGCAAGAGCCCCTCGCGCGCACGATGTTCGCGGCCGGTGAGCGGCACCGCCTCGCGGGAACCGAACGGCGCGAGCGCGCTGAGCCCGCCGGCCGAGTCGAGCTGATAGCGCTTCGTCGACCGCGCGCGCGTCACCGCGAGCGGCAGGCCGTACTCGTCCGAGAGCTCGACTCCGCGGAAGCTCGAGGGCCGGACGACGCGCGTGCGATCGAGCGGCACGAGCGCGAGCTCGGTGGTGAGCCCGAAGCGCCGACCGCCCGACTCGTAGGTGCCGAGCATCGCCCAGCCCGAGCGCTTCTTCGCGTGCCCGAGGACCAGCTGCTCAGGTCCGCGCGCCTCGCCGTTGACCGAGGGGAGCAGGCGCCCGTCGGCGAGCTCGGGCGGGAGCGGCTCCGGCTCGGGCGGCGCGACGTACTCGGGCTTCGTCGCGGCCGCGCGGGCGTTGCGGAGGTGCGACTCGAGGTCGCCCTCGACCGAGCGCTGTTGCTCCTCGGTCGGCATGCGCGCGTAGAGCGGCGGCGTCGGATAGCGCGTCAGCGCGTACAAGTAGGGCAAGCCCGTCGTGTCGGGGCGACGCTGACTGAGCCGCGCCGCCGGGTGCTCCCGGTCGACGGTCGCGCGCGCGCCCGCGCAGACGAACCCCTCGGGCTCGATGCGGTACCAACCGCCGCGGCAATCGCGCCTCGTCGCGATCTTTGCGGCGCGCGGCACCACCGCCCCCGCTCGCAAATAGCCGAGCTTTTTCGCCTCCCAGCGCGGCTCCGCGAGCACCCAGGTCTCGCGGCCGATGCTGACGAGCACCGGCCCGCCCTCGGGCTCCGCGGGTTCGGTCGGCTCTGCGACCACCGGCTCGTCGGGCGCGACCGGAGCGGCCGCATCGTCGCTCGCGGACGGTTCCCCGTCGCGCGGATCTCCCGGGGGCGCGCCGAGGAAAGGCTCGGGCCGCGCGGCTGCGGTGAGCGTCGCCCCGAGCGAGGCCATCGTCGGCTCGAGACTCTGCGCCGGCGGCCCGGGGACGTGGTGTCCCAGCCGACTCGCGAGCGCGCCTCCCTCCTCGACGAGCCCGCGCGCGTCGCCGCCGATCCCGGCGAGCACCACGGCGGTGGCGAGGGCGGCGCGGAGGACACGGCGACGAGGCATCGGCTCGTCCGGCCGTTATCAACCTCGCGCGGATCCGGCCAACTTCGACGCTTGACCGGCGGAGCGAGAGACAGCAGGGTGCCGGAACGTCATGGGGGCCCCGATCGCACACGACGCGCTCCACGCGCGGCTCGAGGCGTACATGTCGAAGAAGGGCCTGCGCTCGACGGGGCAGCGGCGCACGATCGCCGACGCATTCTTCGGTGGGCCTCGCCACATCACCATCGAGGAGCTGCTCGTCCGCGCGCGCACGAACGATCCGCGCATCGGCTACGCGACCGTGTACCGGACGCTCAAGCTCTTCACCGAGTGCGGGCTCGCGACCGAGCATGACTTCGGGGACGGCCCGACCCGCTACGAAGTCGCGATCGACGGCGAGGCCGACCATCACCACGACCACTTGATCTGCCTCGAGTGCCGTCGCATCACCGAGTTCCACGACGAGGAGATCGAGGGGCTCCAGGAGCGCCTCGCGCGGCGCCTCGGCTTCGAGATCGAGTCGCACAAGCACGAGATCTATGGCGTCTGCGAGGCGTGCCGAAAGGCGAGCGCGCAAAAGAAGCGCTGACCGCGCCCGCGAGACCCACGAACGGCGGACGTCGGCCATCCACGAGAGCGACACCGCGGAGCTGCACGCGGAGCGAGGCGAAGACGCCTCGTTTGCGCGCCGGCTCGGTTGGGTGCACCTCGCCTACCTCCTCGCGCTGCCGGTGATGGGCCTGCCGGCGCTCTACCACGCGCGGACCTTGGGTCCCGTGCTGGTCACGGCGTGGCTCCCCGTCGTCGTCTACGTGCTCTTCTTGGTCAAAGGCTACCGCTTGAACGCGAAGCCCATACGCGCGCTCCTCGTCACCCTCGCCGTGCCGGGGCAGCTTGGCGTGCTCACCTGGCTCGCCGATGGCGACCTGCCGCAGTTCTTCTACGAGTCGGCCGTCGTCGAGGTCGGGACATTGGTGTCGGCGCTCTTCGTCGCGATGGCGATCGCGCGGCCGAGCGGGGTGTGGGGAGCGGCGCTGATCGGGCTCCTTCCGCTCGCGTGGCTCCCGTACGCGCGACCGCTGTTCGCGTCGTTTCGCGACTGGCCGTTGAGTGGAAAGGCGCTCTTCATCACCTCGGTCGGGAGCGCGTTCTTCGGGACGGTCCGCGTCGTGCGCGATGCCGGCGATCGCTTCAACCGAACGAAGGAGGAGCAGACGGTGCTGCTCGAGCATGGCTCCGACGGCATCAGCGGCGTGACGGTCAAGCCGCTCACGGGACAGACGGGAGAGCTCCGCCGCTTCGTGTTCTTCGTCCTCGCGCTCGCCGTCGTCGGGGTTGGCTTCGCGCTCCTCGCCGTCAACGCCGAGACTGAGTGACGTCAGCGCAACTCGCGCGTCATCTCGACCATCGTCCGCCGAAACCCGAGCCGCGCGAAGAGCGCCTGCGCCGCCTCGTTGGCAGCGGCCGCGTGAAGGACGACGCGCGGAGCGCCCTTCGCCACGAGAGCCTCGAACACCGCGCAGACGAGCGCTTCGGCGACGCCGCCTCTCCGCGCCTCCGGCTCCACCCAGAGATCGTGGAGCGCGCCGCACGCGTCAAGGAGCTGGTTCCAGTCGCGCTCCTCGAGCCGCGCGTAGGCATAGCCGACGAGAGCGCCCTCCCGCTCGGCGACGAGCAACACGACCTCTTCTCGGGGCAGCTCTCGCGCGAACCACCGCGCGTAGCCCTCGGCGGGCCGCTCGGTGAGAAAGAAGCGCGCATCGTCGAACGCGTGGTGCATCGCGAGGAGCTTCGCGGCCATCGCGGCGACGTCGAGGAGCTCGTCCTCGCGAGCGCGACGAATGCTGAGCGGCGACGACACGACCGCGCGAACCCTCACCTGTCGGCGAGCTGTGCCACGAAGCTCAGGCGAGCGACGCCGGCGGCCCCGAGCGGATCGAGCAGCGAGACCGGCGGAGGCGCGACGGCGCCGGCGTACGCCGTGTTGTCGATCACCACGTAGTACGACCCGGGCGGCAGCGGGTAGGCGACCTTGACCTCCTGGCCCGGGGACAGCGGCGCGCCACCGACGACCGGGCCGGGCGGCGGGCCGAGCGGACGCCCGAGCTGGTAGCTCTCGCGCCATGCGTCTCCGACCGTCTTCGGCACCACCATCACATCGACGGGCGGCCCCTGCAGGAACATCTTCATGACGAGCTGCTGCCCGCCCTCGACCACCTCGAACGGGCCGAGGTAGTCGCGCTCGTTCGCCTGCACCTCGGTGGCCTCGTTCGCGAAGGTGAAGTTCGCGTCCTTCGAGGTGTCGTACGGGCTCGACGGGCGCTGCGGCGGCGTGAGCAGGCCGAGCGCGAAGCTGTTGCTCCCCGTGCTCCAGCTCTGCAGCACCGTGAAGCCGCGCGTGAGCTCGCCGGCGACGATCTGGTTGCCGAAACCGTTCGCGAGCGCGCCGAGCGGGGTCATGCTGGTGGCGACGTTCGCCGCGGCGTTCTCGACGTAGCCGAGCTCGAAGCGCGGACCCGCGACGATGCGGTTGACCTTGCCCCAGACGTAGATGTCGTCCTCGCCGAGGTAAAAGTCCGGGCGGTACTGCACCGACGCCGTGCACTGGAAGCCGATCCGCTTGCTCAGCGGCGCGTACGCGTAACCCGTGCCCGTGAAGTGGACGGTGACGAGCTGGTTCTGGTTGTCGACGTCGACGGAGCAGCCGTTCGGGAAGAAGCGGCCAACCGCGGGCCCGCGATCCTGGAGTCGCAGGCCGACGCCGCGCTTCACCATCTCGGGGCAGATCTTGCTCGCGCCGAAGTTCGAAAAGAGCCACCAGCGGAGCGCGGGGCTCGCGTTTACCGGTCCGCGCGCGCACGGGCAGCCGACACCGAGGACGGCGAGGCAGAGGGCGATGACGGCGAGGCCGACGCGAGAGCCCCGCGGGGCGGAGGACGTGTGCTTCGTCACGGGACCGAACATACAGGCGATGTGAGGAGGATAGAAGCACGGGCCCCGTCGTCGTCCAGCGAGCACGGTGCCGACGCGATTGCGCGACCCTGCGGCGGGTGGTACTCCTTTAAACGATCGCTCGCGGCTCCGCCGCGACCCGGAGGCTCATGTTTGGCGGACGGATTGGTTTCACCGAGCTCATCCTCATCCTCGTGGTGGCACTGCTCTTTTTCGGAGCCGGCCGCGTCGCGGACATCGGCAAGGGGCTCGGCGAGGGGATCCGAAACTTCAAGAAGGGCTTGCGGGAAGAGGACGAGCCCGAGAAGCTCCCCGCCGCCAAGGCCGACGCCCCGAAGAGTGAGGGCGACGCCGCCTGACAGGCTCACGTCGGGCACCGTACGGACGGTGCATCCCCACCGGAGGCGGACGCCACGCGGACCGTCCCTCGAAGCGGACAGCGGCGAGCACGACCGGTCCCCCTGCCTCGGCGAGCGCGCCCTCATGATCGTGACCAAAGCGCGGGGCCCGCGGACATGCGTCCGAAGACTGGACCGGGGCCCAGAGACGCAGTAAGCGACGAGCGCAGCAGAGGGGCACGCTCGCTGAGCGATGCGTCGCACCTCGCCGGACGACAATGCTCCCCAAATTTCCCGCGCCGACGGGCGGCATGCCCTCCATCGACCAGCTCCTCGCGGGCGCCGGAGCGACGTCGAACGCCGGAGACGAGCTCGGCAATCGCGTCATCGAGCGCTTCCAGTCGTCGGCGTATCAGCCGCCGCTGCTCGCCGACGTCGCCGCGCGCCTCGTCGAGCTGTCGCGCCGCCCATTCAAGCCGACCGAGGCGCATCAGCTTCTCGAGCGCGACCCCTTCTTTGCGGGGCGCGTGCTCCAGGTCGCGCAATCGCCCGTGCACAACGGCGGCGCCCCGGTCTCCTCGCTCGCCGAGGCGGTAACGCGCCTCGGCCACGACACGCTCGGGCCGATGTTCCTCGTCGCGAGCACCAAGATGCGGGTGTTTCGAACGCGCGCGTACCTCCGCACGATGGAGCAGGTGCAGGCCCACTCGCTCGCCACCGCGCACCTCGCCAAGCTCGCGAGTCGCCACGTCTCGAGCGTCGATCCGCAGGTCGCCTTCACCGCCGGGCTCTTGCACGACGTCGGGCTCACCGCTGCGCTCATGATCCACGGCGATCCCGAGGGCGCCGCGCAGGGGGCCGCGGCGTCGGCCGTGAGCGCGCCTCCGCCCACGGTCGACGTGAAGGAGCTGTGGCCCGCCATTCGCGCCATGCACGCTCGCACCACGCAGTGGCTCTGCAGCCGCTGGAAGCTGCCGGCGGTGCTCGCGAACGCCGTCGTGAACCACCACGACATCCGCCCCGCGAACAACCCCGACCCGCTCGCGGCGCTCGTCGCGCTCGCCGACGGCCTCGCGACCGACCTCGGCTTCCCGGCGTTCGACGAGGTCGAGCCCGGTCAGGTCCCGGCCGCGCTCGCGAGCCTCGGGATCGGCCCCGCGCAGCGCGAGTCGCTGCTCGCCGACGCGACCGGCATCCAGGCCCACGTGATCTGCCGCTAGGCGTCGCGCTCGTCGTGACGAGGCGCCTGCGCTGAGGTACACCCTCGCGCATGCCGCTCGACGATTCGATCCGCGAAGCCATCCTGCGAGCCCTCCCCGGCGCCGAGGTCGAGGTGCGCGGCGACGGCCGCCATTTCCAGCTCGCCGTCGCCTCGGCCGCTTTCGCCGGCAAGTCGACGCTCGAGCGCCACCGCCTCGTGCTCGGCTCGCTGAAGGAACTCATGGGCGGCGACGACGCGCCCGTCCACGCGATCGACTCGATCCAGACGCGGACGCCCTGACCATGCCGTGGGTGCGAGGGAAGGTCCGCGGCACCTCGGTGTACGCGCGCGTCGATGAGACGGGACGCCTCGCGACGGTCGGCGGGCGGGTCGAGATCCGCTACCAGCCGCGCGACGGCAGGCTGTACCGCGCGGTCGCGGCCAACGTCGTGATCGTCGATGCGACCGTGCTCCCCGATGACACCTGCGCCCCCGCCGAAGAAGCGGCGCGTGACGGCGCGAAGCGTCAGGTGCGGGGCGGCGCGAGCTCGGGGCCGCGCGCCACCGCCGCCCGCGCGGCCGCCGCCGCTCCTCCTCCGACCGAGCCGCCTCCGAGCAGCGCGCTCGCCTACAGCGACGGGGCGTGCTCGGGCAACCCGGGACCGGCGGGGCTCGGTGTCGTCGTCGTGACCGAGGGCGAGCGCATCGAGGTGTCCGAGTTTTTGGGGCAGGCGACGAACAACGTCGCCGAGCTCACCGCGGTGCTCCGCGCGCTCGAGGCGATCGACCCGAAGACGCCAGCCGTCATCTACACCGACAGCCGCTACGCGATCGGCGTCGTGCAGCAAGGCTGGAAGGCGAAGGCCAACACCGAGCTCGTCGCCGAGCTGCGGCGACGGCTCGTCGGGCGCGAGGTCGAGCTGCGCTATGTCCCCGGTCACGCGGGCGTCGAGCTGAATGAGCGCGCCGACGCGCTCGCGCGGCTCGCGATCAGCCGCCGCGCCTCCGAGCGCCGCGTCGCGCCGCGTCCGGTGGCCGGTCGGTCCGCCGCCCCGACGTGATACGCTCTTTGCACTCCCATGCCCGAGCCGCGTCCGCGTCCTCTCGTCCTGTGCGTGCTCGACGGCGTCGGGCTCGCGGACGAGGGCCCGGACAACCTGGTGTCGTGCGCAACGATGCCGACGTACCGGCGGCTCCTCGAGCGCGGCGCGGCGACGAGCCTCGACGCGAGCGGCTCGCAGGTCGGCTTGCCCGAGGGCGCGCGCGGCAACGGAGAGGCCGGGCACCTCACGCTCGGCGCCGGGCGCATCGTGCCGAGCGCGTGCGTTCGGATCGACGAGGCGCTGGCGCAGGGCAAGCTCGGCCGCAACGCGACGCTCGACGCCCTCTATCAGCTCGCCGTCTACGACGGTGCGCCCCTGCACCTCGTCGGGCTGCTCTCCACCGCCGGCGTGCACAGCGCCTTCGAGCACCTGCTGGCGCTCGTCGATCTCGCGGCCTTCCACGAGGTCCCGGTCGTCGTGCACGCGATCCTCGATGGCGTCGACACCCCGCCGAAGGCCGCGGCCGCGCTGCTCGATCGGCTCTCGCTCCACCTCGAGGGCAAGCGCGCCCAGCTCGGGACACTCGCCGGTCGGCACTACGCGATGGACATCGACGGGCGCTGGGACCGCGTGAGCCTCGCGTACCAGGCGATCGTCCGTGACAAGGTGCTCGGACCGTTCGCGCCCCGCGCCGAATCCGCGTTCGATGCGCTGAACCTCGCCTACCTGCAGGGGCAGACCGACGCCTTCGTCGAGCCGACGCGCCTCGGCGAGTACGCGGGCCTTCGCGGCGATTTTCTCTGCGATTTCTCGGACTCCCCGCCTGTTTGGGAGTGGACCGGAGAGGACTGTGGACTCGTCGTGAACCACCGCCCCGACGGGCTTCGGCAGCTGACGCAGCTGCTCGCGCGTGCCGACCTGCCCGACGAGGTCACGAAGGATCTCTTGATGGATCGTCACCACCCGGTGCGAGCTTTCCGCGACCGCTACCTCGCGACGCTGGTGCCGATGTCGCACGGCCTCTCGCTCCCCGCCGCGTTCTCGTCGCCGCCCCTCGCCGCAACGCTCGGCGCCACGTTGTCGGCCGCCGGCCTGACCCAGCTGCGGATCGCCGAGTCCGATCGCCGCGACCACGTGACCACCTTCTTCGACGGTCGAGCCGCGACGCTGCCGGTCGGCGCCGACCTTGAGCTCGTCCCTGCGCCCCGCCTCATCGAGCGTCCCGACGAGCGTCCAGCCCTGCACGTCGCGCGTGTCGCCGAGCGAGCCGCGACCGCGATCGCCGCAGGCTCGCACGATGTCATCCTCGTGCACCTCGGCAACGCGGAGCGCGTCGCAGGCACCGGCGACCGCGCGGCGCGCCTCGAGGCGCTCGAGGCGCTCGATCGTGCGCTCGCTCAAATTACCGAGGCGGTCGCGTCGGCCGAGGGTGCGCTCGTCGTCACCGCCGATCATGGTGGCTGCGAGGCCCATGAAGACAAGCGCGGTCGCCGCCTCGGCGCCCACTCGTCGAACCCGGTGCCGCTCCTCCTCGCGGCCGATGGACACGGTACGCTCCGCGCCGGCGGCTCACTCGCCGACGTCGCGCCGACCGTTCTCGCGCTCCTCGGGCTCGAGGCGCCCGCCGAGATGACGGGCCGATCGCTGCTCGCGAGCGCGTGATGGAGCCTGAGTCGCTCGGTCCCTACCGCATCGAGGAGCGCGCCTCCGAGGACGCGGCCACGCTCACCTGGCGCGCGCGTCGCGAGGGGGAGCTCCCCGTGCTCGTCAAGGTGACGCGGCCCGGGCTGACGAACCGCTCGGGCGTCGCTCGCGCGCTCCAGCGCGAGGCCGAGCTCCTCGCCTCGCTCGGCCACCGCGGGTGGCCGACCCTCGTCGAGCTCGCGCGCGACGGCGGCGAGCCGCTGGTCGTCGTCGCCGACGCGGGCGGCCATCGCCTCTCGCGGGTCCTCGAGCGAAGCGGCGCGCTCCCGCCGCCCGTGGCGGTGGCGATCGCGCTCGAGATCGCCTCGGCCCTCGGCGCCCTTCATCGAGCCGACCTCGCGCACGGGGCGCTGCACGTCGGGCTCATCGAGCTGACGGCGCAAGGTCAGGTGTGCCTCCACGATCCGCTCGGCGCGTCGGCCTTCCCGAGCGAGCTCGCGGATCCGGCGCACATGGCGCCCGAGCAGATCCTCGGCGAGCCGCCTACGATTCGAAGCGACGTCTTCCTCCTCGGGGTGGTGCTGTACGCGATGCTCACCGGGCGCGGACCGTTCGTCGGCGATGGCGATGGCATCAGCCAGCGCATCCGCCACCACGCGCCCACGCCGCCCTCGCGCGAGCACCCCGCCGTGTCGCGTCAGCTCGAGCGGCTCGTGCTCGACTGCCTCGCCAAGCGGCAGCACGAGCGCCCGCCCGATCTCGCCACCGTCGCCTCGTTACTCGCGCGCGAGCTGCGCCGCGAGACCTCGCTCCCGAGCGACGTGCTCGTCTCCCGCGCGCTCGCGGAGGCAGGGCTCGCCGAAGGCCTGCCCGCCCCAGCCGACGCCGACGCCGCTCGAGGCACGGCGCTCCGCCTCCCGCTCGGTGCGCCGGCCCTCGTAGCCGTTGGCCTCGCGGCGGGCCTCGTGCTCGCCGTCGGGCTGTGGTGGCGAGGCTCCGACGAGCGCGCAGGAGACGCCGCCTCCGGGCCGCGAGGGATCGTCGACGAGCCGGGGCGCGTGCGCGTCCTCGTCCGGCCGTGGGCCGAAGTGTTCGTCGATGGGCGCTCGATCGACGTGACGCCGATGGCGACGCCGATCGAGGTGAAGCCGGGTCGCCACACCGTCACCCTCCGCCACCCGTCCGCGCCGGAGGAGACGCGAACCGTCGAGCTCATCGCCGGCCAGACCGTGGTCGTCGACGTCGACATGAAGCTCAAGGCGACGCCGCCTAGCTCGTCGTCGTCGACCGTGCCCGCAGCCACCGCGCAGCCCGGGCCCTCGGCCGCCCCATGGCCCGCGCGCTGACGCGAGCCTAGGGTCTCATGCCCCGGACCTCCTCGGGCCGTGGGCCGCCGGCGCAGCACCGCGCTCGGTCGTCGGGCGCGTCGCGGCGTCGCCCACGCCGCCGATCGAGGAGCGCGTGTCCGACCCCTCGTCCGGCGGGTCGAGCACACACTTCGCTTCCAAGGCGCGGAGCCGCCGAGGCCCGAGCCCCTTCACCCTGAGCAGGTCGCGTAGGCTGCGGAACCGACCGAGCCGCGTCCGCAGCGCGACGATGCCTCGGGCCCGCTTCTCGCCGACGCCGGGCAGCGTCATCAGGTCGCGCACGCCCGCGCGGTTCAGCACCACCCGCCCGTCCGCGAGCACACCGCCTGGCACCCGCTCGGCGTCGGGGCACGGCGGAGGAGCGGACGTCGCAGGGGCGACCTGCGCGAGGAAGGTGGCCGCATCGATCGTCGGGAGCACGAGCGTCGCCGGGCGCTCGAGGCGCGTCGCGCTCCGTGCG
Source organism: Deltaproteobacteria bacterium (assembly GCA_016875405.1). Classification (GTDB taxonomy): domain Bacteria; phylum Myxococcota_A; class Polyangia; order Polyangiales; family Polyangiaceae; genus SYFR01. Next base: position 29,078 of record VGRJ01000031.1, on the reverse strand, counting down.
CCGAGCCACCCGAGCACGCCCAGCAAGGCGACCCACGCGGCCGTCCCCGCCACGCGCCGCCCCCAACCCGCACGCCCCGTCTGCCGTTCGTCATTCGCCATGCGCGCCGACGTAGCGACGTCCGTGCCAGCCACGGCGCGGAGCGTTTTCGCCGAGATTTCGGGCTGATCGCGTCCCGACCTGGAGAGCTCGGGGGGCGGCGGAGCCTGGCGACCGCCAACCGCGGACCTGGCGGCCGCCAGCGGTGGCGGTACGCCTTTCGGTCTTCGTCGCTACGAACGCGGCGCCGCGAGCATCGTCGCGAGCTCGCCGGACGCGATCAGCCGCTCGAGATCTTGGGCGCCACCGATCATCGTGCCCTTGATAAAAATCATGGGCAGCGTCGGCCAGCCCGTCCACATCTTGAGCGCGGTCCGCCGCCGCCACTCGCTCAGGTACGAGCCGTATTCGAGGTACTCGTGCGCAATTCCGGCCTTCGTGAGCGCCTTGCGGGCACGCCTCGGGAATGGGTTTTGACCCATGCCCACCACCACCACGTCGTGCTTCGCGACCGCCGCCATGACTTCCGTCACCGTGTCACGATGGTGGCTCGCGACCTGTTCGCGAATCGACGGATGCAGCTCATCTTCGGAGAGAAAGGCTCGTTGGTTCATGGCGGATTCGCTCGTGGGGCGCGGCTCGCTCAGGTCTTCGGCTTCGGCGTCTTGGCGGTGCTCGCGGGGAGCTCCGGGACCTTCACGAGCTCGGCCGGGAGCTCGCCGGTGAGCGACTTCAAGAAGGCGAGCACGAGGTCGATCTCGGTCGCGCTGAGCTCCTTGCCAAGCTGGTGCCAGGCCATCTTCTTCACGGCCTCCTCGAGCGTCGCGATCGATCCGTCGTGGAAGTACGGCCCGGTCTTGTCGACGTTGCGGAGGCTCGGCACGCGGAACTTGAAGCGGTCGTCCTCTTCCTTCGTCACGTTGAAGCGCCCGACGTCCTTCAGGTCGGGGTAAGGCTTGATGAGGCCCAGCTTCTGGAACGACCCTCCGCCAACCGCCGGGCCCGCGTGGCAGCCTGGGCAGCCGGTCTTGGTGAACACGGCGAAGCCTTGCTTCTCTTTCTCGGTGAGCGCCTTCGCGTCGCCCTCGAGGAACCTGTCCCAGCGTGAGGGCGTCACGAGCTTGCGCTCGAACGCGCCGATGGCCTTGGCGAGGTTGTCGTACGAGATCGCCTTCTTGTCGCTCGGGAAGGCCTTCTTGAAGAGCGTCACGTACTCGGGGATCGACTCGACGACCGCGAGCACGGCCTTCTCGTCCGGCATCGCCATCTCGCCAGGGTTCAGGATCGGGCCCTTCGCCTGGTCTTCGAACGTCGCGGCCCGGCCGTCCCAGAACTGCGCGACATGGTGGCCGGCGTTGTAGACGGTCGGCGAGTTGCGGTCGCCGCGGTGGCCTTTGTGCCCAGGCGAGGTCTTCTCGCCGTCGACGCCGTAGCGTGCGACGTCGTGGCACGAGTTGCACGAGATGTCCTGGGCGAGCGACAGGCGCTTGTCGTGGTAGAGCAGTTGCCCAAGGGTCACCTTCGCCTCGGTGATCGGGTTGGCCTCCGAGGGGAACTCCTTCGGGAGCGGGCTGAACGGCTTGAGGTCCGTCGGGTCGAGCGCGACCGCGGGGGCGGCCTTGGCGGCAGCGGCGGAGACGGCGGCCTTCGCGACCGCGGCCTTGCGTTGCTCGAGCTCTTGGAACGGCCGATCGTCACAGCCGGCGGCAGCGGCAACGAGGAGCGACGTGGCGAGGACGACCGTCGAAAGGCGCGCGAGTACCATCATGACGTTGCACCTTCGATTACCAGCCGGGCGCGCGATCGACAAGCCATCTGCGGATGCGAATGGACGCGCCCCTCCGCTTCGCTAGGATGCTGACCGAGGAATCGCGCCGGTGTCTCGAATCAGCCTCTCTCGCCGCTCGCTCATCGGCGGCGCCGCCGCGGTCGCCTCCGGTGCTGCCGCGCTCGCGCCCGCTACCTCCGACGCCGAGGGCCGCCGCTGGGCCGCCCGCCCGCCTGCCGGCTTCACTCGGCTGTCGCTGCCCGGCAAGGTCGTCCGCGTGACGCGCCCGGGCTCGCTGCAAGACAACGGCGCGTACCCGAAGCCCGAGGCCGCCCAGGCGATGCTCGAGGCCGCGATGACTGCGCTCACCGGCAAGGCCTCCTTGCGAGAGGCCTTCGCCACCGTCGTGCACCCCGACGACGTGGTCGCGATCAAGCCGAACGGCATCGCCGGCCGCAAGACGATGAAGATGGCGACGAACGTCGAGCTCGTCGCCGCGATCGCGCGCGCCGTCATCGACGTCGGCGTCCCGCCCGAGAAGATCACCGTCTTCGAGCAGTACCGCGATTTTCTCTACGCCACGCGCTGCGTCACCAACAAGGACACTCTCGCGCCGGCGCCCGAGATGCCGGCGGGCATTCGTTACGCGGTCCACCTCAACAAAGAGGCCGAGATGGACAAGATCACCGTCGGCGGGGTCGCGACGCGCTACGTGACGCCGTTCACGTCGGCCACGGTCGTCCTCAACGTCTCGCAGATGAAGGATCACTCGATCTGCGGCTTCACCGGCGCGATGAAGAACATCACGCACGGCAGCAACGTGAACCCGCACGAGTTTCACGCGCACAACGCCTCGCCGCAGATCGCGCACCTCTATGCACAAGAGGTCGTCCGCAGCCGCGTCGCGCTCCACATCACGGACGCCTTCCAGGTGATCTACGACGAGGGCCCGATCGACGTGAACCCGCGCCGCCGGGCGCCGCACGAGTCGATCTACGCGGCGACCGATCCCGTCGCGCTCGACGTCGTCGGCTGGGAGGTGATCGAGGGGTTTCGAAAAGAGAACGGGCTCCCGACCCTCGCCGAGGACGGCCGTTCGCCGAGCTACCTCGACGTCGCGGCGGCCCTGGGGCTCGGCGTCGCCGACCGCGCCGCGATCGCGCTCCGGGAGATCCAAGCTTAAGTACCCGTCGGGTCGGGCGGGCATCGTCGTCACCCGTCCCGCACTCAGCGCGGAGGCGACACGCTCCCAAGGGACCGCGGAGCCGCGCGAGGCAGCAGCAGTCCCAGGTTGAGTCGGCGAGGAAGCAAATTCCAGACCGCGCGCGATCGCGCGTGCTAACCTTTCGTTTGGCCCCGCGGTACGGCACCGCGGCGCGTCGAAGGAGCGAGCATGGCGTTCGGGATGGAGATGAAGCTGCAGGTCAAACTGACGCAGCAGCTCGTCATGACCCCGCAGCTCGTCCAGGCGATCCGCCTCTTGCAGCTGTCGCGGCTCGAGCTCGTCGATGAGGTACGCAAGGAGCTCGACGGCAACCCGCTGCTCGCCGATGACCGGGTCGAGCCGAAGGAGCACGACGACGGCGGTCGCGCCGCTGCCTCGCCGCCCGAGTCCGCACTCCAGAGCAAGGCCGAGGCCGAGCGCGCCCGCGAGCCCGACACCACCCAGGACATCGACTGGGCGAGCTACCTCGAGAACCAGCAGCTGCGTCAGCCCGTCGGGGCCTCACGCTCCGGCTTCGAGGAGCTGCCGCCGATCGAGCAGAACCTCACCAAGCCCTCCAGCCTGCGCGAGCACCTCCTCTGGCAGCTGCAGATGAGCGACTTCCTCGACCACGAGCGCAACTTCGCGCTCCTCGTCATCGGCAACCTCGACGAAAAGGGCTACCTCGACCTCGAGGGCGGCGTCGGGCCCGACGGCGAGACCCTGCCCGACCTCACCATCGCCGACCTCGCGCGCGAAGCCGAGCTCGAGCTCGAGGACGCCGAGGAGGTGCTGAGCATGATCCAGCGCTTCGACCCCGTCGGCGTCGCGGCCCGCAACCTCCAGGAGTGCCTGCTCGTGCAGGCGGAGGTCATCGGCTTCGACGACACCGAGAAGGCCATCATCAGGAGCCATCTCCACGACGTCGAGCGGCGCAACCTGAACGCGATCGCGAAGGCGCTCGATATCTCGCTCGAAGACGTCATCGACGCGGTGCAGGAGATCCAGAAGCTCGAGAGCGTTCCGGCGCGCAATTTCTCAGAGGTCGACGAGCGGACCATCGCTATCACCCCCGATGTCTTCGTCATCAAGGACGGCGAGCGCTTCGTCGTCTCGGACAACGATCGCGGGATGCAGCGGCTCTACATCAACGAGACGCTGGTGCAGCGGATGTTGAGGGATCCGAAGGCGAAGGAGTTCATCAACGAGAAGCTCCGCAGCGCGCAGTGGCTCATCCGCGCGATCGAGCAACGCCGTCGGACGATCATCAAGGTCACCGAGTGCATCGTCGAGAAGCAGCGCGAGTTCCTCGAGAATGGCGTCGCGTACCTAAAGCCGATGATCCTCCGCGACGTCGCCGAGTCGGTGGGGATGCACGAGTCGACCATCTCGCGCGTCACCTCGAACAAGTACGTTCACACGCCGCAGGGGCTCTTCGAGCTCAAGTACTTCTTCAACTCGTCGATCGCGCGCGTCGGCGAGGAAGACATCGCGTCCGAGAGCGTCAAGCAGGCGATCCGCGTGATGTGTGCGGCCGAGGACAAAGGCAAGCCGCTCAGCGATCAGGCGCTCGTCAAGAAGCTGAAGGATGACCAGGGCATCAAGATCGCGCGGCGCACCGTCGCAAAGTACCGCGAAATGCTGGGTATCCTGTCGTCGGCCAAGCGCAAGAAGCTCTTCTAGCGTGAGCGGCGCGTCGCCGCGCTACAGGCAGGCGAGGGCGCACTTCGTCGTTCGACACTTCGAGAACGTGACCCACGGCTGCTGGTTGAAGTTCGTCTTGCACTCCGAGTAGCAGGTGAGCTTCTTCTGCAGCGTGCACACCAGCATGCAGGTGCACGTCGGGTCGCCGTTGCAGGCCTCGAGCTCGGCGCAGCACTGCGACTTGATGCACGTCGAGCAGTCTTTGTCGGTCGGCTTCGGCTCGCAGGGCATCGCCTCCATCCCGCCCGTCGCGCTCGACGTCGCACCCACCGACGAGGAGGCCGCCTGGCTCGCGGCGACCGAGAAGCCGCCGCCAACGCCAGAGCCCGCATCGACCGAAGACGCCGTCAGCGCGCCACCGTCCCCGCCCACGCCGCCTGCGCCCGAGGTCGCGGACACGACCGCAGCGTCGATCGGCTCTCCGAACAGCTGGTCGCCGTCGAGGCCACAGGCCGCGAGGAGCAGCCCCGCGCAAGGCAAAAGCGCGAGGACGGACGCCCAGATCAACATCTGTACCACCTCACGTGGAGGCTACCACGCGGGCGCCGCCGAGGAGGCATCCTCGCAGCCAACGGCGTCGCGACGGGCGCCATGGGGTCAATGACCGATCGGCTCGGGCGTCGGCTCGTCCTTCTTCTGGATCAGGTTTCGGAGGAGGAAGATCCCGACCGGCCCGATCATCGTCGACATGCCGATGACGCCCCAGAGGATCGCCGAGTGGCGCGCGCCTTCGGCGGGGCAGTAGGCCGACAAGAGGTAACCCGAGGTCGGACCGACGAGGAACTTCGCTAGGAAGTACGGCAGCGCGGCGAGGCTCACGTAGGTCGCCTCGCGGCCCCGCGGCGCGATCGAGATGTTGTACTCGTAGAGCCGCGGCGACCACAGCGCCTCGCCCACCGTGAGGAGCAGGATCATGCCGACCTGAAAGGGCATCGACGAGCCGAAGCACAGGACGAACGGGCTCGCCGACGAGATGAGCGCCCCAAGGAGCAGCACGTCGAAAGGCTTCCGCTTGCGGGTGAGCGCGGTGCCGAGCGGCGCGAGCACCAGGATCAGCATCGAGTTGACCGACCACAGCGTCCCGACGGGGAAGTCCTCGCCCTGCTCTCGGAGCACATACTTCGGCCAGGTGAAATGCATGTGCTGGAACATCATGCGGACGAGGCAGAGGAGCGCGAGCATCAGCATGAAGCGCCAGAACGCGCGGTCGCTCATCACCTCGCGGAGCGCCGCGAGCGGGTGCGCCTTGGCCTTGGCCGGTCCCTCCTCGGGGTCGGCGCGATGCTCGAAGTCCTTGCGAAGCATCAAGATGACCAGCACCGCGAGCGCCGCCGACACGAACCCGACTCCGAGGATCGCGGCGTTTGCGGTCATCGCGCGCTCGCCGAGGAGCGGCAGGGTGACGGGCTTCGCGACGAGCTTTTTCGTGACCGGGTCGAGGAAATACTTGCGCGCGCCGTCGATGATCGGCCCCGAGATCGCGCCGGACAGGTTGAAGCTCACGTACCAGAGCGAGAAGGCGAAGGCGCGCGTGCGCTTCGACGAGGTGCGCTGCACCGCGGTCTGCAGGACCGGCGAGGTCGTCGCGTAGGCGAAGCCGAAGGCGAGCAGCGTCGCGATAGCGGTCTGGCTCGTCCCGGCAAACGACATGCCGAGGCGCGTCAGCGCCGCGAGCGCGAACGAAGCGATCAACATGCGCCGAACGCCCACGATGTCGGCGATCGAGCCGACCATGAACACGAACAGCGAGACCAGCATCGAGAAGGTCGCGGCCCACCAGCCAGCGTCCTTGTCGGTCATCCCGAAGTCGCCCGACAGCCAGAGCGGCAAGGTTGGCAAGAACGTGAAGATGCCGATGTATTCGAGGAACGTCGCCAGGTAGACGAGCCACAGCTCACGCGGACACGCGAGCAGGGCGCGAACGTCTTCGGAGAGGGTGCTGGGCTCGGTCGCGTCGGCGGCTTGCACGCGACAGAGGCTACCAACGAAACGACCGCGTGCAGGAGAAAGCGGCGGGCCCGGGCTCGAAGAGGCTCGCCCTTTGCGCGCCGAAGGCCGGGTGGTACGACCATCCCCGGACGGGCCCCGACGATGACGACCGCCGCACCGAACCTCACCGCCGCGCGGCTCTTCGAGCGCTATTTCTTGCCGCTCTACGCGCCCGGCGCCGACCTCGCGCGCGTCCGGATCACCGACGCGAACCCCGCCAGGAACCCGCGGCTCGACGCGGCCTTCCTCGAGATCGCCGATGCCTTCGCGAAGCTCGCGCCCGAGGCGCTCGGGGTCGATCTCGCGCTCGACTACACGGACGCCTCGGTTCACCGGCTCGCGGCCGCCCTGACGCGCGACGCGCGCGACCGGCTGCTCGCGCCGGTGTCGGAGGTCGGTGAGGTGCCGCCGTTCGTCCACCTCGTCACGCACGGGGTCGCCTACGTCGCCGCGTGCATCGTCAAGAACCACGGCGGCGCGTTGCAGCTCCGCAGCCCGCTATGGGAGTCGCTCGTTCGGCTCGAATCGCGCGCGGGGACAGGCGATCTCGCGCTCTTCCAGTGGTGGCTGAAGGCGCTGTCGGACGAGGAAGTCGGCGAGCCGCGCCTCGGAGATCGCTACCGCCTCCACGTCGAGGTGCCGACCGCGAGGCCAGAGGAGCTGCCCCTGCTAGCGCCGCCGGACCGCAAGCTCCCGCGCCTCACCAAGGTCCGTTACGATGCGTTCTACCGACACTTGAAGGCCCACCTCCCCGAGCTGCGCGACGTCGGTGAGCACTTCCCGACGGCCGAGCGCTTCTCGGAGCTCGGCTTCGAGTGGCTCGACTTCGTGCTGCTCGGGGGCGGCCGCATGTTGCTGCTGCATGGCCCCTCGGCAAACGGTGTCCACCTCCTGTGGCTCGACGCCGCCGGCTTCGTCGGCTCGGCCTTCTTTCCCGCGGACGCGGCGCCGCCGCACCGGGTCGAGGTCGACGGCGACAAACTCGTCGTCACGGTGCCGGTGCTCGGCCGCGAGGCGCGGCATGAGCTCCTCTGGTGGGGGCCGCGCGCCTGAGCGGCGTCGCGATTCGCAACGGGCGCGCCGCCATGAGGCTCGCTCCTGGCGCGTCGACCTTGTAGCCTCCCTGCACCGTGTTCTCGCGCGACGTTCGGTTCGAGGGGTTCGGCTGCCGCGATTGGCAGCGCGTCCTCGAGCTCTTCCGGCCGCAGCGGCCCGAGGGGCGCCCACGCGATCCCGACCGACCTCAGGGCGCGATCGTGGCGGTGCATGCGCGCGGCCGGCTGCGCAAGCTCCTGCACTCGCAGGCCGGTCGGTTGCGGCTCGACGACGTGTCGCGCGACTGGCCGATGTCGGCCGAGGCGCTCGCGAGGCGTCACGAGGCGAGCTACGCGATCGTGCTCGAGAGCGGGGCGCTCGGTCGCGTCTTCGAGGAGCTCGGCGCGCGGCTTCGACGCGAGGACGACACGACCAGCCAGCTCTTGACGCTGCTCACGTTGCTCCGTGAGGAGGTCGAGCGCGGCGGCGTCGACGTCTGGCCGCGCCGCCTCGCGGGCGTCCCGATCCCGCGAGCCGTGACCGTCGAGCGGACGTTCGACTCGGTATGCCCGGTCGGCCGCTCGATGCTGCTCGGGCTGTTCGACCGCGACGAGCTGTGGACCTCGCTCTGCGTGCGCCGCGGCGCCGACGGCTTCGACTGGATCCTCGGGCCTGAGGAGCTCCGCGGCGAGCTCGGCCTGCTCTCGGGCGACTTCCGCCGCGACTACCGGCACCTCGCGCGCGCCGCGCAGGCGCGTGTTGGCCCGCTCGCGCTCGGCTTCTACGCCGATGTCGCGACCTTCCGCCGGCTCGAGGTCGACCCTACGCCCGGCGCGTGGGCGATGGCGGTCGCGGTGCGCGACGTCGTCCTCTACCCCGCGCCACCCGGCATGGCGGTGCCGCTCGGCCTCGACGCCGGCCGCGCTGCTTGGCACGCGCTGCGGGCGGCCACCGCGCGCTTCGATCCCACGGGCCTCCTCGAGCCGGCGCTCGCCGCAGTGCGCGATGCGGCGCTCGGCGGGCGTCCGCTCGAGGCGTCGCTCGGCTTCGAGCCGCTCGAGCTGCTCCGGCGTCTGCTCGTGCGCGACCGGTGAGCTCGCGCGCGCCACACACAAACGACGCGAGGCGCCCCGCCTTCTGACGAGACGCCTCGACGGCGGCCTCAAGACTGATCAGTCGAAACCGACCGGGATCACGGGGGTCGAGCTGTTCGTCGTCAGGTTGTTCCCGAGCTGGCCGGCAGCGTTGTCGCCCCAGCAACGAACGCCGCCCGTGGTCAGGCGCGCGCAGGTGTGCGAGCGGCCGCCATCGATCTGCGCCGCGCCCATGAGGCCGGCGACCGCGACCGGAACGTTCGACTTCGCGCCGCCGTTGCCGAGCTGCCCCTTCTCGTTCTCGCCCCAGCAGGTCGCCGTGTTGTCCTCGAGCACCGCGCAGTTGTGGTACCAGCCCGCGCCGATCCGGAGGGCGTTCGCGATACCCGTGACCTTCACCGGAGTCGCCGAGCTCACGAAGCCGCCGTTGCCGAGCTCGCCGCCACCACCGTAACCCCAGCAGTAGACCGACTTGTCCGCGAGCCGCGCGCACGAGTGGAGCTCACCCGTCGTGACCTCTTCCGCGAGCGCAGGCAAAGTGACCTTCTGCGGGGCAGGCTGGTCTCCTCCGGCGGTGACGCCGACCTGACCGAAATCATTTCGGCCCCAGCAATAGACGTCGCCATTCTCGAAGGCGGCGCAGGTGTGGAAGCTCCCGGCCGCCACCGAAATCGCCCGCTGGGTCGGAAGACTTGCCGCGGGCACCTTCACCGGGACGTTCGTTGGCCCGCCGCCGGTCCCGAGCTGCCCGAAGCCGTTCGTGCCCCAGCAGAAGACCTCCTTCGTCTTCGTCGACGCGCAGGCATGCCCGAAGCTCGCGCCGATCGTCTCGATGCCCGCGAGATCCTTCACCTGGAGCGCGACGTTGCTGCTATCGTCCGCGCTCCCCGCGCCGAGCTTTCCGCCGTACGCGTTCGAGCCCCAGCAGAAGGCTGTGCCGTCGCTCTTCAGGCCGCAGCCGAACGAGACCCCGGCGGCCAGCGCGTTGAGGCCGGTCAGGTTCATGACGTCGACCGGGGTGAGCGAGTCTGCGCTGGCACCGTTGCCGAGCTCACCCAGGCTGCCCTCACCCCAGCACTTCGCGGCGCCGTTCACGAGCGCGCACGAGTGATCGAAGCCGGTTGCGATCGCGCTGACGACCGCGGGCTTCTGGCACACACCGGTCGCGCAGACCTGGCCCGCCCCGCACTTGGTACCGCACGCGCCGCAGTTCTCGAGGTCGGCGTTGAGGTTCGCCTCGCAGCCGTTCGTGGCGTTCATGTCGCAGTTGTCGAAGTCGGCGTTGCACTGGCCGATGCCGCACATACCGTCGGCGCAGGCCTGCGTGGCGTTCGCGAGCGCGCAGGCATTGCCACAGGCGCCGCAGTTCATGAGGTCCGTGCCGAGGGTGGCCTCGCAGCCGTTCACGGCGTCCATGTCGCAGTTGCCGAAGCCCGTCGTGCAGGCGAGGCCGCAGGCGCTGTCGGCGCAGGTGGCGTCGGCGTTGGACGCGCCGTCGCACTTCTTCGCGCACTCGCCGCAGTTGTCGACGCTGGTCTTGAGGTCGACGCAGACGTCGCCGCACTTGACCTCTTCGTCGGCGCAGTTCACCGAACCTCCCGCGCCTCCCGCGCCTCCCGCGCCTCCCGCGCCGCCCGCGCCGCCGACGGAGCCGACGGACACCGTGACGGTCATGCCGCCCGACGAGGCGGTCGACGCCGGCAGATCTTCGGAGATTGGGTCAATCTTGCATGCGGCGAGGATCGCGGCGGCGCCGAGGAGACCGAGCGTCGTCGATGGCGTGAAAATACGGAAGCGGTCGAGTCGGTACGACATAGGCGCGGAGTTTGTGCCGAGAGGCCCCCCTCTGTCAAACGGCGACGCGCGCCGGAGTACCTTTGAATTCCTTCACGGGGGTTCGCTTGAGGGCGCCGTCGGCGAGGTTCTCTCGATTGACGGGGCGCAAGTGGGGTCGGCGTCAGCGCACGCGCCCCACCGCCGTGCGGGTGCGGCGCTCGAACCGCAGGACGAGCGCCACCGCGACGATCGCGAGGCCCACGCAGAGCCCCCACCAGAGCCCGGCCGTCCCGTGCCCCGCGCGAAAGCCAAGGAACCAAGCGAGCGGGAGCCCCACCGCGTAGTATCCGACGAGGTTCGCCCACTGGGCTGGGCGCGTGTCTCCGAGTCCCCGGAGCGCCCCGGCGCCGACCACCTGCGCTCCGTCGAAGAGCTGAAAGGCCGCGGCCACGAGCAGGAGCGGCGCCGCCGAGGCGATCACCTCGGGCCGATCCGAGACCAGCCGCGCGACGGCCTCGCCACCGAACGCAAACACGGCGGCGGTCAAGCTCATCCAGGCGGTCGCGAGCCCGAGCCCGACGAAGCCCGCGCGCCGTGCGCCGGGGGTGTCGCCGCGGCCGACGGCCATCCCAACGCGCACGCTGGTGGCGTCGCCAATCGCCATGCTCGCGGTGAAGGACATGCTCGCGAGGCTCAGCGCGACCTGATGCCCCGACGCGGCGAGCGGACCCATGCGCCCTGCCATCACGCCGGCGACCGTGAAGGCGCCGATCTCGGCGAGCAGCGTGAGCCCTAGCGGCAGCCCGAGACGGAGCAACGAGCCGAGAGGCACGGTCGTGTCACCCTCGCCATCGGCCGGCTCGAGCGCCCGGAACCCGAGGGCCATCACCGCCAGCTGGGCGAACGTGGCGCCGCTCGTCGCGAGGCCAGCGCCGAGCGCGCCATGACCGGAGAGGCCCAGTGCCGGCAGGCCCGCCATGGCGAGCCCTCGATCGCCAAGGACGAGGGGAACCGCGAGGAGCGCGTTGACGAGGTTCGCGGCGACCATCGACAGCACGATCGGGCGCGTCACGAGCCGCGCCTGCAGGTAGCTGCGGAGCGTGATGACCACGACGAGCGGCAAGACGCCCGGAGCGCGGGCCCACAAGAACCGCCGAGCGGCGTCGGTCGTCGCGGCGTCGACGCCGGCGAGCGGCAGCGCGCAAGGCGACACGAGCACCACCGCGATCGCCGCCAGCGCGAGCGCGAGCGAGAGCTTCAGTCCCGACCGGAGGATCGCGCGGGCGCGCGCCCCTTCTCTCGCCCCGAGCGCCTGGGCCAGGAGTGGGTCGATGCCGAACACGACGCCGGCCGCCGAGATCGTCGCGGTAAAGAAGATCCCGTTGCCGATCGCGACGCCGGCGAGCTCGGTCGGATCGACCCGACCGACGAGCGCGGTGATGACGAAGCCAAGGGCCGCGTTGCCGGTCAAGCTCACCGCGAGCGGCCACGCGAGGCCGAACAGCGCACGCGCCTCCTCGCGGACGGGCTCGGGGGCTCGAGGGCGGTCACCAGGTTCGTCGGCGATCGGTCGGTCGCTCATGGGGCGCGTGCCGACCACTCCGGGTGGCCGAGGGCACATGGCACGGCGCGGGGCCCGCGGGTGGATGAACCGACCGCGCGGGGCACCGAGCGAAACGCCCTTCGGCGAGCACACGCGCGGCGACGACAGCCCACGTTCGCGACGAGCGAGGGTCGCGTTTGTTGAACGGATCCGGCTGCGAGGTCATTCTTGGCGAACCGCCATGTGGATCCCCGCCCCGCCGCGCGCGCTCGCGCTCGTCACCCTCGCGTACGTCGTCGCGCTCGCGGCCGCTTGGGGGACGCTGCGCCTCCTCGGTCCCATGCCGCCGCTGCTCGCGATTTTCCTGGCCGACACGGCCGGGACGGTCGTGATCTTCGCTTGGAGTCGCGCGTTCGACAACTCGAGCTTCTACGACCCGTACTGGAGCGTCGCGCCGATGGTGATCGCGGCATGGCTGCCGTTCTCGGGGCTCCCCGGAGTCGCGCCGCTCGGGCCGCGCCACGCGCTGATGGCGGCGGTGACCTTCGCGTGGGGCGCGCGCCTCACCTACAACTGGCTGCGCGGCTGGGAGGGGCTCGAGCATGAGGATTGGCGCTACGTCGACTTCCGCAAGCAATACCCGCGCGGCTACTGGCCCTTCAGCTTCGCGGCGATCCACTTCTTCCCGACCGTGTGCACGTTCGCGAGCGGCCTCCCGATGTGGCCCGCGGCGACGAGCACTGCACCGCTCGGGCCGCTCGACGCCGTGGGCGCGGCGATCGCGCTCGGCGCGACCGTCATCGAGGGGCTCGCCGACGCGCAGCTGCGTGCCTACCGAAAGGACTGCGCGGAGCGCGGCGTCCGCGGCGAGATCTGCGAGGTGGGGCTGTGGGGGTGGTCGCGGCACCCCAATTATTTTGGCGAGTGCTCGTTCTGGGTCGGGGTCTGGGTGATCGGCGTCGCGGCGAGCCCCGCCGACGCGCTCTGGACGTCCGTCGGTCCGCTCGGGATTGTCGCCTTGTTCGTGTTCGGCACGATTCCGCTCGCCGAGAAGCGCTCGCTCGCGCGCCGCCCCGCCTTCGCCGACCACATGCGGCGAGTGTCGATGCTGGTCCCTTGGCCGCCGCGCTCGCGTGCCTGAGCTCGCCGTCAGCGGGCCGCGGGCCCGAGCGGCTCGCGCGCGACCGTGAGCTCGAGCACCTGGTCTCCGCGAAGCACCGTGAGGACTGCCCGTGACCCGACCGCGCCTCGCAAGAGCCCGCGGAGCCGGGCCGCGTCGAGGTCGTCGACGAGCGACCCGTCGACCATCTTGATTCGGTCTCCGGTCGCGAGCCCCGCTCGCCACGCCGCGCGACCGTGCGGGACCTCGCGGACGAGCACCGCGCCGCTCCGCTCACGGACGAGCACGGCACCGATCGACGCCTCTCGCAGCGAGGCGGAGGCGCAGCTCAGGAGGACGCACCCGGCGAGGGCTCCGCTCATGGCACGAGTCGCTCTTCGCCGCGCGAGGCCCGAGATCCGCATCGCGAAGGCTCAGCGAGGCTTGGCGCCCTCGCGACGCGCGAGCTCCGCGAAGCGCGCCTCGAGGTCCCGATCGTCGAGGTGCTCGGACCCGGCGAGCTCCGTGGGGGCGACCCCGAGGCCCTGCGGATCGATCCGCACGCCGCCATGCGCCGCCCCGGGGCTCGCGTCGATCCGCGCGCCGGTGGTCGGTCGGTAGACGACCTGGCCCTCCTCGGTGATCTCCGACCGCACGAGCCCTTCGGCCGAGAGCTCCGCGAGCCAGCGATCGGCCTGCTCCTCGCGGACGCCGAGCGTCGCCGCCAGGTCCGCCGAGTGGAGCGGCCCCGGGGCGCGCGTCACGACGTCACGGAGCGCGCGCTGCCACGCCTCGGTGAGCTCGCGCGAGAGGTCGCGAGAGTGGCGCGCGGCCTTCGCGAGGCCGGTCGCGAACACGAGCGCGAAGGGCAGCGTCAGGACGAGGAACGTGACGCCCACCGTCGTCGCGATCGACGAGTCGAGCCGGAGCAGCGCGAGGCCAAGGATCCCGCCGAGCGCAGCGATCACGGCGCTGCAGCTTGCGCCGAAGCGCCACGACGTCCGCCGCGTGTAGGCCTCCTTTGCGGCCCGCAGCGCGGGGATCTCGGAGCCGCTCGTCGGCGCTGCGGCAGGCACGCGCGGCCCGCCGCACACCGCGCAGATGTGATGCAGCTCGTCGTGGGGTGCGGTGGTCCCGTGATGGTTGCCGTGCGGACAAGGCGCGCTCTGCATGGGCGGCTCCTTCGCGCGACCTCAGGCGACGCGGCGCGCGGCCGACGAGAGCAGCGCGTCGAACAGACGTCGGCCATCGCTGCCGCCATGGGCGGGCTCGCTCATCCGCTCGGGGTGCGGCATCATCCCCAGCACGTTCTTTGCGGGGCCGCCGTAAATTCCGGCGATGTCGAGGGCCGCGCCGTTAGGGTTGGCCGCGGCCGCAGCGCGTCCGTCGGAGGTCACGTACCGCAGCGCGACGCGGCCCTCCGCGACGAGCGCGCGGAGCGTCTCCGCGTCGGCGTGGTAGCGCCCCTCGGCGTGCGCGATCGGCATTCGCAGGACCGCGCCCGGCGCGTCGGTGAACGGCCCAACGGCGTCCACCCTGAGGAACACCTCACGACACTCGAAGCGCAGGTGAGCATTCCGCAGGAGCGCGCCAGGCAAGAGGCCTGCCTCGGTGAGGATCTGAAACCCGTTGCACACCCCGAGGACGAAGCCGCCACGCTCTGCATGACGCCGGACCGCCGCGAGGATCGGGCTCGTCCGCGCGATCGCTCCACAGCGCAGGTAGTCGCCATACGAGAACCCCCCCGGGAGCGCGACGAGATCGGTGCCGGCGGGGAGCTCGGCGTCGCGGTGCCACGCGACCTCGGTCGGTACGCCGCAGACGTCCCGCAGGGTCCGCAGCATCTCCGCGTCCGAGTTCGAGCCGGGAAAGACGACGACCGCTGCGCGCATGCCGTCAGTATAGACACGGTCGGACGTGAGCGGGGCCAGACTCGGTCACGGGAACGGCTGGCCGGGCTGACCGCGCTGGAAGTGGAACGAGAAGCTCCCGGTGACGAGCGAGGTCTTCGCGGCGGGCACGTCGAGCGTTCCCGGGGTCGCATCGCGCGGGTCGGCCATCTCGACCTCGAAGCGCGCCTCGGAGAGTTTTTCGGAGCCGACCTCCTCGTTCGGATCGCCGCTGAAGAGCGCGTCGAAGGTGATGGTGCCGCGGAGCGCGTAGAGCGCGACGTTCTGGTTGTGGCACGAGCTCTGGAGCGCGAGCGACAGGCCGACCCGCGGAGCCGGCCCGCGAGTGGCGCTGGGCGCGATCGCGGCGACGAGCTGGGGCGCGAGGCCGACGGGGATCGGCGCGCCGAGGTCGAGGCTGCGGATCCCCGTCACGTCATCGACGAGCACGAGAAGCGAGTCCGAGACCTCTTGACGATCGTCACCTCGCTGCACGCGAATTTGCAGCGTGTCGCGGAACGGGACGGCCGCGAAGAAGTCGGGGTTCAAATCGAACGGGCCGCGCCAGCACTCGTCGGCGTAGAGCGCGTCGCTGTGGACCTCGCCTTTTCCCTGGCCGAGGACCGCGCAGCCGGACGCGGCGACGAGGAGCACGAGCCCGAGGAGCGCCCGGAGCCTCACGCGATCGCCCCGACCGCGCGCACGATCGTGCCGCCGCCCAGCACCCGATCGTCGTGGTAGGCGACCGCGACCTGGCCAGGCGCGACCGCGCGCACCGGCGCGTCGAAGCGCACCCTCCAGCGGACCCCCGCGTCGCCGCGGATCTCCTCGATCGTCGCGGGCTGCGGTCGCTGGTGGGAGCGCACCTTCACCTCGGCGCGAAGCGGGAACGCCACGTCGTCGCACCAGCTACCCTCGGCGAGCTCGGCGGCGGCCGACACCGGATCGTCGCCGATCACCACTGCGTCGCGCTCGGGCTCGAGCGCCGTCACGAACGCGGGCTTGCCGAGCGTGACCCCGAGGCCCCGGCGCTGGCCCACGGTGAAGCGGTGCAGGCCGTCGTGGGCACCGACGACGTCGCCCCGCTCGTTCAGGATGGGACCGGGTCGCACGCGCCCGGGCGCGCGCGCCTCGACGAAGCTCGCGTAGTCGCCGGTCGGGACGAAGCACAGCTCCTGGCTCTCGCCCTTGCCCGCGCCCGGCAGACCGCGCGCGTGCGCCTCCGCGCGGACCTCCTCCTTCGTCGAGTCGCCAAGGGGCAGCACCAGACGTCCGAGGTCGACGAGGCCCAGCATGTGGAGGAAGTAGCTCTGGTCCTTGCGAGGGTCGCGGCCTGCGTGGAGGCGCGGCCGCCCAGCCGCGTCCGCGACGATGCGCGCGTAATGTCCCGTTGCGATCCGCGCCGCGCCGAGCGTGTCCGCGAGCCCGAAGAGTTCGTGCATCTTCACCGTGCGATTGCAGGCGACGCACGGGCTCGGCGTCGCCCCGGCGAGGTAAGCCTCGACGAAGGGCGCGACGACGTCCCGCGCGAAGAGCGCGCGACGATCGAACGTGTAGTGAGGGATCCCGAGGTGGTCGGCGACGAGTCGCGCGTCGTGTGCATCCTCCGGTGCGCAGCACCGCGAGCGCTCGGGCGTGCCGCTCGGGTAATCCCAGAGGTGCAGGGTCACCCCGACGACCTCGTGTCCTGCTTCGACGAGACGCGCGGCCGCGACCGCCGAGTCCACACCGCCGGACATCGCGACGAGCACCCGCTCCGCTCGGGCGCCCATGGTCCTCGTGTCCGGCAGTTCCTCCACGGTCGTGATGATACCTCGCCGCACGGGCGAGTAGCACCCCGCGTGCCATTCGCGCTAGAGTCGACGGCCCGATGACGGCCCGTCCGCCGCCACCCCGCCGCCCTCCGCCGCCACGCCCCGGGGCCGCCCCCGAAGCGCCTGCCGCGCCGGTACCGGTCCATGCGGCGCCCGCGCCACGTCCTGCCTCGGCGCGGCCTCCGGAGGAGGAGCGGCCGCTGCCTCAGACGTTCTTCGTGGGCCGCTACCGCGTCGTCGACGAGATCGGGGTCGGCGGCATGGCGAGCGTGCACCTCGCGCGCGTCGACGGGCCCGGCGGATTCCAGAAGTGGGTCGCCATCAAGCGCATCCACCCGCACCTCGTCGAGGACGACCAGTTCGTCGACATGTTCCTCGACGAGGCGCGCATCGCGGCCGGCATCAACCACGCCAACGTCGCGCAGGTGTTCGATCTCGGCAAGGACGACAACACCTACTGGATCGCGATGGAGTACCTCCACGGCGAGCCGCTGCGCGAGGTCATGCGGCGAGTCGAGGAGTACGGGATGACGGTCCCGTTCCACATCGCCGCGCGCATCTGCGCCGACGCCGCCGAGGGCCTCCACGGCGCGCACGAGCTCCGCGGACGCAACGGCCAGCTCCTGAACCTCGTGCACCGCGACGTCACGCCCCACAACCTCTTCGTGACGTACGAGGGCTACACGAAGGTCGTCGACTTCGGCATCGCGAAGGTCGTCGACCGCCTCGCCTCGACCCGCGCCGGCACCTTGAAGGGCAAGCTCGCGTACATGTCGCCCGAGCAGGTCCGCGGACAGGACATCGACCGACGCACCGACGTCTTCGCGCTCGGCGTGGTGCTGTGGGAGCTCACCACGAACCGGCGCCTCTTCCGCATGGAGACCGATCTCGACACGCTCGAGAAGGTTCAGGCCTGCGTCGTCCCGCTGCCCTCGACGATCGTGCCGGGCTATCCCGCCGAGCTCGAGCAGGTGGTGATGCGTGCGCTCGCGCAACGCCGCGAAGATCGCTACCAGACGGCCCGCGAGTTCTCTCGCGCGCTTCAGGCCTCGCTGATGCGCCAGGGGCTGTTCGTCGCGTCGGAGGATGTCGGTGACCACTTGAAGCAGCTCTTCGCCGATCGCGTGAACAAGCGCGACCGCTACCTGGAGTGGGCGGCGGAGGTCACCGGTGCCGTCGACCTCTCTCAGCTGCAGGCGCAGTCCGACGCGAGCGTGAGCCTGCTCGCCGCGGCTGCCGCGGCCCCCGCCGAGCCGCAGCGCAGCTTCGTCTCGAGCGGCAGCGACTACGCGGCCGCCGCCGCCGTCGTGACTGCGCCGCCCCGGGGTCAAGCGTCAATCCCGGCGCCGACGCCACCGGCCGCTCATCCGCTCGCGGCCACGTCCCTCATGGACGAGGACGAGGACATCCCCACGCAGGTCGCGACCGAGGCGCTCCTGCCGACTGCCAATCCCGCTCCGCGCGGAGGTGGCTGGTCCGGCACAGCCGAGGCGCCGAACTTCGAGTCGACGATCGCGATGGCCGATCCGGCGATGGGCTTTCCCCCTCCGCCGCCCCAGCGCGGCTCCGCGCGCCCACCTGCAGTCGCAGCTCACCCCGTCGCGGCGGCCGCCCACCCCGCGCCTCCGTATGGCGCCGCGATGGCGTCGGTCGCGCCGCCTGCCCCGAGCACGGCCGCGTCGCAGGCGGCCATCGAAACGAAAATGAGCCTGCCGCGCCCCGCGGCGCTTGCCGACTTTCTCGTCGAGCAGGGCGACATCGCGATCCCACCGCCCCGGACTACGGGGATCCTCGTCGCGATCGCGCTCGTCGCGACCCTCTGCGTCGTCGGCATCGGCTCGCTCGTCATTTTCAAGAAGCTCCAGCACCCGCCCGGCTCGCTCGGCGCTGCCGCCGTGGGCGCGTCGCAGGCAACGGCTTCCCCCACCGCCACGATGGGCGCCGCGCCCGCGTCTGCGGCCTCGCCGGCAGACAAGCCCTCCGAATCGAAGCCGACGGGCTCCGCATCCGCCGAGCCGCGAAGCGACACCGCTCCGACGTCCGCGCCATCGACTGCGGCGGTCGCGGCGGGAGCGCCGACCGGGCCAGCCCCCGGCAAGCTCACTATCGAGTGCCGACCGGCGTGCGACTCCGTCGTCGCGGGCGGGCGTTCGCTGGGCCCCTCGCCGGTCGTCGGTGCGCAGCTCCCGCCGGGGTCACAGCGCGTGACGCTGAAGCGTGGCTCGCAGCATAAAACCATCGTCGTCAACATCGTCTCGGGCCAGCTGACGGCGCAGACCGTCACGATGTAACAGCGAGCGCGTCGTGAGCTCCTCCTCGCAACGCGCGCGACGCGGCCGACCGTCGCGCGATCCGACGGGCGAATCGCTCGAGCTCGTCATCGACGATCTCGCGCTCACCGGCGAGGGCGTCGCGCATTTGCCCACGGGCGACGCGGTCTTCGTCCCTGGCACCGTCGACGGCGAGCGGGTCCGCGCAGTGGTCGGCGGAGGCCGTCCTCGCCGCGGCAGGCTGCTCGAGGTGCTCGCGCCGAGCCCGAGGCGCGTCACCCCAGCGTGCGCGCTCGCGTCGCGCTGTGGCGGCTGTGACTTCATGCACCTCGCGCCCGAGGCGCAGTCCGACTGGCACGTCCGACACGTGATGAGGACCTTGGACTCCGCGCTCGCGCGCCGCGGCGTCGCGTTGCCCGCGCCCGCCCTCCACGCCGCACCGGCGCCGCTCGCGTACCGTACCCGCGCGCGCCTGCAGCTTCGAACCAAGGGGCGACGCGCCGAGGTTGGCTATCGTCCGACACGGAGCCACGAGCTCTTGCCCGTCGAGCACTGCGCGGTGCTCGCGCCCGCCCTCGCGCCCGCCCTCGCCGAGCTCGCCGAGCTCTTCGCGGGGAGCCGCGGCGACGGCGAGGCTACGGTCGCGCTCGGAATGGAAGCGAAGCGAGTCTACGACGTCCGCTTCTCCGGTGTGCTCGCCGACGCCTACTTTTCCGGGGTCGAGCGAGCGCTCCGCGACGGTCGCGTCGTGGGTGTACGGACCTGGCTCGACGGGGCGCGCGAGCCGCTCGTCGCCGGTGACCCGCGTCCGGTCGTCGTCGCCGTCGACGGCGCCCCGCTCGTCGTCGCCCCCGGCGGCTTCGCCCAGGCGTCGGATGCCGCCGGCGCCGCGCTCGCGCGGCGAGTCGCCGAGCTCGCGTCCGAGGCGCGCGCCACACGCGCGGTCGAGCTCTTCGCGGGGAGCGGAACCCTCACGGTCGCGCTCGCCCGTGTCGTCGACGATCTCGTCGCCATCGAGCGCGACGAGCCCGCCGTCGCGGCGCTGCGCGACAACCTCCTCGCCCGCGCGCTATCCGTGAGAGTCCGCGTCGGCGACGCCGAGACGACGCCGCTGCCGCGAGCGGACCTCGTCGTCCTCGATCCGCCCCGCGGCGGCGCCGTCGGTGCGGTGCGCGCCATCGCCTCCCTGCGGCCGCGTCGCGTCGTGTACGTCTCCTGCAACGTCGCCACGCTCGCGCGCGATCTCGAGACGCTCGTCGAGGCTCGCTATCGACCCACGTCGCTCGACCTCTTCGACGTCTTCCCGCAGACGAGCCACGTCGAGGCGGTGGTCGCGCTCGACCGCTGAGGCCGGTCATGCCGCGTGCCAGGCCACCTTCGCTCACCAGCCTCGCGCGCCGGCTCGTCTGCGACGAGGCGCTCTTTGGTCGCGGTGACCTCGTGCTCTGCGCCGTCTCTGGGGGCCCCGATTCGACGGCGCTGCTCCACGTCCTCGCGCTCCTTCGACGGCGCCTCGGGCACGGGCTCGCAGCGATTGGTGTCGACCACGGGCTGCGACCCGAGGCAGAGGGCGAGCTCGCCCAGGCGCGCGCGGTCGCCGAGGCGCTCGACGTCCCGTTCTCGATCGCGCGTGTCGCCGTGGCGCCAGGCGGGAACCTCATGGCGCGCGCACGTCACGCCAGGCACCTCTCGCTTCAAGCCGAGGCCGCGCGGCTCGGTGCGGCCTGCGTTGCCCTCGGGCACACCGCCGACGATCGCGCCGAGACGCTGCTCTTGCGCCTCTTGAGGGGGGCCGGCCCCCGCGGGCTCGCGGTCATGGCACCGCGCTCGTCGTCGTTCGTCGGCGGCGTCGATCTCGTGCGGCCGCTGGTCGCAGCCCGCCGGGCCGACGTCGAGTTGCACCTTCGCCGGCACGAGCTACCGTTCTCCATAGACCCTTCGAACGCCGACCGGCGCTTCCTCCGCGTTCGCGTCCGCTACGAGCTGATCCCGCTCCTCGAGGACCTCTCGAGCGGCGTGACCGAGCACCTGTGCCACCTCGCCGACATGCTCCTCGACGCTCCACCCGACGACCTCGAAGCCCTGGGGCGCGCGCAGCGCCTTCTAGCCCGTCGCGCCGCGCGGAGCGGGCGCACCTCCGCCACTGTACGAGTGAGCGGTGGCCGCGACGTGCTCCTCACCTTTTCGCAAAAAACACCTGTCCTTCCGGACGAACAATGATCATGCTTTCGGTGATCGAGCGTCCTGACGAGCCACCTCCCAACGAGGCTCGCCGACCTGCCCGCCGGGGCTCGCTTCGGCGCCCCTCACCCCTCCCGAGTCTAACGTGAAGCCCTCGCACAAGTCGCTACTCATCTGGGTCCTGCTCATCCTCACCTTCTTGGGTCTGTGGACGGTGTGGAACCCCGACCGCCCCTCTGCCAAAAAGGTCGACTACACCGAGTTCCTCGCGATGGCGGAGGCGAACCGAGAAAAGGACCAGTTCGTCGAGTCCGTCACCATCAAGGACGGCGAGTATTTCTTCATCACGAAGGACCCCGCGACAAACACCACCTCGAGGAAGATGACCGAAGGTCCGATGAAGGTCGATCACGACCTCGTCGAGAAGCTTCGGTCGCATGGGGTCTCGGTGAAATTCGAGCGCGAAGAGGGCTCGTCAATGTGGTCGAGCGCGCTCGTGACCGTGCTGCCGATGCTGCTCCTGCTCGGCATGTTTTACCTGTTCATGAGGCAGCTCCAGGCGGGCGGTGGCAAGGCGATGAGCTTCGGCAAGTCGCGCGCGCGCATGTTGAACGAGTCCGCGAACAAGGTGACCTTCGAGGACGTCGCCGGCGTTGATGAGGCGAAAGACGAAGTTGAAGAAATCATCGAGTTCTTGAAAGACCCTAAGAAGTTTCAGCGCCTCGGCGGCCGGATCCCGAAGGGCGTACTCATGGTCGGTCCTCCCGGCACCGGCAAGACGCTACTCGCGCGAGCTATCGCCGGTGAGGCGGGCGTGCCGTTCTTCTCGATCTCCGGCTCCGACTTCGTCGAGATGTTCGTCGGTGTCGGTGCGAGCCGCGTGCGCGACCTGTTCGAGCAGGGCAAGAAGCATGCGCCCTGCATCATCTTCATCGATGAGATCGACGCGGTCGGTCGCCATCGCGGCGCAGGCCTCGGCGGCGGCCACGACGAGCGCGAGCAGACCTTGAACCAGCTGCTCGTCGAGATGGATGGCTTCGAGTCGAACGAGGGCGTCATCATCATCGCCGCGACCAACCGACCCGACGTGCTCGATCCCGCGATTCTGCGACCGGGCCGCTTCGATCGTCGCATCGTGGTGAGCCGCCCCGACGTACGCGGTCGTGAGGCGATCCTCGCCATTCACACCCGTCGCTCGCCCCTCGGGAACGACGTCGATCTCGAGGTGATCGCTCGTGGGACGCCGGGCTTCGTCGGCGCCGACCTCGAGAACCTCGTCAACGAGGCCGCGCTCCTCGCGGCGCGGCAGGACAAGGAGCTCGTCTCGATGGTCGACTTCGAGATGGCCAAGGACAAGGTCCTCATGGGCACCGAGCGCCGCAGCATGGTGATCGGAGCCGACGAGAAGCGGACGACCGCGTGGCACGAGTCGGGGCATGCCCTCGTCGCGAAGCTCCTCGCAAAGCACACCGACCCGGTGCACAAGGTGACGATCATCCCGCGCGGCCCGGCGCTCGGCTTGACGCAACAGCTCCCGAAGCAGGACCGCCTGAGCCTCACCAAAGAGTTCGCGAAGGCGCGGCTCGCGGTGCTCATGGGCGGCCGCGTCGCTGAGGAGATTGTGTTCGGGCACTACACGACCGGCGCCGTCAACGACATCAAGCAGGCCTCCGACCTCGCGCGTCGGATGGTCACCGAGTTTGGCATGAGCGACAAGCTCGGCCCTGTCGCCTACGGCGGCGAGGACGAGCAGGTCTTCCTCGGGCGTGACTTCACCTCGCAGTCCCGCAACTACTCCGAGGCGACGGCGCAGCTCATCGATGAAGAGGTGCAGAACCTCGTCCGCTCGGCCGAAGATGCTGCGCGCGGTCTCCTCACCGAGCAGCGCGCGATCCTCGACAAGATGGCGGAGGCGCTGCTCGAGCGCGAGACCATCGACGGCGACGAGATCGACGCGCTCGCCGAGGGCCGCGAGCTCCCGGCGCGTCAAAAGGTGTCGATCCCGACCTACCGCGAGCGCGCGCAGAAGCAGAAGGAGAAGCGCCGCGCGGCCTCAATCTTTGGGCAGCCGAAGCCAGTGCCCTCGGCCTGAGAGGTTAGGGCGCTCCCTGTCCGACCGGGTGCGGCCCGTCGAATTCCGCGCCGCACCTGCTAACCTCCTTGGGGTGCGGCACCTGATAAGTTGCTTCGCGTCGAGCTTCCTCGCGCTCGTCGTGCCGGTGATCTCCGTCGCGTGCGGCACCGCGCAGCAGCCTTCAACGGCTGGCGGCGGCGACGCGAACGCGTCGTCCGCGGCAGTCGGCGGGGACGTCGGGGCCGAGGTCGCATCGTCCGGCGGCGAGTCGACCTCGAGCGGGGCGTCCTCAGCCGGCTCGACCTCGAGCGGGGCGTCCTCAGCCGGCTCGACCTCGAGCGGGGGGCCTGCGTCGGCGCGCTACGACGAGGTGCGCGCGAAGGCCGTCCACAACGCATACCAACGCTTCGAGGGTCTCTTCGACCAGCTCGTCTACCACCGCGCGCGCGCTCTCGAGCTCGATCTGCACGTGAGCAAGAGCGGCTGGCCGACGGTGCCGGGCGATTTCTTCGTCTACCATGATGGCGGAGACGGCGAGACCTCGTGCCATCGCCTCTCGGACTGCCTCGATGCGATCGCCTCATTTCGCCGCGTGGTCCCAGCGCACGAGGTGATCACGCTGATCCTCGACCTGAAGGCGACCTTGGAGGGCCCAAACCATGGCCCCGACGACCTCGACGCGAGGCTCGAGGTGAGCCTCGGCAAGGGCGCGCTCTTTACGCCCGCGGAGCTCGTCGCCTCGTGCCCAGGCGCGACGACGCTGCGCGGCGCGGTCACCGGCGCGTGCGGCTGGCCCTCGCTCGACGCGTTGCGCGGGAAGGTCGTCGTGGTGCTCACCGGAGGCTCCGCGTGCAGCGCCGGCGGCCCGATGGGGTACCTCGGCGTCGCCGCGACGAAGCGCCGAGCGTTTGCCGCGGCGGAGGTGACGAGCGACTGCGGCGTGCCGAAGCTCGAGGCGAAGAGCGACGTCGTCTTCGCGAACATGAGCTTCGCCCTGCGCGCGAGCGCCGCCAAGGCCCACGCGGCCGGGCTCGTCACGCGCGTGTGGAGTGCGAACGACGCGACCGCCTGGGACGACCTCGTCCTCGCGGACGTCAACCTGCTCGCGACGGACAAGGTGAACGTGTCCGCGGATCCGTGGGCCCGTACGCACTCGACCCAGGGCTATCCGTTCGCGTGCCTCGGGAGCTGCGCGCTGCCGCTCGAGGAGGCGGCGCCGCTCGTCTCGGTCTCCGTCCGCTCCGCCGACCTCTGGGGCAAAAAGGATGGCTTCTACTTCGTCTCGAAGAGCTACGGCACCGAGGCGCGCTCGCACCGCGCGTGGGTGTCGGTCGAGAGCTCTCACGTCGAGGAGTGGGCCAAGGGCTGCTTCATGGCCCGCGAGACTCTCGACGCCGATTCGCCGTACTTTGCGGTCTGCCGCGCCGCCGATCGGCACCTCCTGCGCATCCAGCACCGCCGCACCAAGGGCGGCGATACGAAGGCCATCGAGGCGCCGGTCGCCGCGCCCGACACCGTCGACGGCGTCGACGTGCCGTTCGTCAGGCTCGCTGTCGCGGCGGGCGGCAAATCCGCGACGGGCTACGGCTCGGTCGACGGCGTGAGCTGGGTCCCGATCGGCTCCGAAGATTTCGACGGCCCGCTCACCCACCAGGGCCTCGCCGCGAGCGGCCACTCGAGCCCCAGCGCGGTGCGCTTCGTGTTCGGTGGCATCCTCACGACGAGCGGCGGGGTCGACTCGAAGCCGCTCGGCGTCGCGGACTTCACGAAGAAGACGCCGATCGGCGACTGCACCTCGTTCGACGCGCACGACGGCGTCGCCGACTGAGCCTGCCGCGCGGCTTCAGGGCGACGAGCCGAGCGTCGGCGCGAACGACGAACGGGCGAACGGCAGCGCGACCGTCCCGAACGTCTTCCGATCCATCTCGCTCACGTCAGCCTCGTTCACGATCACGACCGGGCGCTCGAGGTCTACGGTCTCGTTCTTCTCGTAGACGCACCATGAGAACCCGCCGTTCAGGATCACCCGGCCGCTGAGCGCATACCCAGGGCGGAAGCGCGGGTCGCGGAAGATCGCGATCGAGCCGGTGACCGACGGGTGCGAGCAGTCTCCCTGGCCCGAGATGAGGACGAAGTAGCGCGGTCGGCGCTCGAAGAAGTAGTCGCGGAAGCCTGGCCCGACCTTGTGCGTGTAGCCGCCGGGCAGCGCGGCGACGACAGGATCGACGAGGCCGAGCAGGTCGACGATCGGCATGCGCGTCTCGTAGCCGACTTGACCGATGTCACCCAACGCGATTTCTCCTGCGACCTTCTCGCGGCCGAACCTTCGCTCCATCTCGAGGTACCAGCGCGAGACGCCGCCGGCTGCGCGATCCCAGAAGCCCTTCTCGTCGACGAGGATCTTGCGGCGATCCTCGTCGAGGCGACCGCCGCGGTACGCGACGCAGGCGACGGCGAGGAGGGCGAGGCCCCAGTTGAGGGTCGCGCGGCGCTCCTCGACGAGCGTTCGAAGGCCGAACGCCACGATGAGGTAGAGGAAGGGCTGCAGCGGTGTCGCGAAGCGGTGCATCGGCATCCAGTCGCCGCCGACGAGGATCACGTAGGCCGTCGCGCATGACGCGATGGTCGCGAACCCAAGCAGCCAGCGCTTGCGACCCCCGAGCACCGCGCCGACGCCGAGCGTCGCGAGGACGAGGAGCGGCCCCTCGTGCGTCGAGTAGCGCTTCAGGTAGTCGAGGCCGCCGACGATCTGCTGCCTCAGATCGCCCGTCTTCGCCGTGAACGTGTTGGGGACCCAGGCGCCGTAATAGCTCTTGCGCCAGACGAGGTGCGCCGCGACGATCGCGAGGAAGAGCCCGCCGCGCACGAGGTTTTGCATCGAGAACAGCGCGCGCGGGACGCCGCCGGCGATGCCGACCGCCCCAACGAGCGCGAGCAGCCCGACCGCGAAGAGCGCCGAGGTGTTCTGCGGAGGTGTCTGGAGCTTGAGGAGGGCCGCCGTCGCGAGCGCCGTCATCCCGCCGAACATCGCGAGCGGCCGACCACGCGGCGAGGTGAGACCGACGAGCGACGCGCCAGGCAAGAACAGCATCGTGAGGCCGAGGTACATTGGCGCCTCCGGGCGGGTGATGCCGGCGAGGCCGAACACCAGCCCCGAGAGCGGGACGCCGTGCTCGTTGCGCTCGCTCTCGCGCATCACGAGCGCGATCCCGCCGAGCACCAGAACGACGAAGAACGCCGTCTCGAGCCCGAAGATCGCGTAGCCCATGAACGCGCTCGTGCTCGCGAGGAGCCACGGCGAGAGCGCGGGCACCGTTCGGAGCGGCCGCATCCTCGCTTCGAGGTGGTAGGCGAGGGCGATCGAGCCGAGCCCGCACGCGAACCCGAGGAGCTTCGCGCCGACCGAGGGATCGATGCCGAGCTTCGCGCCGAGCGCGAGGAGGACCGTCCACGAGAAGTTCGTGTAGCCCTCGATCTTCTCGCCCGCGTTGTAGACGAGGCCGAGGCCTTCGGCGAGGTTGCGCGCGTATCGGTAGGAGATGAACGCGTCGTCGATGGTAAAGCTGCGGAGCTTCCACATCGTCGTGAAGCCAAAGACGAGCGGCAGCACCAGCCCGAGCACGAGGTGTGGCACGCGGCCGAGCGGTTTGCCTCCAAGCCACTCGGCGAAGGTGGTCGCGCCTTGTCCCGCGACGTAGCGAGGCTCCTGGTTTCGTTCTTCGACCTCGTCGTCTCCGTCGTCTCCGTCGTCTCCGTCGTCTCCGTCGTCTCCGTCGTCTCCGTCGTCTCCGTCGTCTCCGTCGTCTCCGTCGTCTCCTGGCTTGGCGGAGGCGGCCGCCTCGTCGTCGCCGGGTTCGGTTCGCGCTCGCTCGCTCGACGTCGGACCGTCTCGAGTCGGGGCCGCACTCTGGTCGTCGTGCTCGTCGCCGGGCTTCATCGACGTTGGCTGTTACCACATGTCGCCGCGCCGCTACAGCCGCCGAGCCTCAGCCGTCGGGCCGACCGAGCGAGCGCAGCCAGGCGTCTGCGAGCGGCTCGGGGTCGAAGCCGGTGTCCGCGGCGAGCTCTGCCAAGAGGTCGGTCATGCGCGCGGCCTCGCCAACGTGCGCGAGGTAAAAGGCGCGCAGCGCGGCGTCGAGCTTGGCGCGCCCGATCGCGAGCTCCAGGTCGCGGAAGAAATAGGCGCCCTTCATGTACGGCACCATGCCGAAGAGCTCGGTGAGCACGTCGATCTCGCCGCAGCCGTCGGGCAGCGCCACGACGTCGCCGGTCGCGATCGCCTCGTCGAGCTCCGCGTCGTACATCGCCCAGATCGCGTCGCTCGTGGCCTTGCCTGCGACGGCCTCGAGGGCGCGCGCGGTGAGGTAGGTCGTTGCGCCCTCCGCGAGCGCGAGATCCTCCCAGCAGGCGATGCGGACGCCGTTGCCGAACCAGCCGTGGGCCGCCTCGTGCACGTGGACCTCCTCGTCGTCGATCGAGGCCGAGGCGACGTGCCAGAGCGGATGGTGCTCCATCCCGCCGTACTGCTCCGGTCCCCACGCCGCCGACACCGAGCCCACGCGGTCGCCGAACGTGTACGCGCCGTACGTGTCCTCGAGCCACTCGAAGGCCTGCCTGAGGTGCGCGGCGCCCTTCTTCGCAGCGCTCTCCTCGCCGGGCAGGTACTCGACGGTCACGTGCCGACCGTGCTTCGTCGTGCCGAGCTCGAGCGTGGCGTAGCGGCCGACGGCCCAGGCAGCCATGTACGAGGGCGCGTTGGCGACGATCGCCTTTGGAAAGACGATCGTGTCGCCGGCTGGCGCGCCTGTCACCGACAGCTCGAAGGTGAGTCCGTCGGCAGGCGTCGACTTGCACGGGAACACGTTCCCGCAAAAATACGGCCAGGTGAGCACGGTGCCGTTCGCGAACACCCCGTCGGCCTGGTCGTGGCGCTCGAACTGGTAGTCGACGTGGACCTCCGCCGCTTCGTTCGCGGCGAGGCCGAGGTCGAGCACGCCGCCCTCGAAGCGAAAGGGCAACGGGCCCGCGTCTGTCGACACCGACGCGATGGTGAGCCCCCAGGCCTCGAACGATGCACCGGGTGCGTCCGCGCTCGCGACCGAGAGCACCGCGACGCCATGGTTCGCGGAGAGATCGATCGAGAGCGCGGTCGCGACGAGATCGCGCTCCCAGTTCGAGGTCGGCTCGATGCGAGACCCGTCGACCGCTGGCTCCCGCGTCTCCCCGCCCGAAGTACAGGCGAGCCCACATGTCACGGCGAGGGCGACGATGAGCCCGCGTGCGACGCAGGACGTCGACCGCACGCTCATCCGACTCGGGTCGGCAGCACGCGCTCGACCGGGCCGAGGGTTGGCTGGCGGTTGCGCGTCATCTGGTTCTCGAAGAACACCGAGTGGCAGGGTCGATTCACGTAGCGCCCGAAGCCGCGCTGCGTGTGCAGGTTGGCTCCGTCCCACGCGAGCGAGCCGCGGACGTAGGTGCGCGCCGGGTTGCCGACGACCTCCATGCCCTCGTAGATGTTGAAGTCGATGTTCTGGTGGTGCGTCTTCGCCGAGATGACGCGCGTTTTGTTTGGGTCCCACACCACGACGTCGGCGTC
>VGRJ01000030.1 GCA_016875405.1 Deltaproteobacteria bacterium | reverse complement strand
GTCTCGAACGTCAGCCACCCGTCCCGCACTCAGCCGCGCAGTTCTCGACCGCGCACTCCCCGAGCGGGGCCGCAAAGCCCACCGCGATCTGAACGCCGCCGGCGTCGTCGATGACTTGCTTGCAGGTGTCCTCCTGGTAGCAGTCGACGCCCGCGCACCCCTTCTCCTGCGCGCACGCGACGATGTCGAGGCACCCCTCGTTCTGGCAGCAGGCGAGCGCCTCCGCCGTGCAGCTCGTCACGACGCAGACCTCACATGGATCGTTCATGTCGACCGACGCCGCGGTGCACTGTGCGCCACCGCCAGAGGCGCCGCTCCCGGTCCCAGACACCGACGACGAGTTGCCGCTCGCGCTGCCGCTCGTGCCGGTCGCCGCCGAGGCTGACAGCTCATCCGCGCTCGAGCCTCCCCCCGCGCCGCTCGCGCCCTCCGTCGAGCCTCCGCAGGCGATAACGCCGCTCACCAGGACCGCGATCACCCCGAACCGATCTTCAGCGCCCATCCTCTTCCTCCTTACCACAGAAAACCGGCCAGCCGGCCTAATTTCAACAGAGCACACGGCGTACCAACGTCGAGGCCGGAAGAGACACGCAAATTCAGCTTCTTTTCCGCCAATCCGCGTCGCAGGCGCCGCCGACTGGTCGGAATTGTAGTCACCCACCGGGCCGAGCGCGCTCCAGCACCCGGGCCAACAGCGAGGCCAGCGAGCGCCGCGCGCACGCCGGTCGTCGAGCGGCGGCAAGGCGCTGCGGCGACCGATGACGTGCCACGCCACCTCCACCCCGTAAAGGGCGAGCCCTCTCGCGACGAGCCCCCGCGAGGAGACCCCCTCAGGCGAGGTCGATCTCGCCCTTCACGCTGATCGGATAGCGGCGCACCAGGGGGTGGTCGGCGATCCCGGCGAAGCCGCGGAGCCACTTGTGGACGTGGCCGTTCTTCAGGACGCCCGAGCCGCCGACCTCCAAGCTGTCGAGGTCGAGCTTCTCGTAGGCGAAGGCCTCGTCCGTCGCGCCGATGACGCGGTTGCCCTTGATGTGCGGTGAGAGGAGCAGCATCGACCCGACCGACCAGTGGTCCTTGCCGTTGCCCTCGTTGTACTTCGGCGTGCGACCGAAGTCGGAGCCGACGACGACGAACATCTCGTCCGCGCACCCCGCCGCCTCCGCGATGTCGAAGAGCGCCATCACGCCGCTCCGGAGCGCGTCGAGGGCGTTCTGCTGGTTCGTGTCGTGCTGGCTGTGGGTGTCGAAGCCGCCGACGGAGAGGTTCACCGACTGAGTGAGGCCGGCCTTGTAGGCTGCGAGCGCGACGTGCGCTTGCCTCGCGAGGTTCTGGCCGCTCCCGTACTTGGAGAAATCGCCCACCTGAGTCCGGATGACGTCGAGCTCCTCCTGGATCTTCTTCATGTCGGACATGCCGATGCGCGCGGTGTACAGCATGCTCATCGCGTGTCGCTGGCGCGGTAGCTGTTGCGCCGTCTGAAGCGCCATGAGCCGATCCTCGCGAGCCTTCTTCACGAGGTCGAGCGACGACTCGTCGAGGTAGCGCGGGCTCGCGTCGAAGTTGTTGTCATCGACGTAGATGAGGTTCGGGTGGATGAGCAACTTGAGCGCGCCGTCCGCTCCGCCGAGTCGGGTGCTCGCGATGTTGCCGTCGGTCTCGTCGTAGCCGCCGTTCGTGATGAACGACATCGGGAGTGCCGGGTTCAACGCGGCCGCCAGCAGCGCCGGGAGCGCCGGCGTGTTGATGTTCAGCCTGCCGGACATCGCGTTGCGAATCCCGCTGTCGTGGCCGTTGGTCTCGCAGTCGATCCCGTTGAGGACGGTGCAGATGTCTTTAAAGCGCTCGAAGAACGCCTTGTTGTTGCCGATGTCCGGGAACGAGATCGCGCCCGCCGTGAGGATCGCGTCTGGGGCGTAGTTGTTGACATTGAATCCCTGGGCGTTCTTCTCGTTGCCCTTCGGGTCGCAGAGCATCGTCGGGTCCCAGCCGCCGTTCGCGTTGACGAAGACCCAGAACTTCGGGGCCGCCGCGCGCGCCGAGCCGATGGTTCCAGGCGCACCGAGGCTCACCACCCCGAGGCCCGCGAGCGAGCAGAGCTTTACGAAATCGCGTCGATCCATGGTGTGCCTCCTCACTCGTAAAGGAACCGATAGTCGCCCAGGAGATAGGTGACGACGGCCATCCAGGCACGGATGACGTACGTCTCGTCCTTCGTCACGCGGCGCTCCTCCGGATACGCCGCGCCCGAGAAGTAATCGGCCGTCACGCGGCAGTCGTAGGGAAGGTCGGCCGGGACGGGCTTCTCCGTCGCCTTCATCCCGTCCTTGCCTTGCCGCCACGCCTCGACGAAGAGCGTGAACGCGCGCTCGATGTCCGGGTCGTCGACGGCATGAGACTCACCGAGGATACGCTCGTGCAGGTGCACGAGGGACTTCCGGATACCGAGCTGAGCGAGCTCGATGGGGAGCCCCGCCTCGGTCTCGGGCTCGAAGGTCATCGGGTCGATCTCCTTGCCGTCGAGCTCCACGAGCGGGAAGAGCAACCGGGAGTCAGGGCCGCGCGCGAAATCGTAAGGCACGCTGCGGCACGCCATCTGAATGGTCATGCGCTCCGCGACCGAGGCGAGCACGCCGTTCGGCGAGGTGCTGCGGTTCGTCACCGAGTTCGAGTCGATGCCGCCGTAGAACAGCTGAAAGCCACCGAGGTTGCCCGGGGTCCGGAACTGCGAGCGCAGGTAGGGGTTGCGGTTCCCATCGGCCCACGGGATGCCGAGCACGGCCTGGATCTTGTCATGCAGCTGCTCCGGTGGGAGCAGTTGGGCTCGCCCGACCTCGCCGAGTCGAACCCGCGCCGAGTCATCGAGCTTCACGCTGTTCGTGGCCCGGAAGTAGGGCGACTCGACGAGCCTCGCGAACACGACCCGCAGATCGTACTGGCTCGCGACGAAGGCCTCACCGATGCGGCGGAGCGTGTCGGCTTGAGCGTAGAACGCCGCAAACTTCGCCTGATAGTCGGGGTCGGTCGTGTCGGACGGCGCGATGAGCGGCTCACGGCCCGTCAGCGCCTTGTACATCGTGAAGACGACCGAGAGGGCGAAGCGCGGGTCCTGCGACAGGCGCCGACCGAGCCACGGGAGCCCGGTGGCCGACTTCTCGAGCGGGAGCTTCTCGTCACCAAAGCCCGCGGGCCACATTTCCGTGTACCACCTCGGGTCAGGCACAAACTTGCCGCTATCGTTGAAGGCCTGAAAGCACCCCGCCACCGGATCGACGTTCGCGTGACACACCGTGCAGGTCGCGCTGTCGCGGGTGGGGTTGTTCGAGTCGACGACGGTCTGATCGATCGGCTGCTCCGCGGTGAGCAGGATGTTCGTCCCGAGGAACCACAGGTACGCCTTTCGCGCGCGAGCGCGGTTCCGGTTCGTCGGCGTCGACGGATGACGGACGAGCATCACCGGCGACGACAGGACGCCGGCGTGCGGGTACGGCACCGCCTCCCCGGTCGGTTTGCCCTGCGCGTCGGTCCGCTCGACGTCCGGCAGGCGGCCCTCGGCCCACTCGCGCGGATCGTACGGGTTCTTGAACGTAGCCTCGACGCCGAACGAGCGCGCCGAGAGGGGCGTCACCATCATGTAGTCGGCGGTCAGGATGTCGGTGAACGGGCGACCCTCGCGCACGACGTGCTCGATCAAGGCGAGC
Organism: Deltaproteobacteria bacterium; assembly: GCA_016875405.1. Classification (GTDB taxonomy): domain Bacteria; phylum Myxococcota_A; class Polyangia; order Polyangiales; family Polyangiaceae; genus SYFR01. The sequence goes on along the minus strand of VGRJ01000030.1, from coordinate 38,846 downwards.
GGCTCGCGCGCGACGGCGGCGTTGGTGAAGGCTGCGAGCTCCTGCGCGTTCGCGGCGCCGTACTTCGCGAGATCATCCTTCGACACCTTTTGGTACCAGCCGGCGTCGGCGTAGGGCAGCGCGTCGGTCACCGCGTTGACGTTGCCGAGGTAGAAGTCGGTGAGGAAGAGGTCGTTGTAGGTGCGCTTGATGAACTCGAAGAACGGCTCTTCGGTCATCATCGTCGCGAGCACGCCCTCGAGGGCCGCAGGGCCGCCGGCCTTTACCTTCGCGGTCTCATCGGCGGTCGGGAGGCGCGCCGCGAGCAGGAGCGACGCCTTGCGCAGGGTGGCAGCGTCGTCGAGGAGCTCGACCCCGGTGTAGTGGGCAGCCTCCGCGGTCGAGCAGGTCTCACCGCTCTTCAGCTTGTCCACGAAGCCCTCGAGCACTCGATACTCCTCGCTGTCCTGCGCGAAGATCTGCTGCCCCTCGTGCGGGATCTGCATGGTCGGCTTCAGCAGCACCTGCGAGACGCCGTGCTTCTCGAAGGACGCGAGGTCCGAGAAGACGGCGAGGTTGTGGTCGAGGAAGCCGGCCTCGGCTGGCCCCTTCAGGACGTACGACGTGTCCTTCGCGATGCCCTGCGCGTTGTGGCAGGAGATGCACTTCGTGCCGATGACGGGCCAGACCTTCGTCGCAAAGTAGTCGTAGGTCGACTCGCAAGGCGGGGCGTCCTCGCTACACCCGCTAGCGCCGAGCACCGCGGCGCCGACCAGCGCGGCAGCAGCGAACATGAACGAGGGACGGGTACCTAGGGGCAGGTGGCTCATCGGACTTCCTCCGCTGGGGCGCAGCTATAGAGGAAACCCAAGCCCCGCCTCGCGCGCAAGGGAATCGTTCTGAGAGGGGGCCGCGCTCGTGACCCGGCCTCGAGCGTTCACGCGTCAGCCCGCACCGCCCGCGCCGCCGCCGCCGCCCGACGCGCTCGATGAGGCGCCCGTGCTGCTCGCAGCGACGCTGCTCGAGGCCGCAGTCGAGGAAGCCCCCCCGCACGGTGGTTTCGTCTTGCAGTCCGCGCACGTGCAGCCCTCAAAGTAGGGCACGCACTCGCCGTTGTCCTCGCAGTGCGTCTTGCAATACTCGGTGTTCGTGCAGTCGGGGCAGGTGCAGTTCTCAGACGTCGAGCAGATGCCCCCGTCGTTGTTGTTGCACCCGCCGTTCGACGGGTTGCACTTCGTCGACTTGAAGAAGCAGTCGCTGCACGAGCAGTCCTCGCCCGCGTCGAAGTCGCACTTGCCGTCGTCCATGCACCGACTCGAGCACACCGCAGCCTCGGCGCAGTCGGCGCACTCGCAGGTCTCCGGGCTCGCCGCGTAGGCCGCGCAGAAGCCGTCGGGGTGGTAGCCGTGGCACGGGGAGGCTCCGCCCGCGCCGGTCGCGACGAGCGCCGTCGACGTGGGTCCCCCGGGCGGCAGGCTCTCGTCGACGCAGCCGGTCGTCGAGGACCACCATGCGGCCGCGACGAGACACGCCATTCCGATGCTGCGGCGGGTGAACATCGACGGATAGTAGTCGCAGGCAGGCAGCCGCGACAAGGCGGCGACAAGGCGGCGACAAGGCGGCGACAAGGCGGCGACAAGGCGGCGCGCGGCGGAGGGGCCTTCGCGGGACTCGAGGATCGCGGTACGGTCCCCGAGATGTCCGCGTCCAGATGCCTCGCGGTTGCCCTCTTCTCGTTGCTCGCAGCGACCGAGGCCCGCAGCACCAGCGCCCAGCCCGCGCTGCCGAAGCAGCCGCCCGCCGTCGCGCCTCCAACGGCGACCGCAGACGCGGGGCAGCTCGCCCGCGAGGGCAAGGCGCTCCTCGGCAAGGGCCAGTTTGACGTCGCGTGCGCGAAGCTCGACGAGAGCGCCGCGCTCGACCCCAAGAGCGCCACGCTCCTCGACCTCGCGACCTGCCTCGAGAAGCAAGGGCGTCGCACCAACGCTCATCAGACGCTCGAACGCGCCGCGGCCACTGCCGAGCGCGAAAAGCAGGGCCTCGCCGAGAAGACTGCGCGTGCGCGACAACGAGCGCTCGAGAAGCAGCTTGCCTTGATTTCCATCACGATGCCCGCGGGCACCACGCTCGCGCTCGACGGCGTCGAACGAACCGCGACGGAGCTCGCGACCCCGATCGCGCTCGAGCCTGGCGAGCATCAGGTCGAAGCGACCACTCCGGGCAAGCGTCCCTGGTCGAAGAAGGTCGCGCTGCAAGCGGGCGCGCGCGAGCACGTCGAGGTCCCCGCGCTCGAAGACCTGCCCAAGGCACCGGTAGCGATCGCGGCACCCGCCCGAACGAACAGCGCGCCTCCTCCCGCCGAGCCGAGCCATCGAGGACGCGTCGTCGTCGAAATCGGGTTCCTCGGCGGGCTGGGCTACGGTGACGTCACGCGGAGCGAGACGTCGGTCCTCGACGGGCTCCCGTATGCGTTCCCTGGAGAGAGCGGGAATGTGCAGGCGGCCTGCGGCGACACCGAGACGATCGTGGGTGCGGGCGCGTGCACCGGCGAACTTCGCGCGCATTCAGGAGGCGTCCTCGGAGGGCAGCTCTTCGTGGGCTGGTCGCTCGCGTCGCGACTGCACGCAGGCCTTCGCGCCCTGGGCGGGACGTTCATGCCCGGCGGCTTCGTCGCGGCCGGGGGCCCGGCGATTTCGATGCGCGTCGTCGGCCCGCTCTGGCTCGGGCTCGGCGGCGTGGTCGGCATCGAGAAGCATCGCGCTCTGCTCGTAGGGGCCTACGGCGCCGTGCCACCGGAAGCGATCGGCAAGGCGGGCGGGGCCGAGGTCGCCGTTGTGCTCGGCGACAAGCTCGGCGCGACGATCGACATCGACTCGGGCATCGTCGGCGGCGGGACGGTCGAGATCGCGGTCGCGCTCCTCCGAACCCGTGGCGCGAGCGGAGCCCCGAACGACGGCGGCGGCGTCCTCGTGACGGAAGCGAAGGCCTCTCCGCTCGCGGGTTCGCTGCTCGTCGGAGTATGGCCGTCGGTGCTCGCCGGCTCGAAGGGGATCGCGATCGTGGCGCCGGCAGGCGTCAGCTATCGCTTTCACTGACGACGCTGAAGGACGGTCACTTCCCGCGACGCGGCCGAGTGATCCCGTAAGCGTCGAGGCGCTTCAGCAAGGTCCGGCGCCCGATCCCGAGGAGCTTCGCCGCGCGCGTCTGGCTTCCTGCACAGCGTTCGAGCGCCTCCAGGATGCGACGACCCTCGAGCGCCGAGAGCTCTCCGCGTAGCCGCGTGGCAGAGGACGCAGGTTCATCGACACGCGCGGCGCTCCGGGGCGCGCTCTCCTTCAAGCGCGGACCGAGGTGCTCGAGCCGGATGACGCCCTCGAGAGCGAGCAAGGCGGCGGCGGTCACCGCGTTGCGAAGCTCGGGCATGTTGCCGGGCCCAGCATGACGCCTCAGCGCGACGAGAGCGTCGCTCGAGAACGTGGGCGGCGACTGGCCGCGACTCACCGACCGTGGCGGCGAGCGAGCGCGCGTGGACCTCGACCTCGTCGGGGCGGTCCCGAAGCGGAAGGACTCGCGCGACGTGGCCTGCGAGCCGATGAAAGAGGTCGAGCCGGAACGCGCCCGTGCGGGTCATGGACTCGAGATCGCAGGAGCATGTCGCAATGACGCGCACCCGCCCGAGCGACGTCTCGGAGTTGAGCGCTCGAACGAGCCTCGACTGCGCGGCGAGGGAGCGCTCGTGAACGTCGGTGAGCACGAGCGTCCCGGCGAGCCCACGCGCTCCATGAGGCTCCCGCCCGGCGAGCACGCCGGGCTCGTCCTCGAGGGCGAGCGACACCGCATTGAGGAGCTCGAGGTCGTCGATGCCGACGCAGTCGATGCGGATGAGGGGACGGGCGCGGCGCGGCGAAGCGCCGTGGATCCGGGTCGCGAGGCTCCACTTCCTGACGCCGTATTCGCCTTGGAGGAAGAGCGGGACGTCACCTGCCGCGAGGAGCACGATCTGCTCGTCGAGGGCCGCGCCACGCTCGCGCGTTCGCCCTGACCGCAGCGCCCGCTGCACCAGCACGAGCGCCTCCCCGAGGCGCAGCGGCAGTCCACCCATCAGCTCGCGCGGCGAGCGCTTCTTGAGTCGCACGTCTACGACGTACGTGCCGTTGCGACTCCCGAGTTCCTCCACGAGGACGCCCGCGTGCGTACGCTGCAACGTCACGTGACGACGCGACACCGAAGGGTGGTCCACCTGGAGGTCGCACGAGTCGTCGCGACCAAGAATGAGCAAACGCTCTCTATCTCGAGGGGCCGACGCGACGCCGCCCGGCCACACGACGACGACGCGGTCCTGTCCTCGACTCGGAGCCTCGAAGAGGCGGGTCGACTCGCTCGCGCGCGGCGCAGCGGTCTTCTTGCGACGTTCCTCAGCCATTCATCACCTCGTTCGAGCGAATCGACGCGCAACGACGCTGCCGCGACGCGGGCGGCGGAGTGAGGAGCGTCGTCTCGAGCGCGGAGGACCTCGATCCGGTAAGCACTCGGGGCGCGGCGAGGCGGCGACGGACGTGCGCGTCGCCCCAGGCAGCGAGCGAGAACGAGTCCGCCGGCGGCGCGACGCAAGCGAGGGCGCGCGCGAGCTCGTGTGCGGAGGCTGGCCGCTCCGACGCCGACCACGCGAGGGCTTGACGGAGGACGTCGAGCGCCGCCTCATGGTGCGCTCGAGACGTCCTCGCAGGGCCTCGGCGGATGCTCTCGAGGCGCTCGGCGGTGCTCGTCCCCTCGAACGGGAGGTCGCCCGTGTAGAGCCGCCAGCCGAGCACCCCGAGGGCGAACAGGTCGGTGCGAGCACCGACGCGCCTGCGACACAGCTGCTCCGACGCCATCGACGACGGCCTGCCACCTCGAGGTCCACGGCGCGCCCGCCGCGCGTGACGGCAGCTTGCGAGGCCGAAATCCAGGAGCCGCGGGCGCATGTCGGGCCCCACGATCACGTTCTCGGCGGCGACGTCTCCGTGGACCAGCTCGAGGCGCGCTCCGAACGGGTCACGCGCCGCATGGACGGCGCCGAGCGCCGCGAGTAGCTCGACGAGCAGCGCGGTCACGATCGCGGGAGGCAGCGCGGGAGGCAGCGCGGGAGGCAGCGCGGGAGGCAGCGCGGCTCCCCCCTGCCGCTCGAGCAGCGTCGCGAGGTTCGCACCACGCACGTAGGGCATGACGCGAGAGCGCGCCCCCTCGAGCTCGACCACGTCCTCGACCGAGACCAATGTCGGATGGGTCACCGTCGCCGAGTAGCGCGCCTCCGCGAGAAAGAGGTCGACGAGCGAGGCGTCGGCGGCGAGCCGAGGCAGGCTCAGACCCGAGGCGTCGCGTCGAGGCAGTGGCTGAAGCGGTCCTTTCGGCCATGCCCAAAGCGAGATGCGGGCCAGCCGAAGACCATTCAGGAATGAACGAAATAACTGAAGTTATGGCGGAACGAGATCCGCCATTGGCCTCGCCGATCGGATCGCGATCCGAGCGGGGGGACGGTCACCCGTCGAAGAGCGTTCGGTGGAGCGTCTCAACGGCCTTCGCGACGGCGGCGTCCGCCACCACCATCGACAGGTTGATCGAGCCCGCCGCGTAGCCGATCATCTCGACGTTGACGCCGGCGTCTCCGACGGCGCGTAGGATCTCGGCTGCGACGCCCGGCCGCGTCGCCAAGTGTTGACCGACGACGACGAGGACCGTGCGCCCGTCGCGAACCTCGACATCCCCGAGCGCCCGCAGCTCGTCCACCGTCCGCTCGAGGGCGGGCGTGCGCTTGGCCGTGAGCGAAATGCTGACCTCGGAGGTCGCGACCATGTCAACGACCACCTCGTGGCGGGCGCAGGCAGCGAAGACCTCGCCGAGGAACCCGACCTCGCCGAACATGCGCGTCGAGGCGATGGTCACGACCGCCTGGTCCTCGGTGTACGCGATGCTCGTCGCCGGGTGCGGGTTCGGCGGCGTCGCCTCCTCGATGACCGTGCCGGGGTGTTCGGGTCGGTTCGTGTTGAGTACGCGCACGGGGATGCGCTGCGCCATCGCCGGCAAGAGCGTCGACGGGTGCAGGACGCGACTCCCGAAGTAGGCGAGCTCGGCGGCCTCGTCGAAGCGCATGTGCGGGATGTTCCGCGCGCTCGGCACGAGGCGCGGGTCCGCGGTCATGACGCCGTCGGTGTCGCTCCAGATCTCGACCTCCTCCGCGTCGAGCGCCGCGCCGAGCAGCGTCGCCGTGAGGTCGCTCCCGTTGCGCCCCACCGTCGTGATCTCGCCGCGCTCGTTCTTGCCAATGAAGCCCGTGACGATCGGGATCCGATCCGTCGGCAGCTTCGCGACCGCGGCCTTCGCGCGCTCCGAGAAGCCCGGGAGAGGGCGCGCTCCGCCGAAGCGCGAGTCGGTGACGAAGCCGAGATCGAACACGTCGTGAGGGTCGGCCGGGAGCCCGGTGCGCGTGAAGAAGTCGGCGATGCAGCGGACGCTCATCCGCTCGCCGAAGCTCGACAGGTAGTCGAGACTTCGTGGCGAGAGCTCCTTCACGAGGTGCACGCCTCGCAGCAAATCCCTGAGCTCCGCGTAGAGCGGCTCGAGGAGCGCGTCGTCGCAGCCGAGCTCACGCGAGATCGCGCGCTGCCGCTCGATCACCGAGTCGGGGTCATGGTGACCCGCCGCCGCCGCGCGCGCCGCAGCGACGAGCGCATCGGTGATCCCCTTGTGCGCCGAGGAGACGACGAGCGGCCGACGCGGGCTCCGGCGCCGGACGATCTCACGCACCTTCTCGATCTGCGCCCGGTTCGCGACCGAGCTCCCGCCGAACTTCATCACCAGCATCGCGCTCGCGGTTCTTGCTCCTTCGGATGGCCATGGCAAGCGTCATTCGTGCCGCCGCGCCGCCCACGCCCCCCACCGTTCCGCGGGGCCGCCGACTCTGCTACGCCTCGGCCAGCCATGACCCTCGTACGACGCACGTCCTCCTCGGTCGCCCTCGGCGCCACCGCGCTCCTCGTCGCCTGCGCCCCACCCCCACAAGCGCCGAAATCGGGCGGGCCGCGCGTGAAGGCAGTGAGCCTCGCCGAGATCGGGCTCGACTCGCAGGCGCTCGACCGGAGCGCCGACCCATGCGTTGACTTCTATCAATTTGCCTGCGGCAACTGGATCAAGAACACCGCGATCCCCGGCGATCAGCCTCGCTGGATGCGGAGCTTCAGCGAGATCCAGAAGCGCAACGAGGAGGACTTGAGAGAAATCCTCGAGCGGCTCGCCGCGTCGGGCGCGACGGCGGACGAGCGGAAGCTCGGCGACTACTACGCATCGTGCGTCGACGAGGCGGCGATCGAGCGCGGCGGACTCGAACCCGTCAAGCCGCTCCTCGCGCGCATCGAGCAGCTGCGCCGCGTGCGCCTCGTCGAGCGCGCGGGTGCACGCAGCGGCACGAGCGCGGCGAAGGGCAAAGGATCGACGAAGGGCAAGGCGCTACCGGAGACGGAGGCTCCGACGCAGGTCGCGGCCGAGACGCTCGAGAGGCTCATCGCCGACATGCACCGTGCCGGCCTTCATCCGCTCTTCTCGATCACGAGCGGCCCTGACGACAAGGACGCGACGACCATGATCGCGCACGCCGACCAGGATGGACTCGGCCTCCCCGATCGCGACTATTACCTCGACGCAAAGTACGCCGATGTCCTCGCTTACTACCAAGGGCACGTCGCCGCGATGCTGCGGCTCGCGGGCCTCGGAGCCGACGAGTCGACGCGCGCGGCCGAGCAGGTCGTGAAGCTCGAGAAGGCGCTCGCCTCGATCTCGAAGACGCGGGTCGAGCGCCGTGATCCACAGGGGATGTACAACCGGATCGACCGCGCCGGGCTCTCCGAGCGCAGCAAGCGCTTCGATTACCAGGCCTACCTCGACGCGCTCGCTGAGCGCGCGCAGTACCCGACGCTGGGCGTCACGAAATTCACGAAGATCAACGTCACGAGCGTCGCGTTCTTCAACGGCCTGAACACCGTCCTCGCCGACGCGAGCCCCGAGGAGCTCGCGAGCTACCTCCGCTGGCACGTGTTGCACGGCATGTCGGACGCGCTCCCCAAGGCCTTCGACGAAGAGGGCTTCCGACTGGTGCAAAAGATCACCGGCCAAAAGGAGCAGAAGCCTCGCTGGAAGCGCTGCGTCGCTTCGGTGGACACCTCGCTCGGCGAGCTCCTCGGCAAGTCCTACGTCGCGAAGCGCTTCCTCCCCGAGAGCAAGGAGGACGTCCGGAGCATGCTGAAGGCCATCCGAGACGCGCTCGACAAACGGCTCCCCGCGCTCACCTGGATGGATGACGCGACGCGCGCGCAGGCGAAGGCGAAGCTCGTCAAGATGGAGTACCTCGTCGGCTATCCCGACCGCTGGCTCGACTATCCGTTCGCGGTGGAGCGTACGGCGTACGGTCGCAACGTGCTCGGCGCGGCGGCCTACGATTTCGAGCGTCGACTCGCCAAGGTCGAGCGCCCCGTCGATCGCGGCGAGTGGTACATGCCGCCGCAGACGGTCAACGCATACTACGACCCCAACAAGAACCAGATGGTGTTCCCCGCGGGGATCTTGCAGCCCCCGTTCTACTCGCCCAAGGCGTCGCTCGCGGTCAACCTCGGCTCGATCGGCATGGTCGTCGGTCACGAGCTCACCCACGGCTTCGATGACCAGGGCTCGCAGTACGACGGCGACGGGAACCTTCGCAGCTGGTGGCAGCCCGACGTGCGCAAGCAATTCGACGAGCGGGCGGGATGCATCGACGAGCAGTACGCGGGCTACGAGGTCCTCCCCGGCGTCAAGCAGAACGGCAAGCTCACGCTCGGCGAGAACATCGCCGACAACGCGGGGCTCATGCTCGCGTACATGGCGCTCACGGCGATGCGCGAGGGTGCCGGCGAGGTGCTGAACGCCGAGGGCTTCGATGAGCGTCAGCAGCTCTTTCTCTCGCTCGGTCAGGTCTGGTGCAGCAAGCAGACCGATGAGCTCACGAAGCTCCGCGCGGCGACCGATCCGCACTCGCACCCGCGCTGGCGCGTGAACGGGTCGGTCCGCAACCTGCCCGCCTTTGCGGAGGCATTCCAGTGCACCGAAGGCACGGCGATGCGCCCGAAGACGAGCTGCACGGTCTGGTGACCATGAACACGCCGCGGGGCCCAGCCGCTTCGCTGCTCGCGCGGCTCGCCGAGCTCCAGCTCGCGCGCCCGTGGCACGTCGTCGGCGTCACGCTGCTCGCGGCGCTCTGCTCGCTCGCCCTCGCGACGCGCCTCACCCTCCGCACGGGCCTCGGGGATCTCCTCCCGAGCGGCAAGCGGAGCGTGGTCGTCGCCGAGGAGGTGAAGCGCCGCTTGCCTTCAACCTCGACCTTCGTCGTGATCGCCGAGGGCAGCGACGATGAAGGACTGAAGCGCTTCGTCGACGCGGCGTCCCCTGCCCTTGCCGCGCTGCCGAAGGAGCTCGTCGGCTCGGTCGACTCGGGAGTGCAAGCGACCCAGGCGTTCTTCGAGGAACACAAGCTCCTCTACGCGCCGCTCGAGTTCGTCGACGAGGCCCACCGCGAGATCGAGGAGCGCTACGAGTACGAGGTCGCGAAGCGCAGCGGCGCGCTGCTCGACGACGACGACGAGCCGCCGACGGCGCTCGACGAGGCCTCTCTCCGCGCGCGAATCGAGGAGCGCGCAGGCAAAGACAAGGGCAAGCTCGACGCCGCGACGGCGAGCTACCCCGGAGGCTATTACCTCGACACGACGAAGCACGTGGCCGCGATCCGTGTGCTCACGCCTCTCTCCTCGGGCGACGCCGCGGCCTCCGCGCGCTTGCAGGCGCTCGCGAAGGAGGCGATCGACAAGCTCGAGCCGAAGCGCTTCGATCCGAACCTCCGGGTCGGCTTCACGGGCGACCTCCTCACCTCGGCCGAGGTCCATCAACAAATCGTCCGCGACTCGACCCACGTCGGGCTGTGGGGCGTCGGCCTCGTGCTCGCGGTCGTACTGCTGTACTTCCTCCGCGTCCGCACGCTCCTCGCGATGGGGCTCACGGTCGCGACGGGCGCAAGCTTCACCTTCGGCCTCGCCTACCTCACCATCGGCTACCTCGATCAGTCGACCGGCTTCTCGTTCAGCATCGTCGTCGGCAACGGCATCAACTTCGGCATCCTGTACATGGCGCGTTATCTCGAGGCGCGCCGAACGCAGGCCGTCCCCGAGAGCATCCATGAGGCTCACCAGGGGACGTGGGAGGGCACGCTCACCGCGGCGGCGGCCGCGACCGCCGCCTACGGCTCGCTCGCGATCACGGACTTCCGAGGCTTCAAGCACTTCGGAGTGATCGGCGGGACGGGCATGCTGATGTGCTGGCTCGCGACGTTCCTCCTCATGCCGGCGCTGCTCGTCGCCTCCGAGCGCATCTTGCCCATCGACCCCAACCGCGGCCTCGCCGCTCGAGGCAATGCGCTCTACGGGCGCCCCTTCGCGTGGCTCGTCGAGCGAGCCTCGGGCGCGGTGCTTCTCGTCGGGCTCGGGGTGACGCTCGCGTCGGCGGCGCTCGCGTGGCGCTACGTCGCGAACGACCCGATGGAATACAACATGCGCAACGTCGACAACGCGCCGATGGACAGACCGTCGGAGGCGCGGCGCTTGATGGGGCTCGCGAATGGCTTGCTCCCGAGCCTCGGACTCGACGGGATCGCCCTCGCCGTCGACCGACTCGAGCAGGTGAAGCCGCTCGCCGCCGAGCTCGAGCGCCGCCGCGATGGCGCCGCCACACCACCGTTCGCGCGCGTGGTGACCGTGTACTCGCTCCTCCCCGCCGACCAAGAACAGAAGCTCGAGAAGCTTCGGTCGACGAGGGCGCTCCTCGAGCGAGCTCACGCGAAGGGCTTCATCGGCGAGGAGGACTGGAAGAAGCTCGATGACCTCGTGCCGACCCGCACCTTGCGGACGCTCGGCGTCGACGACCTCCCCGACGCGGTCGCGCGGCCGTTCACCGAGGCGGACGGGACACGCGGCAAGCTCGTCTACCTCGAGCCCGCGAAGGGGCGGAGCGTCTGGGACGCGCGCTACCTCATCGAGTGGGCCGCGAGCTTCCGTCGAACCGAGCTGCCGGACGGCTCGGTCGTCGAGGGCAGCGGGCGGAGCGTGATCTTCGCGGACATGATCCAGGCCATCGTCGAGGACGCGCCGCGCGCAATCTTGGCGTCGCTGCTGCTGACCGTGCTCCTCGTGGTGGTTGCGTTTCGAGGCCGTACAGGTGCCTTCTGGATCGTGGGCTCGGTGGTTTTAGGGTTCCTCTGGACGGTGGCCGTGCTCGCGATCGCTCGCTCGCGGTGGCCCTGGAGCGAGGGGGGCCTCGCGCTTGAGGCATCGAAGCTCAATTTCCTCAACTTCATCGCGCTTCCGATCACCTTGGGCGTCGGCTCTGACTACGCCGTCAACGTGCTGAAGCGCTACGAGGAGGATGGGCAGACGGATATGGTCCGCGCCGTCCGCGAGACGGGAGGCGCGGTTGTCCTCTGCTCGCTCACCACCATGCTCGGCTACATCGCGCTGACGCTGTCGGTCAACCAGGCGATCCGAAGCTTCGGGGTCGCCGCTGCGGCGGGCGAGATCGCCTGCCTCGCGACCGCGCTGCTCGTGATGCCCTCGGCCCTCGTGCGGCTTCGTCGACGGTCCACCCCGCGGCCCTGACGGGCCCCGCGCCGGCCCGCACCTTCCAGGCCGCTCGACCGAACGCGTCGCCGAGCGTCACCTCACGCCTATGAATTGACAATCGCGCGACAAGCCCCTAGCGTTTTATGAATTCAACCGGCTGGCCGGTTTTTATGCCAAACCCGCGTCTTAGAGGTGGTTGATGAAGCGCTCCGACTCCACGACTCGCCTGCTGTCGCTGCCCCTCGCCCTGGCGCTCGCGGCGAGCACCCTCGGGACCGGCTGTGCCCTGCGAACCGCGCCGAGCGGGCCCCGCGAGGACGAGCGGGTCTGCGGAGGCGGTGAGATCGAGTGCGCCGAGGACGTGGCGTTGGGTGGGCCGACGCTCCAGACAACCGACGGGGCGATCGACTACGTGATCCACGTCGGCGGCGTGTGCAGCACGAGCTTCACGACCGGCGGCGGAGGTAAGTCGTCCGTCGGGCAGCCGGGCCAGTGGCCTGGGTTCGTCAGCGTGGATGCCCCGGTCAGTCAACAGGACAGCATGGCGACCGCCGTCGCCGACCTGACGGAAGTGCTCGATGCGTTCTGCTCGGGCGAAGGGTTCTGCCACCTTTACGGATACAGCAACGGCGCGGCCGTGATCTCGCAGGCGCTGAGCGTCCACGACGACGACCGCTGGAACGTCGCGTGGGTGTTCACGACCGCAAGCAACGAGGGCGGCAGCGAGCTCGCCGCGTCGGGCGTGTCGCAAGTCGGCGAGATGGTCGGCATGTCGTGCGCGCTCGCGGGAGCGGTCGGACCAAGCGATCATCGCCCGGCGTGGAACCATCACGACACCGGCGGAGCCATCTTCTACGGCATCGGCGGCTACCAGGAGTACTGGTACACCGGCAGCTACCCCGACTTCTTCGCGGGCGGCGCCAACGACGGCGCGGTCGGAATGCATTCGTCCGCCGGGCTCGCGGAGCCTTACCACATCCCGGACGACGATCCGTGGATGTGCTTCGCCGACGAAGCGTACTACTCGAACCACGTCCCGGCCTTCGACTGCCGTGGCTTCGACCACGACCACCGCGACATGAAATTGCTCGGCATCGAGCTCCTCGGAGGCTGAATCGTGGGCCGCGAGGCGCGACGTCCTCGCTGGGCGCGGCGGCTCGTTCCGCTGGCCGTGATGCTTGCGGCATGCTGGCTCTTCCCGCGCGGAGACGGCGACACCAGGCTCGGCTTAGCGCACCAAGAGTTTGGAACGACGCGCGCTCCGGCGCACATAGGAACTGGGACAGCGCGCGCGACGCACGACGGGAAGCCTTCATCCGACTCGACCGTCACGCTTCCTCGGAGCGCGGCTAGGCCGGCGCGGGGAGCGACGCCGCTCGAGACGTACCTCGCCTCGTCGGTGTACCCGCCGACGAGCCGCCCGATCGCCCGCGGAGACCGGAGCCTCGTCGACTTCGACGCGCGCCATGAGCGGCCGCAGCGCGTCCCCGGCCTCGGTGAGCGAGAGGTGCTCTTCACCGCGGACCGCGCCTGGCTCGTCGATGAGGAGGCCCGGCTCGTGGTCGTGGTGGCGAGCTTCATCGACGGGGGGTCCGAAGCTCCGCGGCATGCGACGGTGAGCCTCTCAGCGGGCGGCACGAGCGAGATTGTTCTCACCAGGCTCTCGTCGATGGACGCGGCGAGTGCGGCGCGCGCCACGCGCCTCATCCATCGCGGCGGGCGCGAGGTGGGCGATCTGCTCGTCGCGGTCCTCGAGCCGGCCAAGCTGGGGCTCGTGGAGCCGACGACGCTGCGCCTCGACGCCGAGATCCTGGTCGGCGACACCACGGTGAAGCGACACCTCCTGGTTCCGTACACGCCTGCGACGGCGGTGCCCGCGCGCTTCGTGGGCGCGACCACCGACTCGCTCGTCGACGGGGCCGTCGTGCTCGAGGTCGGCGTCGACGTCCGCGAGCCGGGCCGTTACCTCATCGACGCGAACCTGCACGCGGCCGACGGTGAGCCGCTTGCGTGGACTCGGTTCAAGGGAGACCTCGCCCGTGGCACGACGCGCGTCGCGCTTCGATTCTTCGGCAAGGCCCTCCGCGACCGCGGCGTCGCTGGGCCTTACTTCCTCGGCGAGCTCCGAGGCGCGCTCTACCGCGAAGGCGTCGAGCCCAACCTCGCCTCGATGCCGCCCAGCCTCGAGCCCTACCGCACTCGCGAGTACGCGCTCGACGAGCTCTCGGATGCGCCGTGGGACAGCGCGAAGAAGCAGGCGACCATCGCGAAGCTGACCGCGCTCGAGGCCATGCCAGGGGCCCCCTTCGTCGAAGCCGCTAGCCCTTGAGCGAGGCCCGGACCCCGCGCGTCTACGACGACGTGCGCGTTTGCTGATAGGTTCAAAGGCCATGATGCTTCAAGCTTTCCTCCGCGACACGCGCGCGCTCACCGTCATCGCCACCCTGACCGCCGCCGCTGGGCTCGCATCGGCTTGCAGCGCATCGAGATCGGCGACGCTCACCTCGTCCGCAGGCGCGGGAGCCAACTCGGGCGCGGCCTCCGGCGCGGGTGGCGATCTGCTGTCCGTCGGGGCGAACGGCGCGGGAGGCTCGGACTGCGTGAAGTGCTCCGCCAACCTTCACTCGGTGACCGACTGCGACGGTAACGTGATCAAGGAGTGCCCGCCCGATCAGGGCTGCGCGCCCGGCGGCGTGTGCACGAGCCCGTGCGAGGCCGCGCAGGCCAACAAGAGCACCCTCGGGTGCGAGTTCTACAGCGTGATGCCCGGACCGCAGACCGAGACACGCGGGAGCTGCTTCGCCGCCCTCGTCGCGAACACGTGGACGTCGCCCATCACGATCAACGCCTTCTACGGCGATCAGGCGCTCGACGCCGCGAGCATCACCCGCACGCCGGTCGGGAGCGGCAACGCCATCAGCTACCAGCCGCTACCAAATGGCCAGCTCCCGCCCGGACAGATTGCGATCGTGTTCCTCGCGCGCTCGCCCTCGGGCGACGTCTACTTCGTCGACTGCCCGGCGGGGACCACGGCGGGCTTCAACGCGCCCTTCCAGGTCGAAGGGACCGGTCGCGGCAAGGCGTTCCGCATCGCGACGAGCGCTCCGATCGTCGCGTACGACATCTACCCCTACGGCGGAAAGGAGAGCTTCGTCTCGAGCGCAACGCTGCTCATCCCGACGCCCGCGTGGGACTCGAACTACGTCGCGGCCGACGCCTTCGAGACCACGCCGTTCCTTGTGCCATTCGGCGGCGCGCCGCACCTTCAAATCGTCGGCGCCGAGAACGGCACGAAGGTCACCATCAACCCGACCAAGCCGATTCAACCCGGCAATGGCGTGAGCGGCACGGGCCAGAACCAGCCGAAGACCTACGACCTGCAGAAGGGCGAGATGCTGCAGTTCATGCAAGCGAATCGGCTCGCGGGCAGCACCATCCAGAGCGACAAGCCCATCGGCGTCTGGGGCGGCACTGGGTGCATGAACATCCCGCTCGGCGTGCCCGCGTGCGACTCGGGTCACCAACAGCTCGCGCCCGTGAAGGCGCTGGGCAACGAGTACGTCGGCGTGCGCTATCGAAATCGTGGCGGTGGCGGCGAGGCGATCCCGTTCACGATCGTGGGCGCGGTCGACGGGACGAGCCTCGCGTACGAACCAGTGACGCCGCCGGGCGCACCTGCCAACATTGGCAACGGTCAAGTCGTCACGTTCAACTCGGACGCGCCCTTCGTGGTGCGGAGCCAGGACGCCGACCACCCGTTCTATCTATCGAGCCACATGAGCGGCGGACAGGCGGTGCCGAACAACTTCAATGGCGACGGCGACCCCGACTACGTGAACGTCATCCCGCCCGCGCAGTGGTTGCCCGACTACCTCTTCCTCACCGACCCGACGTACGGGAACACGAACCTCGTGTTCACTCGAAAGAAGGGCAAGGACGGCTTCGTCGACGTGACGCTTGACTGCGCCGGCGTCCTCACGGGGTGGCAGCCGATCGATCCTGCGGGCAACTTCGAGTTTACGCGGGTCGACCTCGTCACCGCCGGCGCGCCGAACGGCGGCTGCAACAACGGCGCGCACGTCGCGTCGAGCAGCGTTCCCTTCGGCCTCACCGTTTGGGGGTGGGATCCGTACGTGAGCTACGGATATCCGGCGGGGATGAGCGTGCAGCCGATCAACGAAGTCATCGTCCCACCGACGCCGAAGTGAGCGGCGTCAGGGGCGCGCGGCCAGAACGAACTCGGCGAGGCTCTCGGCAGCAGCGCATGTCGAGCCGTCTTCGAGGAGCGCGCGCGGAAACTCGACCACCCGTACCGCCCAGCCGAGCGCCTCGAGCTCCTCGGCGTTGTGCTCGGTAGCGGCGTCTCGAGCGGCAGGCTCGGACAGCGCGACGAGGACCCGCGTGTCGAGGGCGCGCGTCGCGAGCGCCATCGTGCACGCGCGGACGTCGTGCAGGGCACCCAGACGATTGGCGACGACGAGCACCACCACGTCCGGCTCGACCGCCGCGGCGAGGTCGAGGTTCGTCAGGCCAGGCGCCAGCGGAGACAAGAGGCCGCCCGCGCTCTCGACGAGTGTCGCCGAGTCGCCCGACCAACTCGCGCGGATCGGCTCGAGGTCGATCGTGAGCCCCGCTCGACGTGCCGCGCGGTGAGGCGACACCGGCTCGGCGAGGGCGAAGGTCGGCGTGATGGTCGGGTGTAGGGCGGCACGGGCGAGCGCCGCCGCGTCGCTCACGGGCTCGTCGTATCCCGACTCGACCGGCTTGCGCGCGGTGAGCGGCTGGCCGCGACGCACGAGCGCAGCGGCGAGCGCGCAGGCGACGTGTGTCTTTCCAACGCCGGTGCCTGCGCCGACGACGACCACGCGCATCGTCAGTACCCGAGGAGCTTCGCGACGTAGTAGCGCATCGTCTCGGTGGTCCCGCCGCCGATGCGGAAGAGCCGCGAGTCACGCCACGCCCGCGCGATCGGGTACTCCTCGATGTAGCCCCAGCCGCCGTGAAACTGAAGGCAGGTATCCATCACCTCGGAGACCACGTCGCCGACCAGCACCTTCGACATGCTGATGAGCTTCACCGTCTCGAGGCTGATCGGGCCCTTCTTCACGTAGCGGTCGTCGTTGAAGGCGTCGACGCACTTGTAGAGGAACGCCTGGGCGGCTTCGACCTTGATATGAAGGTCGACGAACTTGTGCTTCCAGAGCTCGCGCGAGAGGATCGGCTTGCCGAACGCCTTTCGCTCACGGCCGTACTGCTCCGAGAACTCGATCGCGTGACGCGCGCCGGCGAGGGCACCGACACCGCCGATGAGGCGCTCGGACTGAAAGTTCTGCATCAGGTACATGAAGCCCTGATTCTCCTCGCCGAGGCGGTAGCGCTCGGGGATGCGCATGTCCTCGAAGAACAGCTCGGCGGTGTCCGAAGAACGGTTGCCGATTTTGTCGAGCGCGCGTGACACCTGAAAGCCCTTGGTGTCGGTCGGGACGAGGAAGAACGTGCAGCCGTAGGCGCCGCGGTCCGGGTCGGTCTTCGCGAGCAGCGTGACGAAGTCGGCGCGCGTCCCGTTCGTGATGAAGGTCTTCTGCCCGCTGATGACGTAGTCGCCGCCGTCACGCTTCGCGGTCGTCAGGATCCCCGCGACATCGCTGCCCGCACCCGGCTCGCTGATGCCGAGTGCTGCGACCTTGTCTCCCGCGATCGCGGGCTTCAGGAACTCCTCGATCTGCTCGGGCGTCCCGAGCTCGCTCACGGCCGGGGTCGCCATGTCGCTCTGGACGAGCAGCCCCATCGACACGCCTGCCGACTTGCACCGCGAGAGCTCCTCGGCCTTGGCGACGCTGTACCAGTAGTCACCGCCGGCGCCGCCATGCTCCTCGGGGTAGTGGGCGCCAAGGATGCCGAGCTCCCCCGCGCGCTTGAAGACCGTGCTCGGGAAGCACCCCGACTCTTCCCACTCGGGCGCGTTGGGGGCGAGCTCCTTTTCGACGAAGTCACGGACGAGCTTTCGGAAGGCCTGATGTTCTTCGGTGAATGGCTGCCACATGGGGAACGCTCCGGATGATTGAGACGCTAAAGGTTCGTACACGAAACATCTCCCTCCGTCCAGGCAACGGCCGAAGCCGTCGCGTCGGCTCGCTCGCATCCTTGAATCCGCCACGCCTCGGGGCGACCCTCTGGCGGCGATGGATGAGCTCGTCTCCCTGACCTCCCCGCTGGGCGTCGCCACGACGACGGCGGCGCTCCTCGGCACCGGCGCGCTGCTCGGTCGTCTCGGGCCCGACGCCGAGCGTCACGGGCGGCGCTTGTTCGTGATGCTCGGGCTCTACCTCGCCGCGATGGCCCTCGCGGTCATCGTCGGCGCGGCCGGGCTCGAGCGCGGAGCTACCATCGCGCGCACTGCCGCCCAGATCGTTGGGCTCTACGGGCTCGTCGCGCTCGCGGGCGTGCTCATGCTCGACGTCGCGCTCCCCGCGGTGCGCGTGGTGCCCCCAACGATCGTGAGCGAGCTCGCGATGGGTGTGACCTACATCCTGACGACGCTGTGGCTGCTGCGAGGCCTCGGCGTGAACGCCACCGGCCTCGTGACGACGAGCGCGGTGGTGACCGCGGTGCTTGCGCTATCGCTCCAGGCGACGCTCGGCAACGTGCTCGGCGGCATCGCGCTTCAGCTCGACCGTTCGATCGGCGTCGGTGACTGGGTGCAGCTCGAGAGCGGTCGACAAGGGATCGTCCGCGCCATCCGCTGGCGCCACGCGGTGATCGAGACGCGCGACGGCGACACGCTCGTGGTCCCGAACGCGCAACTCCTCGCGTCGAGCTTCACGCTTCTTGGCCGGCGCGCCGGACAGGCCGAAGTCAAGCGCCGCGACAACATCCTCTTCAACGTCGACTTCCGTTGGGCTCCGAGCGACGTGGTCGCGATCGTGGAAGACGCGCTCCAGTCGTCGCCGATCGACAACGTCGCGCGCGAGCCAGCGCCGAGCTGCGTGTGCCTCGACCTCGCGTCCGAGCGCCGCTCCTCGATGGCGGTGTACTCGGCGCGTTTCTGGCTCACGGACCTCGCCGCCGACGAGCTGACGCGCTCGCGCGTACGTGCTCGGGTGTTCGCTGCGCTGAAGCGCGCAAACGTCCCGCTCGCGGTGCCTGCGGCCCAGCTCTGGGTCGAGCAGGACAGCCTCGAGCGACGCGAGCGAAAGCGGGCCGACGACCTCGAGCGACGCCGCGCCGCGCTCCGGACGGTCTCGTTCCTCGCGCCGCTTCGCACCGACGAGCTCGACGGCCTCGCCGAGCGCCTGAGGTATTGCCCGTTCGTCACCGGTGAGGAGCTGACGCACGAGGGCGACCTCGCGGACTGGCTCTACATCGTGACGACGGGCACGGCCGAGGTGGTCGTGACCACAATGGCCGGTAGGCAAAAGGTCGCGCTCCTCGAGGGGCCGACCGTCGTGGGCGAGATGGGGCTCATGACGGGCGCGCCGCGGACCGCCTCGGTGGTCGCGGTCACCGACATGGAGTGCTACCGGCTCGACAAGGAGGCCTTCCACGAGGTCCTGTCGCTTCGCCCGGCGCTCGCCGAAGAGATCTCGACGCTGATGGCCGAGCGCGAGGTGACCTTGCATTCACGGCGCGAGGGCGCGACCGAGGAGCGCTCAGTCCCCGGCGAGCAGGTTCGCCTCCTCGGGGCGGTCCGACGCTTCTTCGGTCTCGGCGACGGCAGCTGACGCGTCCGCCCTGCGGGGCGCACGCCACGCGTACGCGACGAGCAGGCATAGGAGCGGCGACGCGACGAGGTGGTAGCGGTCCTCACCGAAGAACACCGCGTGAACGAGGATCAGCGTCGCCACGACGTATGCCGCATAGACCGACGCGCCGTCCCGGTCGGCCGTCCGCGCGCGGACCGTTGCCCCAAAGACGAGCGCGAGCGCGAGGGGCCAGAACGGATGCGTGTCGGTCATGATCCCGATCCATCCGAGCAGCGCGACGGCGACGCTCGCGACGATGCCGAGGGGTTCCTTGCGAGAGGGGCGCCCCACGAACGCGAGCGGAGCGAGCATCATGAGCGCGCGGTGAAAACCGCTGAGGAATTCGCGCGCGTTCTCCTTGCGGGCCTCGGGCCAGCGAGCGGGGTCCGCCTCGCCGAGATAGCTGATGGCGAAGGACTCATGGTCGAACGTGAACGAGAGCTTCTTCGGCACGAGCGCGAGCCAGCGCAGCGGGTCGGCCGAAATCCACGCCGCCGCGCGCTCGGACCAGCACCGATCCTGCTGGACCTGCCCGGTGACGATGGTGCACCCATCGCTGCCGCGCAGCGTCTCGAAGCGCCCCGTCGCGCGGGGGAACGAGCCGATGGCGAGGTTCCATCCGCCATTCGTGGAGACGAGCGCGCACCCGTCCATCACGACGCAGTTGCGAACGGTCCAGGGCGCGACCACGACGAGCGCGGCCGCGGTCGAGAGCACGGCCGAGATCATCCGCACGCGACGGGTTCCTGCACGAGCCGCGAGCCACGCGGCGGCAGGTGCGCAGAGGAGCGACTGCGGCCGGACGAGCGCGGCGAGGCCAAAGACGGCGCCGCCGAGGACCGAACGCTTCCACGCGCTCGATCCAGCCGTGAGGAGGACCGGCGCGACGAGGACGAGCCACGCAGACGTCGTCTCCGTCATGAGGAGCGGCGTATAGGCGATGAGCCCGGGGTGGACGGCGACGAGTACGCCGGCGAGGAACGCACGCCGCTCGTCCGCAGGCTCCGACGCGCGTCGCCCAAGCTCGTAGACGAGCATCGCCGAGAGCGCGCCCATCAGCGCATTGAGGAGAGGCCCGACGTACGCGCCCGTACCGAAGAGCCGATACGCTAGGCCGAGCCACGCCGAGTACCCCACCGGGTAATGGCACCATGGTCCGCCCTCGACACCGACGTACCCGCGCCCCGCGGCGATGCTGCGCGCGCCGATGTCGTAGTAGTGGCCGTCCCAGACCGGCTCGCGCGTCCAGGCGAGCGCGACGTAGAGCCGCGGCACGAGGGCGAGCGCGAACAGCCCGAGTGAGGCAAAGAGCGCGCGCCTCTCCTTGACCACGATCATGTCTCCTTCGCGAGGGGCATCACTCGTCGGCGTCATCGCGAGCGACGCGCAGGCGCTTGAGGTAGCTCTTGCTCACCTGCGACGGGTCGAGCTTGAGCACCCGCGCGATCTGCACGAGGAAGCCGCGGACGTAAACCGCGGCGGGCAAGGCCCCGAAGTCGTCTCCCTCGATGGCCCTCAGATAGACGGCCGAGATCTTGGTCTGCGCGGCGATGTCCTGCAGCTCGATGCCACTCGCTTCGCGCGCGCGTTTGAGGAGGGCTCCGGAGAAGGTCGTCTCGGGGGTGATGTCACGCGCGAGCTCGGCGCGCAGCATGGCGAGCTCGGCCTCGGTCACCGTCGGCGTCCGCGCCCCGGTCCCAGGCGAGTCCGAGGTGTCGTCGGGGAAGACCGAGAGGTCGTAGGCGCGACGTCGCGGCAGGTCGAGCAGCGTGTCATACGCCTCGGCGATGCGCGCCTGCTCTTCACGAATCCGAGCGTCCTCGAGGAGCCCGGTGAGAGGAAGGCTCGCCTCGGTGTAGATCTCCCGCTTCAACTTGTAGGCGCGCCGGATCTCGTCGTCCGCGGCGCCACGCGCGAGATCGAGGACGCCGTACAAGGTCATCGGCGCCGTGAGCGCCCGAGCTTCGACGGCGCCGGCGACGTTCGGGCGCATCGCCTGCTGCGCGAGGAGGGCGAGGAGGCGTCGCGCGACGCGCTCGAGGTTCCGCGCAGCCTTGGAGGTCGGGGCATCGATCAGCAAGGGCCGGCAACGCCTCGCCGTGAGCCAGGCGGCGTCGTCCTGCTCGACGTACCCCATGTAGTCGAGGGGCAGCCCAAGGTGCCGAGCCGAGAGGCTTGCCATCGCGGGCCCGAGCTCGAGATCACGGCGGAGGCGCGTACGTCCGACGACGAGGCGCGGCCGAAGCGACGCGAGCACCGTGGCGGCGACGTTCGCGACCGGCTCGTCGAAGCGCGCGATTTCGATGATGAGATCGCGCGGCGATGGCAACGGCGGCAGCGCGGCGAGGGCGCGCTCGACCACCCGAAGCTTGAAGCGCTCGCGCATCAGGGCACGGCGCAAGCGGCGTACGAAGTAGGCGCGGCAGAATCGGTAGGTCGCCTCGATGGCGGGAGGCTCGGGGGCCGAGACGCAGATCTGCACATCGGCCTCCGCGAACATGTCCAGGCTCGCCGGCGCGAGCGACGCTCCGAGGTTCATCACGATGTAATCGACGTCGAGCTCGCCGAGCTGCCGAAGCCAGTGCGACTGCCGGCTCGCACGCTTCGGCGCGACGGCCCACGGGTCATACACCGCCGGGAGCAACCAGAGCCCGGGCACCGACGTCGAGACCAGCGACTCCTTGCCGCGCGGAGCCTTGTCCCCGACGAGCGGCGCGCGCTGCACCCCGAGCATGGTATGCAAGCTCGCGCCGAACGGGTCGGCATCACAGAGGACGACATGACGACCGAGCTGCGCGAGGTAGACCGCCAAGTTGACGCTGAGCAGCGTTTTCCCAACACCCGGGCGACCGCCGCCGACCGCGATGACATGACGCTTACGCCCGACGAGGTGCTCGTCGGTGGCGAGGAGCTCCTCTTCGTCGTCCGGCATCGGCGGGATCGACTCGTCGAGGTCCGTCATGGCCGAGCGACTATACACAAGCACGCCCGTGGGGTAGGGGAACCTTGCATATGACCGACGTTCGCCCGTTCTTCGCCCTGCGTCCTCCGGTCGCGCTCGTCCACCGCGTCGCGAGCCCGCCGTACGACGTCGTGAGCACGGCGGACGCTCGTCGCCTGGCCGAGGGCAACCCCGCGAGCTTCCTCCACGTCTCGCGCCCGGAGATCGATCTCCCTTCGGGCACCGACGAGCACGCAGACGAGGTCTACGAAAAGGGCCGGACGAACCTCCTCGAGTTCGTGGAGCGCGGCGTGCTCGAGCGCGATCCCGAGCCGCACCTGTACATCTACGCGCAGCGCATGGGCGAGCACCGACAAGTCGGCGTCGTCGCGTGCGCGTCGGTGGCCGATTACGTCGCCGACCGCATCAAGAAGCACGAGAAGACCCGCGCCGACAAAGAGGATGACCGGACGCGGCACATCGAGACGCTCGCCGCTCACGATGAGCCGGTCTTTCTCACCTATCGTGCCGTCGCCGCGATCGACGCGCTCGTCGAGGCGCAATGCACCGCAGCACCGATCTACGATTTTACCAGCGAAGACGGGGTGCATCACCGCCTCTGGGTCGTCGACGCGGCGACCTCGAAGGAGCTCTCGCGACTCTTCGCCGAGGCCGTCCCGACGCTCTACGTGGCCGACGGTCATCACCGCAGCGCCGCGGCGGCCCGCGCGCACGAGGCGAGTCGCGGTGACGGTCGCGAGCACGACGTGTTCCTCGCCGTGATCTTCCCTCACGATCAGATGAACATCATGGCGTACAACCGCACCATCCGCGACCGGGCGGGCCGCGATGGCGAGGCGATCCTGGCAGAGCTCGTCGCGCGCTTCGACGTGTCACCTGCGGACGCAGCCGCGCCGAGCGAGCCAGGCACCTTTGGGATCTACGCGAAGGGCAGCTGGTACCGAGCGCGCGTCCGCGCGGGGACCTTCGACGCGAACGATCCGATCGAGAGCCTCGACTGCCAGATCTGTCAGCGGCAGATCCTCGAGCCGGTGTTCGGAATCATCGATCCGCGGCGCGACGATTCCATCGATTTCGTGGGCGGAATCCACGGCGCTCGCGAGCTCGAGCGCCGAGTCGATGCGGGCGAGGCGAGCGTGGCAATCTTCCTCTATCCGACGAGCGTGGCGCAGGTCATGGCGGTGAGCGACGCCGGCGCGATCATGCCGCCGAAGAGCACCTGGTTCGAACCCAAGCTGAAGAGCGGTCTGTTCGTGCACGTCTTCTGAGGCCGCGAGCGAGGAGACAACGATGAGCGAGGTCAGGAAAGTCTCAGCGAGCGAGGCGAACGAGCTTCGCGCGGCAGGGTGGACCATCGTCGACGTGCGAACCGAGGACGAGTTCGCGGCCGGTCACGCCGTCGGAGCCTACAACGTCCCATTCCTTCTCTCCGTCTCGGGCCAGATGGTGCCAAACCCCGAGTTTTCCCTGGTGTTCGAGCGTACCTTCACGAGGGATGCGCGGCTCGTCCTGTCGTGCGCGGCGGGCGGCCGCTCGGCAAAGGCTGCGGCGGTGCTCGAGCAGCGCGGCTACTCGTCCCTCGCGGACCTGCGCGGCGGCTTCAACGGCGCGCGCGACGCTTTCGGACAGCTGACCGAGAAGGGCTGGCTCGCAGCCGGACTCCCGATTGAGCACGTGAGCGACGGGCGCGGCTACGCCGAGCTCAAGCGACGCACCTGAGCGACGCCCTCATCGCTCGCTCGCTCCCGCGCGAAAGTCCGCGGCGGCTTTCTTCACGAGCTCCGAGTCGCGCGCGAGCCTCCGCGCCTCGGCGTCGAGCTGGGCGGTAAAGGACGTGAGGCCCCAGATCCCGTTCGGGCGGCGACGAAACGAGTAACGCGTCCCGCGGGCAGTCGTCACGGTCGCGCGACCCTCGACGACCTCGACCGCCGCGCCCCCCGAGAGGTCCCGTCGCAGCCGACGCAGCCACCCACGGTCCTCTGCGATCCGCGACCACACGCGCGGGGGCTCGCCGGCGTCGGCGAGAGGCTGATAGCGGGCGAGCTCGCGCCGTCGCTCCGCCTCGGGGTAATCGGCCGCGACAGCTGCGGCAGCGAGCTTCGCGTAATCGCGAATGGTGTAGCAAGCGACCTGCGCCTCTTCTTCGAGGTACGGGAAGGCGTCCTCGGGCGCGCCGCGCTCAAGGGCCGTCGCGATGCGAAGGTAGGCCCCCTCGGGGAGATCCTCCGCGGGAAAGCGCGCGAGCAGCCGGTTCGCGACGACGAGGCCGACCAAGGCGAGCGCGAGCGCAAGCCACGTGCGTCGGGTCGGTCGGTTCATCACGAGGGGTCTTGCCACGACGCCGCGGCGGTGACCATCGTCCACCTAGGACTGCCCGATGCTTGAAGGCTGCGTCATCGCCACCGTCGTACCCGCGCTCGACGAGGGCCCGTTCATCGAGGAGGTCCTCGAGACGATGCCGCCCTTCGTCGATCGCGTGTTCGTGGTGGACGACGCGAGCGAGGACGACACGGCGGCGCGTGCAGAGCGTGCGCGTTGCCACTCAGCGGTCGAGGTGCTCCGGCATGGCGCCAATCGTGGCGTCGGCGCAGCGATCGTGACGGGTTACCGCGCCGCGATCCGCTCCGGGGCCGACGTGATCGCGGTGATGGCCGGCGATGGGCAAATGGCGCCAGGCGAGCTCGAGCGAGTGGTCCGTCCGATCGCCGAGGGCCGCGTCGACTACGTGAAGGGCAATCGCCTTCGGCACCCGGAGATCTGGCGCCGAATGCCGCGAGAGCGCCTCGTAGGCTCGCTCGTGCTGTCGCGCCTCACCGGCTGGGCGGTAGGGATGCCCGTCGAGGACAGCCAGTGCGGCTACACCGCCATCGCGCGTCCCCTCGTCGAGGCGCTCGACCTCGACGCGCTCTGGCCGCGCTTCGGATACCCAAACGACCTGCTCGCGGCGGTGATCCGGAGCGGAGGGCGCGTCGGCGAGGTCGCGGTGAGCCCGGTCTACCGCGACGAGGTGAGTCACCTCCGCCCGCGCCATGTGGTCACCATCCTTTATCTGATCGGCCGCGCGCGGGTGAGGCGAGGTCTCGCATGACAGGAGCGAGTGGGACGTCATGCTGAGGCGACGACGCGAGGGATCTATCCTGGTGCTCACGCTCGACCGCCCCGAGGTGCGCAACGCGATCTCTCGTGACCTCGCGGAGATGCTCGTCTCAGCCATCGAGGACGCCTCGCGCGATCGGACCGTGACGGCGATCGTGCTCGCGTCCTCGCACGCTCAGGTATTCGTCGCGGGTGGCGATCTGCGTGAGCTGCTCGCCCTCCCCTACGACGCGCGCGGCGCCGAGGCGGTGCTCGAGCTCGGCGCGACCACGAGCGCGCTCGAAGAGGCGGCCGTTCCGGTGATCGCCGCGCTCGACGGAGCAGCGCTCGGCGGCGGTGCGGAGCTGACGGTCGCATGCGACCTCGTGGTGATGGGACGGCAAGCGCGCGTTCAGTTCGTGCACGCGCGGATGGGCCTCGTCCCTGCGTGGGGCGGACTCACGCGGCTCGAGGAGAAGGTCGGGGCCGCCCGAGCGAGCGAGCTCATCCTCACGGCTCGAGCGGTGCACGCAACGGACGCCGTCGCGATGGGGCTCGCGAATCGCAGCGCCGAGCATGGTCGCGAAGCCGCCCTCGACCTCGCCAGGGAGCTCACGACGCACACGCGAGACGCGCTCGTCGCGCTGAAGGCCTCCCTCCGCGAGGCGCGTCGTCGCAAGCGAAGCGATGCGCTCGAGGCCGAGCGGGAGGCGTTCCGCCGCGCCTGGGGCAGCGACGCCCATCGAGCCGCCTTCGACGCGCTGCGCGAGCGCTGATTGCTCCGGTGAAGTCGCCCCCCGCGGCCTCTCGCTACTGCGACTTCAACTTCGCGACCGCGGCGACGGCCTCGTTACGGCAAGCGCGGTCCCCGTCGGCCATGCAGATCGCCTTCAGCTCTAGCAGGTCCTGCATCGAGGCCTTCCCCGAGCGGAGACGACTCAAGAGCGGGCCCTTATTTCCCTTCATGTCGAACTTGTCGGGCGTGCCGGGCGCTGCCGCCGCGCTCGGCGCCGCCGAGGTGACGGCCGCCGTAGAGGCAGAAGCCGAGGCCGCCGCCTTCGCCGAGCCGGCAGGGCCAACTCGGCCTTGACCGGATTGATCCAGATCAATCGGCGCAACCTTGTCCGGGACCATGTCGGCGGCGCGCTTTCGCTTCTCGGAGCTGACCGCGTCGTTCTCGCTGATGCTGTTCAGAATCCGCGTGCGCTCGGCCACGTCGCCCGTCCGCTCAGCCTTGGCGAACATCGCGTCCGCCCAACGCTCCTCGATCCCCTTGAACTCCGCGCCGTCGCGCAGCGCTGAGTCGGCCGGGATGCGCATCAGCGTCTTGTGCGCGAACTCGATGTCGTCGCCGACCGCTCCCTGGGCCGTCTTCAACATGAAGCGAGCCTCCTCTTCGGACTGCGCCATCGCCGTACCGCTCGCGGCCGCTCCCGCGCCTCCGGAGGCCGGCTTGAGGAAGACCCACGCAGCGCCGATCACGATGACCGCGACGAGAGCACCGATCGCGACGATGGGCCCGGTGTTGCTCCGACGCGCGACGCTCGAGGGCGGAACGCCCTGCGCCATCGCCTCGAGCGACATCATCGCCTGGATCGGCTGGCTCATGTCCGACCCGGGACGGAGGTACTTCCCGGCCGCGACGAAGCGGAGGCGCACGTCGCCGAGCTCGAGCGCGTCGCCGGGCTCGATGATGCCGCGGCGCAGGTCGACGCCGTTGATTCGGATGCCGTTGGCGCTGCCCTGGTCGATCACCTCCCAGCGGCTTTGTCCGAGGCCGACGAGCTCGCAGTGGATACGGCTGACCGACGCGTGGTTGATCGAGACTGGCACCTCCTCGGCGCGGCCGACCATGAGGCGCTCGGCGGTGAGCGGAAACTCCATGCCCGGGACCGGGCCTATCACCATGACGAGGCGATCGGGGCGCGCGCGGCGCTGATCGGTGTCGGTCGCGACGGCGACCTGTTGGTCGACGATCTCGAGCCGGTAATCCCCGAGCTGTATGACGTCGCCGCTCTTCAGGGGCACGGGCGCCGTGACGCGCTCGCCGTTGACGTAGGTGCCGTTGTAGCTGGGCCCGTCGTCGATCGTCCAGCCAAGCTGGGGATCGGAACGCAGCGAGGCGTGCTTGCGCGAGACGTTCCGTTCCGTTAGGCGGATGCTCGCGTCCTCTGCGCGTCCGATGGAATAATCCTCGTTCGCGAGCTCCAGCGCGGTGCGCTGGCCTTCGTCATCCTCGATCGTGAGCTTCCACATCGCGGCCGGGTAGGCGGTCACGCTACCACCCTCAGCGCTCTGGCGATCATGAAAACGCGGTTCGCCCGAACCGAGCCGCGTCGGCTCAGGGAAGGTCGATGGGCGCCGGTTTTTTTTGATGAGGAGCTCGCATCAAGGCTCGTGCGAGCCCCCTCCGCCCGGCTCACGTCGACGCGTCACCGAGCATCGCTGCGGCGATTGCATCGTAGACCAACGGCCGCGCGGCACGGATCGCGAGGTGCTCGCGCGTCGGGCAGACCCGATTCGTGAGGAGGACGCCTACCAGGTCGGTCGCGGGGTCGAGCCACAGGCTCGTCCCGGTAAATCCCAGGTGACCGAAGGTGCCGTGGCCGAAGCGTCGACCGCTCGAGGGCGTCACGGCGGCGTCGTGGCTTCGACGATCGAAGCCGGCCGCAAGGGTCCCGCCTGGCCGGGGGCGCACCAGCGGGTCGAGCTCGGGCGGCGAGAGCCACGCGGTCCGGCCCGCAGCCGCGTCGAGCACGAGCCGGCCGAGCGCCACGACGGCCCCGACGGTCCCGAACAGGCCGGCGTGCCCCGCCAAGCCGTCCCCAGCGAGCAGCCACGCGTTCTCGTCGTGAACGACGCCGCGCACAAGGCCTCCTCGCCAAGGTACGACCTCGGTCGGGGCAAACCGCTCCGAGTCGAGGCCGGACGCGAGCAGTCGACGGGCCGCCCCGAGCGCCTCGCCGTCACTCAGGGCCAGCGGCTCCACGACCTCGCGATGCACGAGCTCGTCGAGCGGAGTTCCGGTCCGCACCGCGAGCGCCACGCCGACGAGCAGGTACCCGAGATCGCTGTAGACCGGCGTGAACCCATCGCTCGGACATCGTCCAACGCATTCGGAACGACGCATGTCGGCCGCGGCGCGAAGTACGTCCGCAAGCGTCGGGCGCTCGCCACGGACGAGGCCCTCGTAGAACGGATTGTGCGCGACGAGCCCAGCGCGGTGCGCGAGCAGGGCGTCGAGCGGGGTGTCCGCGCTCGAAGTGCACGAAATGTCTGGGAATGCCTGACCCAGGAGGTCGCGCAGCGGCTCGCTCCGCGAGAGGCTCCCCGCTCGCTCGAGCCGCGCGAGCGTCAAGGCCACGACCGGCTTCGTCAGCGAGGCGAGGTCGTAGACCGTGTCGCGCGAAACCGCCGGCGCGGGCGAGGTCGGACCGACCCCCTCCGGCCAAAGGGCTCCGGCGATGCCGTAGCGGCTCGACCACGCCGTCCCGCGGTGCGCGGCCCCGATCGACACGGCCGGCGCGACCCCATCGGCCACCACCCGACGCGCGGCTGCGTCGAGGTCCCCGGGCAGCTCACTTGCCAGCATCATCGACTCTTACTTTGACCGTCGGCGCGCGTCACACGTACACTCACCGTCATGGCGCAGTTTGCTTGGCAAGCCCGCGCGGCTTCGGGCGAGATTATCAAGGGCGTGATGGTCGCGGACAACGCCGCAGCCGTCGACAAGCGGCTTCGTGCCCAGCAGCTCAACCCCCAAAAGATCTCGAAGAAGCTCGCGCTCTCGTTCGGCTCCGGCGTCCAGGCGCAGGAGCTCGTCAAGTTTGTCCGCCAGTTCGCGACGATGATCGACGCCGGCCTGCCGCTCGTGCAGTGCCTCGACATCCTGAGCAATCAGGAAGAGAACCCGGTCCTCAAAGCGGCGCTCATCGACATCAAGCAGACCGTCGAGCAGGGTGCGACCTTCAGCGACGCGCTGAAGCGTCACCCGAAGATCTTCGACGACCTCTTCATCAACCTTGTCCACGCGGGCGAGGTCGGCGGCATCCTCGACACGATCCTGAACCGCCTCGCCACCTACATCGAGAAGAACGTCAAGCTGAAGCGGCAGGTGAAGGGCGCGCTGTCGTACCCGATCACCGTCATCGGCATCATGGTCATCGTGATGTTCGTTCTCCTCACCTGGGTCATCCCAGCGTTCGAGGCGATGTTCGCGGAGTTCGGCGCGAAGGACGCCCTCCCCGGCATCACCAAGATGGTCATCGGGATCTCGAACGGCTTCGTGAGCTACCTGCCACTCGTGATCCTCGGCGCGGGCGGCTCGGTGTTCGGTGCGTCGCAGTTCTACCGGCGCCCCGCGGGCAAGCGCTTCGTCCACAAGATGATCCTGACGCTCCCGATCCTCGGGCCGACGATGAAGAAGATCACGGTGGCGCGCTTCTCGCGCACGCTCGGCACGCTCCTGTCGTCAGGCGTGCCGATCCTCGATGCGGTCGAGATTGTCGCGAAGAGCGCTGGCAACGTGGTCGTCGAGGAAGGCCTGATGTTCGCGCGGAGCAAGATCTCCGAGGGGCGCAACCTCGCCGACCCGCTCGCGGAGCTCAACATGTTCCCCGGCATGGTCGTGCAGATGATCTCGGTCGGTGAGCAGACCGGCGCGCTCGACCAGATGCTCACGAAGATCGCCGACTTCTACGAGGACGAGACCGACGTCGCCGTCGCGTCGCTCACCTCGATGCTCGAGCCGATCATGATGGTGATGATCGGCGGGATCGTCGGCGTCGTCCTCGTCTCGATGTACCTGCCGATCTTCTCGCTCGCGGGCAATATCAAGACCGAGTAAGCGTGAATCTCTCGTTCCGCGTCGGCGTCGACTCTCCGCTCGGGCGGCGCCTCGTCGCGCTCAGCTTCGTGCGACTCGCGGTCCTCGGGGTCTTCCTACTCGTCATCGAGCTCTACTACCTGCCCGAGCTGAGTGGCTTCTCGAGCCAGGTGGCCGTCGCGACGGCGTCGCTTGCCTTCATCACCACCGCGCTGTTCGCCCTCCCGCTTCGCGCGGAGCGCTGGCATCGCCCCGTCGCTCACGCACAGCTCGCCATCGACCAGCTGACCTGGACCGCCATCGTCTACATCTCCGGCGGCGTCACGAGCGGCTCGACCTCACTCTACGGTCTCACCAGCGTCTCGGGGGCGATCCTCCTCGGCACGTCCGGGGCGATTTCCGCCGCATCCGCGGGCTCGGCGCTCTACCTCGGGCTCTGCTACGCGTTTGCGACGGGCGGGCTCGCGCCGCCGAGCGATCAGTCGGCGACCGCGTACCTCGTGAGCTCGGGAGACATGGTGTATCCGGCGTTCAGCACGGTGCTCGCGACCCTCGTGGTCGCGCTCCTTGCGGCGTACCTTGCGGAACGCCTCCGCTTCTTCGGCGGGAAGCTCGAAGATGCGAACCGTCGCGCGCTCGAAGCCGAGCGGCTCGCTTCGCTCGGCCGACTCGCCGCGGGCTTCGCCCACGAGATCCGCAATCCCCTCGGGTCGATTCGCGGGTCCATCGAGCTGCTGCGGACCGGCGAAGGGCTCGCGGACGAGGAGCGACAGCTCTGCCGGATCATCGAGCAGGAGACGGCCCGCTTGAACCAGCTGGTCACCGACATGGTCGACTTGAGTCGGCCGCGCACCCCCGAGCGACAAATCGTCGATCTCGCGGACGTCGTGGCAGGCGTCGTCGAGCTCTCGCGGAGCTCAGGCCTCGGAGAGGGCGTCGCCGTTCGCTACGACGGCCCATCGTCGCTTCAAATCGAGGCCGACCGAGGGCAGATGCACCAGGTGCTCTGGAATCTGGTTCGCAACGCACTGCAGGTGAGTCCTGCTGGGGGTGAGGTAAAGGTGGCGTTGAACCGGCGCGCCGATCGAAGCGTCGAGCTCGTCGTTCGCGACCACGGCCCCGGCATCGACGAGACTCATCGAGAGCGGCTCTTCGAAGCGTTTTACACGACGCGCAGCCACGGCGTCGGCATCGGGCTCGCGGTCGTGAAGCAGATCCTAGACGGCCACGACTTCATCATCGAGGCCTCCACGGCGACCGACGGCGGCGCGCAGTTCACGGTGACGGTCCCCGAAGGACGCGTCGTGCATGAGGAGGGAGATGTTCCCTCGTCGGCCGGCAAGGTCGGCGAGGTCGCTGTCGCCGCGTCGTTGCTGTTGCTTGCAGCGGGCTGCGCCGGCCGCGACTACGTGCGTCCGACGCTCGCTCCGAGCGAAGACGTGGTGGACGATGACGGCTGGTCCGCGACGGCGACGCGACAGGCAAGCGTCGCGGTTCGCCCAGAGCCGGCCCCGGCGACGACGCCCCCCGCTGCGCCGGACCCGCTCGCGCCCATCCCGGTGACGGTCGGCGGAGCGGGCGCGAGATCGACTGAGCTATTTCGCAATACGTACTACTTCTTTCCTGAAGAGCCCACGTACCCGGAGACTGGACCGACGCGCGCACTCTTCGCCGGGAGTTGCCAGCCGCTCCGGACGGTGAGCCAGGATTTTCACGACAAGCTGTGCGTCCAGGGCAGCGGCCGACTCGCGAGTGGTGAGACGGTGAGCTTCGCGAAGCGTGGCTGCGAATGCGCGGCGGAGTGCCCGAGAACCGGTCACAAGATCTGCTACGAGCTGCTCGACCGCGCCGCGTTCCCCTGGGGGCGTGGAGCCAACGGGAGGCCGATCACTCCGCTCCGAACCGTGGCGGTCGACCCCTCTGAGATCCCCCTGGGTACGGTGCTCTACGTCCCCGAAATGAACGGGCTTCGCGACCTCGAAGGAAAGCCACACGACGGCTGCTTCATCGCCGAAGACCGCGGCTCGAAGGTGAAGGGGCGCCACCTGGACTTTTTCGTCGGGAGCGCAGAGTCAGGCGATGCCTGGAACCGCGCGGTCCCCTCGAACCGAGGTGTGCACGTCGTTCTTCGCGCGAGCCAGTGCGAAGGCCTCGGCGACGGCAGCACCAAGTCGAATACGCAGCGCCGAAAGCGGCGCTGACTGGCGAACTTCGGTATAAGGTTGTCAACCCGGGTGCACTTGTGACGACGCAGGACTCAGCCCATTCGATGCAGAGCGCCGGTTCGCGCTCGATGAAGGAAAAGGCCAACGAGCGCATTGGTCAGTGGGTCAAGGGCAAGTACCGGCTCGACAAGGTCCTAGGGATCGGCGGCATGGCGGCGGTGTACGCAGCCACCCACCGTAACGGCTCGCGCCTGGCCTTGAAGGTCCTGCACACGGAGTTCGCGCGAGACGAGAACGTCAAGGGACGCTTTCTGCGCGAAGGGTACGTCGCGAACAAGGTCGACCACAATGGCCGCGTCGCAATCCTCGACGATGACGAGACCGAGCTCGGCGAGTCCTTCCTCGTCATGGAGCTGCTCGAGGGCGAGACGCTCCAGGAGGTCTGGAAGCGGCACAAGCGGATCGTCCCGCCGATCGAGGCCCTCCGCGTGACCGAAGCGGTGCTCGATACGCTCGGACCGTTTCACGACCTCAACATCATCCACCGCGACCTGAAGCCCGCGAACATCTTCGTGACGCACGAGGGCGTGGTGAAGCTCCTCGACTTCGGCGTCGCGCAGCTGCGCGAGGCCGGCGGTGGCGAGATGACGCGCGCAGGCACCGCGCTCGGAACCCCTTCGTACATGTCGCCCGAACAGGCGATGGGCAAGAGCGACAGCCTCGACGGACGCTCGGACGTGTTCGCGATGGGTGCGACGCTCTACGCCCTTCTCAGCGGCCAGCGCCTTCACCAAGGAAAGAGCGACAACGAGGCGTTCATCCTCGCCGCGACGCAGCCAGCCCCGTCGGTAGCCCGCATCGCGCCGGAGCTGCCGCTCGAGGTGATCGCGATCGTCGACAAGTCGCTCCAGTGGGACCGCCGCAATCGCTTCGCCTCGGCCCACGAGATGCGCGACGAGTGCCGCCGCGTCGTGCGAGCCCTCGGGGGCAACCCCTACGGCAACGGCCCCGGCGCTGGAGCGCCAGCAGTGGCGAGCGCGCCGACCGCACAAGCCGCTCCCGCCGCGCAGCGCGCCCCGGCGCCAGCGATGGGGGCTCAAACACCCCAAGCGTTCGAGCCCGGACCCTCTTCGGCACCACGCGCGCCCGCTCCTCCGCCTCCAGCACCCGCGCCCGCCGCGCCCCAAGAGCAACTCCGCCGAGCCCGTGCGACGCAGGTCGAGCTCGCCCCCGCCGACAAGCTCACGCGCACCGCCGCCGGAGACGAAGAAGACCCGCACCTTCGCATCAAAGGGTTCTTCGACCGCTTCGAGCGCGCGCTCCCGAGCTTCCGCACCTACACGCTCGACCATACCGAGTCGAAGGGGCGCGTCCGGGCGCTCCATCGCATCGCGACCGAGTCGCTCCGCCTTGACCCAGACTGCCTCACCTGGCTCGTGCACCCGTTCTGCTTCGTCGCGCGCGCGCCAAACAGCGACGAGGAGCGAGCGGTCTGGGAGCCTGGGGCGCCGAGCGACGTCATTCCGTACAATCTTTGCGCCGCGGGCGTCGAGCAGCTGAAGATCGGCCCAGGCGTCAGCGAGGACGAGGTCTTCCAGCTCGTCCGGATCCTCCTCATGGATCCGAATGCGGACCCGGTGAACGCCGACATCAAGCGCGCACTCTGGGAGGCTGACTTCGGCCACATCACCTACAGGATGTTCGAGGAGGTCGCGGCGGACGGAGAGGAGGAGAAGCTCCTCACCGAGGTCGCGCACCTCGAGTCAATGGCACGTGAGGACCTCCGCGAGGTCGCGGTGATGGCCGTCACCACGAATCAGAGCGGCATCGATGCCGTCGCCGCTTCGGCGGCTCTCGAGCTTAGCCCGATCGAGAAGACGGCGCTCGCGGGGAGGCTCTTGCTCGACATCGAGTCCTGGAAGGGTCGGTACCTCGACATCGTGGTCGAGGCGTACGCCGATGCCGAGGCGCGCGGCGACACGAAGCTCCTGCTCGAGCCCGTCTCCCAGTTTGCCCACCAATTCCTGACGCGCGATCGGTACGATCTAATGTTCGAGGTCTACTACACGCTCGCAGAGCGCATCGAGAGCCTCGCGAAGCTCTCGATGCAGGAGCGACGACGCGCGCCGCTGATGCCGCGCGAACTCACGATCGTGGGCCTCGCCAAAAACATCTTCCCGGCAGCCATCCTTCGACAGCTGCTTCGCACTCTAAGCGTCGAGTCGCTCCCGGCGGCGTCGCGCGAGACGATCTTCAACGGCCTTCGGACCATCCTCGGCACCCTCGACGGGACCTGGTTCGACGACGCGCTCTCCGCGATCAACCAGCTCGAGGAGGGAGAGTCGCTCGAGCTCGTCATGGCGTACATCGAGCGGCACGTCGCTGGGCGCGAGGCGTACGTCATCGCCCGACTCGACCAGCTGAAGCCCGCCCTCGCGCAGCGCTGCCTTGCCCTCGTCACCGCCACCCGAAACGTCGAGGCGCTCGCGCTACTCAAGCCGCTCATGAATAGCTCGAACCCGGCGCTTCGCTGCGAGGCCGCGGCGCTGATGACCCCCTCCGACGAGCAGCTCGCGAAGCTCCTCGTCGAGTGGATCGAGGCGAACGACCCGAAGCTCCGCATGGCCGCGCTCACGACGATGCGCCACCATCACGTCCGCTCGGCCGGGCCCGGCCTCGTGCGTGCAATCGAAGCCTTCGACGCCTTCCGTAAGCGTCCGGTCGACGAACAAAGGCAGCTCTTCGAGACGCTCTACACGCTGAATCCGCCACGCGCGGAGGCGATGCTGATCCAGGTGCTCGACCAACATGGCCTCATGTCGGACGCGCTACTCGACAAGACTCGCGCAGCCGCAGCCGAATCGCTCGGTAAGCACGCCGACAGTCAGAACCCGCTCGCCGTCCTCGAGAACGCCGCTCGCCGTCGCCCCTGGAACACCTCCGATCTCAGGCGCGTCGCCGGCAAGGCCGCCGAGACCCTGATGACGCGCCTCGGCAAGTCCTACACGAGCAAGGAACTCGACTCGTGACCACCGCAAGCCAGCAACAAGCTGCCCGTCCGAGGGCCCAGGCAGCCGACGAAGACGTCCTCGCCTCGGCCGTCATGGTCGAGCTGCATCGCCTGGTGAAGCAGGCAACCCTGTATACGAGCGAGAACGAAGCACAGCGCCAGCAGCTCCTCGCAGCACAGCAGGCGATCATGGACTTCGGTCGACGGACCGGCGCAAACCCGCGCATCTACTTCGCGGACAAATCGGTCTACATCGGGCGACGCCTGTTTCGCGCGGGGCGCCAAGTCTACGAATCGGCCCTCGAGGTCGCGGAGATCCTCGCGCGCTTCGGCATTGATGAGATCGCGATCGGCTACGACGTCCCTGTCGAGGAGCTGAAGACCTTCCAGACGACCCTCGGCCTCGCGCTTCGAAACGCCGGGCCACCGCCGCAGTCGGTCCGTTACGCGCGCCTACGCCTTCGCAAGGGGCGGCCGCTGAAGGCGCGTCGCATGAACGAGGACCTCTCGCCTCAGGAGGTGCTCGTCCGCAGCTACTGCCTTGCGGTCGTCGCGGTGCGACGATTCCTCGAGTCGATCCAGCGCGGGAAGACGGACTCGATCAACGCCGTCCAGCGCGTAGTGGAGCAGCTCGTCGACGTCACCCACGAGATGACGTCCAAGCAGTCTCCAGCGTTCCTCGCAGGCGTCGTTCTCTACAACGTCCGCGGTGAGTCGGCCGGCCGCGCAGTGAACGCCGCGATGCTCACGCTCGCGATGACGCGTCAGCTATCGGATCAGCTCGCGACCCTGTCGCGCGTCGCGATGGCGTCGCTCCTCTACGATGTCGGCCTTCCGCGCGTGGCGGGGACTGGGCCGGAGGGAGAAGACCGCGTCGGCGCGATGCTGCCGCGCATCGGCATCGAACAGGAGCGCGAGCTCCCAGCCGCTACCGCGGTCGTCGTCACCTCGCTGAACGGCTGCAGCGAGTCGGGGATGATGCACACGGCCCTCGTCTATGAGGCCCTCAGCCTCAACATGCGCGACAACGCGCGCGCAGCGTATGCCGGCGTTCACTCGGTGTCGCTCGAGGCCCGTATCGTCGCGACCGCCCGCCGCTTCACCGAGCTCCTCGCCGATCCGGATGAGGAGCGCACGGCCGAGCAGGCGATGATGCACCTGCTTCGCGAAGGACGCGACGAAGCGGATAAGACCACCGCCCGCATGCTCATGGCTGCGTTGGGGATGTACCCAACGGGCACGACGGTCGAGCTTTCGAACGGCCAGGTCGCCATGGTGCTCCAGACGCCGAACGACCCGCGGCGCTTCGGCTTCCCTTTGGTGCAGCCGGTGCTCGACGCATCTGGCGGAACGCTCGACGGCGCGCCGCCACTCGACCTCGACGGCGCGGCGGAGCAGGGCGTTTATATTTCGCGCGTAATGGCGCTCGGTGATGGCTCGACGGAGCCTCGTGGTGGCCGCCGCGCGACCGCGACGGGAGCCGTCGCTGCCGCCGTCGCGACGGCACAGGCGGCGGGGCCACTGAACCAAGGCGCGCGACGCATCACCGTCCCCGTGACCCCAGACGCCCCCGACATCGGCGACTCCGCGACCGACAGCCGGCCGCCGGGCTTCATCGCGCTCGAGCAAGAGGCACTGGCGCAAGCGGATACGCCGCAGCCGACGCCCTCGCCTCAGCTCACGCCGCGCCCGATCGCGCTCGGCCGAATCGAGCTCACACCCCCGCCGCAACGCTCTCCCGTCGCCGCTCCAGTCCCCCAGTTCTCGCCAACGCCGCGCTTCACCGAGTCGACCTCGAACCAGCGACGCCAGGAGTTCGCGGACGCCCTATCGACGAAGCCAGACGACTCGGATGCGCTCGCCATCGACCTGCCCCCAGACGATGGCCTACTCGGGGCCTTCGGCGCCGGGCTCGTCGCACAGCAGAGCGATGACGGCTCGACGATAGTGTTCGACCCGTCGCTCGGGCCAGGCCCTGGTGCCATGCTGACTCCCGTACCGGCGCGTGGGGTCACCGTGGCGACCAAGCTCGAAGAGCCCTTTGAGGTCGCGCTCGACGCAGCGCTCGATGCGGCGTTCGAGCCGGGCAAGAGCCTCTCGGACCTTGCGATGACGAACGAGCTCTACTCACCCACGCGCGACGACCGCGCTTTGGACCTCGCAACCACCGGCGAGATCTCGATAGACGACGGCCCCCCTGCGATCCCTCCGCCCGCTGGACTCCCGAGAGGAATGCTCGGGGCTAGCGACGTATCGGAGAGCGATGCCTATCCGGACGCAGCCGCCGAGCGTCGCATCGCAGAGCGCGCACAACCCGCCTTCGAGTGGTTCGAGGAGCGCGCGGAGGGGCTCGCTCCGACGGCCGAGGGCCTCCTACGCAAGACGCCGCTCACGAACCTGCTCGTCTACCTCCTCGACCAGCAATTGTCGGGCACCGTCGTGCTCACGTCGGCGGCGATGGATGCCATCCACGCCTTCACGGTCGAAGAGGGCCGCCCCGTCAACGTACGCACGTTTGGCGACGTCGCGCCGCTCGACAAGGTGCTCCTCACGCTCGGGGTAATCGAGGCGGACGGTCTCCTCGCGAGTCACGCCGCCATCAGCCGATCCGGCGAGCTGCACGGCGCGTACCTAATTCGTACGGGGATGGTCGACGAGGGGATGATCGAGATCGCCCTCAAGATGCAGGCTCAGCAGAAGCTGGAGCACCTGCTCGCGCTCCCTGAAGACACGACCTACATGTTCTTCAAGGACCACGATTTGCTCGCCGGTTATGGTGGGCGTGAGCCGATCGGGGTCGATCCGCTCGCGCTCATCACCATCGGGGTGCGGCACCGTAAGC
The DNA here is from genome assembly GCA_016875405.1 of Deltaproteobacteria bacterium. GTDB lineage: Bacteria > Myxococcota_A > Polyangia > Polyangiales > Polyangiaceae > SYFR01. The sequence goes on along the minus strand of VGRJ01000030.1, from coordinate 577 downwards.
GGGATCCGCTGATCGACCAGACGCTCGCGCGACTCGGCCAGCTGGCTCTGACGATTCATCCGCTCGCAGCAATCGGGCGTCTGGGCTTCGACCATCGCGAGGCCGCGGTGGTGGACGCGCTGCTCGAGGAGCCGCGGTCGCTGCAGGCCCTCGCGGCTGCAGGCGTTACCACCGTGGAGGTGTTGAAGCGCGCGGTTTATGTGCTGACGATCACGCGCTCGCTCCAGCTTGGCACCAACGCGAAACCGCCCGTCGGTTACGTCGACGCTGCTCCGCCATCGGTTGCCGACCTCGCGCCTCCCGTCTTTGCGACGATGGCGCCGCCGGCGAGCTTCGACCCGTCGCGACTGCCCTCCCCCGCATCAGTGCCTCAGCCGCAAGCCCCGCTCGCTGCGGCTCCTGCGACACCCTCCTTTGCCCCGCCCGAGCCGATGCCGCAGCCCGAATCGGGCGCGTCCATCGCAACCGCCGCCACTCGAATCATCACGTCTCACGTCGGGCTTGCAGCGACGCCCGCACCCTCCGAGGTCGAGGAGCACGCGGAGGACTCACTCGATGACTCGGCGGGGACGGTGGT
>VGRJ01000029.1 GCA_016875405.1 Deltaproteobacteria bacterium | reverse complement strand
CGTAAGGTCGGTGTAGCGGTCAAGCTTCCTGTCGGCGAGCGACGGCGTCTTGCCGGGCGGTGCCGTCACGAGCTTCAGGGCGGCCTCGAGCTCTGCCACGACGAGCTGCCCTTCGGTGTCGCGCGCGACGTCCTCTCGGAGGGCACGCAGGATGCTGCTGGCCGCGGGGAGGTAGGCGAGCAGCGCCACCCAGTGAGCGCACTCCGCCGACTCGACGCTGACCGCCGCGGCGACCTCCTCCGAGTGATCCATCACCGGGTGGTGCGACATGTCGCGGAAGTAACGAGCGAGCATCGTGTCGCCCTGGACCGCGCGCACGTCGAGCGGGGAGTCGGGCGAGCGAGTCGGCGCGGCAGCGCGAACCATCTCCTCGTCCCGGGGTTCCGCTGCGTCGGGCTCGGCGTCGAACATGTCGTCGAGGTCGACGTCCCCCCCGGTCGTCGACTCGAGGGCGCCCTTCGCGAAGGCTTGCGACTCGTCGGGAGGCGGCGGCTCGGACGTGCTCACGACGCTCGAGGCGCGCGACGCACTGGCCGACGTGGGGCCCTCGACGGCATCGAGCGCACCGAGGGGGCGGGCTACAGCTTGCTTGCGGGTGGTCATGGCGGTCCTTGTGGGGCTGGAGGGGAGAGTCGTCGGGGGGAGAAGGCGCCGGGGATGCACACCCTTAGAGGTTGAGTTTGAAAAGGGTTGGATGCGAGGCGCGGTGTCGCGTGGGAGTCGCGATGTCTTCGGTAAAAACCTTCGACAAGCCAATTTATGGACACCTTGGCCGTCCCGCACAAGCCTGTGCAGCGGAGCATGAAAACGATTTCATATGCAAAACCCTTTTCAATCTTGAAACGGTCTCGCCCCCGGCGACATTCCCGATGAGCGACAATTGCCGTCTTTTCGCTCGTTCGACGACATTCGACTCGTTCGCAAGGTCGATGCCAGCGCCTCGACCCTTTGCGGCGAAAGGCTTTGCAAAGGCCGCGCGAAAGTTTCGGGGGCCGTGATTTTGCTGGTCCACGCGTGCACAGGGTCGTGCGTCACGCGCTCGTGAGGAGCCGCATCGGCACCTCGGCTCTGGCGTGAACCCGCGATCGTGGTGTCGCGGTGTGGAGCCTGGCGTGGCCCTGGGACGTCGCTCCGCGCGCCCGTTTCGGCGTCCACCGACCGGCCTCAGCGCGCTTTGATGCCGTGGGACGACGCGCGACAGGGTGCGTCGACGGGGGCTCTTGGTGGCGCTCAGAACTGCGCGAGGAACCGCGGATCGTTTTCGAACAGGTGCTTGATGCTGGGAATCCCGTAGCGGAGCATCGCGATGCGCTCGATCCCGAAGCCAAAAGCGTAGCCGCGGTAGCGTTCGGGGTCGATGCCGCAGTGCTTCAGAACCTCGGGGTGAATCATCCCGCAGCCGAGCACCTCGACCCAGCCGGTGGTCTTGCAGACTCGGCAAGTCGCACGAGTCCCGTCAGACTCGGAGCAGAACACGCACCCGATGTCGACCTCGGCGCCCGGCTCGACGAATGGGAAGTAGCTCGGGCGGAAGCGGATTGGCGTCCCTGGGCCGTAGAGCCCCTCCGCGAACGCCTGGAGCACGCCCTTCAGGTCGGCCATGCTGACCGCCTCGTCGACCAGAAAGCCCTCGATCTGGTGGAACATCGGCGAGTGCGTCACGTCGTCATCGCGGCGGTACACCGAGCCCGCGCTGACGACCGCCATCGGCGGTGTGCGCGTGCTCATCACCCGCACCTGCGTGTTCGACGTGTGGGTCCGAAGGAGGACGCGAGCGTCGTCGGGCGCGCCCGCAACGGACACCCAGAAGGTGTCCTGCATGTCTGTCGCCGGATGATCCGGCGGGAACGCAAGCTTCGTGAAGTTGTTCTCCTCGACCTCGACCTCGGGGCCCTCGACGACCTCGAACCCCAGATCTCGAAAAATCGTCAAGAGGTCGTCGCGCGTCTGCAGCACCGGATGGAGGTGACCGCGGCCGACGGGAGGTCTCCCGGGGAGCGTGAGGTCGAACGGGCGCGCCCCCAGCTCAGCGTCGCGGGCCGCGGATGTCAGCTCTCCGAGGCGCGCTGTGAACGCGGCCTCGACTTGATCCTTGAACGCGTTGACGCGCGCTCCGGCATCCGGCCTGCGCTCGGCGGGGACGTCGCGCATCAGCGCCATCACGCGCGTCAGCGACCCCTGCTTCTTGCCGAGGACCTTCGCGTACTCGTCGCGGAGAGCGGTCTCACTCGACGCCGTCGCGAACGCGTCACGGTAGGCCTCTCCCAGCTCGGCGAGGCCCCGTTCGATCGCGGCGACGGCGTCAGCGGTCACGGTGTGACGTGCAGAACCGTCAGGTGTCTCAGCGGGCGGCGGCGACGACGGCCGTGAAGGCGGCCGGATCGTGGATCGCGATGTCCGAGAGCACCTTCCGGTCGAGGGTGATGCCCGCGACCTTGAGGGCGTGAATCAGTTTTCCGTAGCTGAAGCCGTTGATTCGCGCCGCAGCGTTGATGCGGGTGATCCAGAGGCGACGGAAGTCGCGCTTGCGGAGCTTGCGCCCGATGTACGCGTAGACCCACGACTTGCGAAGGACCTCGACGGCCTGGCGGTGACGGTTTTTGCGCCCGCCCCAGAAGCCTTCGGTCTGCTTCAGGACCCGGTTGCGACGACGACGTGCTTTGAACCCGCGCTTGACGCGTGCCATGACTCAATTTCTCCTGTGCGCTCGTGCGATGCGGCCGTGGTGACGATCGATGGTGACGATCAGGCGTACGGAAGCAGCAGACGAATGCGCTTCTCGTGATCGCCGTGGACCATGTCGTTCTTGCGAAGGGTGCGGTTGCGCTTGCGCGACTTGTTCCACATGCCGTGCGAGTGGCCGCACTTCGAGCGACGGACGCGACCGCTGCCGCTGACGCGGAAACGCTTGGCGGCCGCGCGGTTCGTCTTGACCTTGATCTTCTTCGCCATGACTGTGCTCGTGCGCTGACTCGCTACCGGCGGCCGCCGCCCGACCATCGGGACGGCCGTCATTGCCGACGGAACGCGAGGGGACGCGGTTGATACTGCGTCGCTTCTCGCATGTCAAGGCGGCGGCTTGGGTGCGCGCCATCGGAGCGGGACCTCGCGCGACATCGGTGGTAGGAGCCTCGGATGCGGACGCGGCGATTCGGGCGGCTCGGCTTCGAGGTGTCGGAGCTCTCGCTCGGCACCTGGGGCCTGTCGGGGGACGCCTATGGCCCGGTCTACGAGGCCGACCTCGAGCGCGTGGTCGAGCTCGCCGTCGAGCTCGGGGTCACGATGTTCGAGACCTCCGACGTATACGGCGGCGGGGCGATGGAAAAGCTCCTCGGCGACGTGCTCGACTACCGAACGACCCAGGTCGTGACCAAGCTCGGGACGTGTCGCGACGAGCCGCCCCGCAAGCGCTTCGACGCCGCCTCTCTTAAGGACGCGCTCGAGCGGTCTCGCGATCGACTGAAGCGCGAGACGATCGACGTCGTGTTGCTGCACAACCCGCCGGCGGCGGCTCTCCGCGAGGGGGATGCGGTCGAGTTCCTCCGCGCCGAGAAGCATGCCGGGCGCATTGCCGCGTGGGGAGTGAGCGCCGGCGACAAGTCGGTCGCTTCGGCCGCCATCGATCAGTCGGCCGACGTGCTCGAGCTCGCCTACAACCTGTTCTCCGCGCGGACCCTGCACGAGCTGACGGACAGGCTCGCGCAGACCGACACCGCGGTCATGGCCCGCTCGGTGCTCGCTCATGGCCTCCTCGTGGGCCACTGGTCGGTGAACAAGACGTTCTTCGAGCATGATCATCGCAGCCGCCGCTGGACCCCCGACGCGCTTCGCTACCGGATCGGGCAGCTCCAAGCCGTCCGGCAGATGGTCGGCGGCGAGATCCTGACGATGCGCGCGGCAGCGCTTCGCTTCGTGCTCGCGAACCAGGTCGTCAGCACGGCGGTGCTCGGAGTCCGCTCCCAGACACAGCTCCGTCAGCTCGTTCGTGAGGTCGGCGAAGGGCCGGAGTATCTCCCGGACGCCGTCCTCGCCGCGCTCCCGGAGCTGCTCCGCAGGGCCGGGATCGAGCTGTGACCGCAATCCGGGTCGAAGGCGACGCCCAGCTCGAGGCGCTCGTCGAGCTCGGACGTCGTGCCGGTGCTCGAGCCGAAGAGCTCTACGCGGAGCACGGTCGTGGCGCGCTCGAGGTCGAGGAGAAGTCCCCCGGTAACCCGGTGACGCGGGCCGACCGGGAGCTCGACCGGATGCTGTCCGAGGCGATCCGGAGCGCCTATCCCGAAGCCGGAGTCGTGAGCGAGGAGAGCGTGCCCACCGCGGCCGCGCTCTTCGACGAGCTCGCGAAGGATGAGGTGTTCTTCCTCGACCCGATCGACGGCACCCGGGAGTTCCTCGAGCGGAACGGCGAGTTTGCGGTCATGGTCGGCCTCGCCCGCGGGGGACGAGCGTCGGCGGGCGTGGTGGTCGTGCCCGCGCATCGTCTCCTCCTGGCGGGCCGGGTTGGACAGCGGGCCTTCGTGGAGCATCCTGACGGGCGCCGCGACCTCCTCGCCGTAACGTCGATCGAGCGCTTCGATGAGGCCCGGATGCTCGTCTCCCGAGCCCATCGGCCGCCGCTGGTCGAGCCGCTCCGACGGAGGCTCGGCATTGGCCGCCTGCTTCCCTGCGGGAGCGTCGGGGTCAAGGTGTCGAGAATCGTCCTCGGGCAAGGCGACCTCTACGTGCACGCCGGTCGGGGGCTGTCGCTCTGGGATACCTGCGCGCCGGGAGCGATCCTCGCGGCGGCCGGCGGACGGATGACCGACCTCGACGGACTGCCCATCGACTACCGAGGGCCGACCGGACTCTCGCGAGGGCTCGTCGCATCGAACGGGGCGCTGCACCCCGGCGTGATGTCCGCGGTGGCCTGGGCGGAACGCGAGGTCGCGCGGACTTCGCCACGCTGACAAGCGGACGCGCCCGCTCCGCCGCACTCCGTTTGACTCCGTTCCCGCCCCGGGTTTACGGTTCGCGCGCGCCGGAGGCTGCGCTTCTGGCCGCGCGTTCGAGACCGCGAAAAAGCGAAGGAGACTGGTCATGGTGAAGGTGCGTCGTATCGCCACGCTCGTCCGGGCACTCATGATGGGGACCGTCATGACGACGGGGGTCGTCGCGACCGGCTCCGTCCTCATCGGCTGTGAGGGTGACGACAGGGCGCCCGAGACCCACATCAAGCGGCTCTCCGACCCGATCAAGCGGACCGCTGCGGTTGAGCGCTTGATCCTGATGTACAACGACAAGATGACGAGCGATAAGCAGGAACGAAACGGCCCTGCGGTAAAGCCGTTGCTCGACCTCATCGTCAAGCCGCTCTCAGAGCTCGCCGAGAAGGCGGATCTCGACCAGAAGACCCAGGGCAAGCTCCTCGCGATGCTCGCCGACACGCGCGACAAGCGCGCGCTGACCGCGCTCGTGAAGGCCGTCGACTCGTACAAGATGGACGACAAGCGCCCCGAGGAGTTCGACACGAACATGAACGACGTCGTGCGAAACCTCGGCGAGATGAAGGCGACCGAGGCGAGCGACGCGCTCCTCAAGCTCTTCCAGTCGACGCGCTTCTCCTGGCCGAAGGCGCAGAACAAGACCTTCGGGCGCACGTTGCAGGACACGATGATCGCCATCAACGACCCCAAGTGGGAAGACGGCCTCATCAAGCTCCTCGACGCGCCGATCAAGACGCTCAACAACAAGGAGCAGAAGGCGATCGCTGACCAGATGTACTGGCAGACGGTCTCCGCGCTGATCCTCGGAAACATCAAGTCGCAGAAGGCCGTCCCGACGCTCATCAAGGTGGTGCTCACGCCATTCAAGGGGCCGGTCGGCGTCACGGCGATCAGCGCGCTCATCAAGATCGGCAAGCCCTCGATCGACGCGGGCGTGAAGCTCTTGACGGGCGCCGACCCCGACCTCGCGATGTACGCGGAGGAGGAGTTCCTCCGCGCCCTCGAGGACAAGGGCGAGAAGGTCGATGACAAGAAGAAGGCTGACGCAAAGAAGGCCTACCTCGACAACGCCGTGATCGTGGTTGCCAACATCGGGCGCGCCGAGTGCGCCGCGCCGATGCTCGAGCAGCTCGAGAAGGGCGACGAGACCAGCGACGTCATCATCGCCCGTGAGCTCTACAAGCTTCCGAAGGACCAGAAGGTTACTGACGCCTTCAAGAAGGTTTGGGACGACACCAAGCTCGAAGCGACGATTCCTGGCGGCATGAAGGCGAAGCAGGCCCTCACCGAGGCGGCGGCGAGCTTTGCCGATCCCACGCTCGCCGGGGCGATCGGTCAGGCGGCGCACGACCTCAAGACGGGCGAAGCGGGCGACATCGTGGACGTGCAGGAGGCCGCGCTCGTCATGCTGCTCAAGGCGGGCGGCCCGGCGCAGCTTGACCTCATCGAGAAGCTCGCCGCCAAGACCAGTGAAGGGACGCCGCTCGGGAAGGGCTTCGAGAAGGAGCTCAAGATCGTCCGCGACCTCCTGAAGGAGTGCGGCGACAAGCCCGACGCTTGGTTGAAGAAGCTCGAGTCGCCCGAAGCACAGAAGGATTCGGGCTTCGTCGGCATCAAGTCGGCATACATGGTGGCGGCGTTCGGTGGGGATGCCGTTCGCGCCAAGCTCGTCGAGCGTCGGCTCGCGACGGCGAACGCGGCGGTGGCGTTCGCGATCGAGTCGATGATCGATCGGCTGTCGCCGCAGGGCGACAAGGACGCCGTCGAGAAATTCCAGGCGTTCATCGACAAGGCGGTGTCGTCGCGCGACGAGCAGCGCGCGAACTCGGTGTCCAACCTGAAGACCGTGACCAACCGCCTGCGCGCGCGCGGTCAGTGATTCGCGCGCCCTCGCGGGCGTGACGACGACGGAGGAGGGCGCCGTAGGGCGCCCTTCGCCATTTCCCAAGGGTGAGGATCCGAGCTAGGGTCGCGACCATGAAGCCGTGCTCGCTGGGCCTCGTGCTCCTTCTGCTCGGCGTGAATGGCTGCTCGTCGGCGCTCGTTCGTGCGGCACGTGAACGCCCGGACGCCGAGCTGCGGTTCGCCTTGCGCAACGTCGGTCCGCGGCTGGCGGCCTCCGAGGCGCGCGCCGTGGCGAGGGCCCGGGTCAAGCGCGAATTCGACGCCCCACCGACCGAGCAGTCCGTCGCATTCGTCGACGCGGTCGCGCCGTGCGCCGCCCCGATCGGTGAAATGATGCGAGCCCGCGCGGCCGTCGCAGACGAGGTTGGCGCGCGCGCGGCGCTCGCAGCGCTCGATGCGAGCCTCATCGACTCGACGAGCCAGGTGCGCTCGTTTGCCGCGGACGACCCTGCGTGGCGTGCCGTGGGGGCGCGCGCGATGGTCCTCCCCGAATCGGAGGGGCCCTCGGCGCCTTGTGAGGGAAACTGGGGGCCATGCGATCGCGACGCACGTCGTGGTGTCGCCATCGCGCGTTGGCGCAGGGCCGCCATCTTGGACCCACACCCCGAGGTCCGGCGCGCCGGGCTCGCCGCCGCCGTCGACGCTGAAGACCCGCTCGACCTTCCGGCGCTTGTCGACGCTGCACGTCGCGATCCCGACCCGCTCGCGCGCCACCTCGCCATCGACGCGCTCGCTGCGCTCGGCTCGGTCGACGGCGTCCTCGCCTTGCAGGATCTCTGGGCGCAAGCGAACGAAGACGAGCGCCTCGCGGTCGTCGAAGCGTGGCTCGAGGTCCTGCTCGCTGCGCCGGACGCGAGCGCCCCGCCGACTGGCGCGCGGGCGTCGGTCGAGACCCCCGCGGTCCTCGCGCTCGCCATGCTCGCACGGGCGATCGACATGGACTCGGGACGGTCGTCGATCCTCGCGGCCGCAGGAGTCCTCCGCTCTCCATCGAGCGGCGACGCAGGCCCGGCGCGAACCGCCATTGAGGGGCGTGCCGCCGCGATGCTCGTCCGACGCCTGCTGAAGGGCTCGATCGAGGAGCGGCTGTTGGCGATCGACGAGGCTCCGGGCTCGGTCGCGGCCATCGTGGAGGCGTGGCGTGAGATTGCGAACGGTACCGACGTCGAACTCGCGACGGCGGCTCTCGGTCGACTCGTCGAGGAGTCTCCGCTCGTCTCTCCTCACGAGCGCACGAAGGCCCTCGAAGCGCTCGTGAGGCGCGTCGATGGCGACACGTCCTCGGCCGCGCGCGCGCGTGCCGCTCTCGCCGGGGAGCGCACGCCGGCGCTCGTGGCGTCGCTGGTTCGCGCGGCGGGCTCGACCGACGCCGTCATCCGCGGCGATGCCGCGTTGGGGTTGGTGAAGAGCGGCGCGTTTGCAGAAGCCGCCGTGCTGCTCACCGACGTCGACCCCGTCGTCCGCGGCGCAGCGGCGTGCGCGCTCTTGACCGAGGAGCTGCGATGACCGGGCTCGCACGCGCCGTGCTCCTCGCCGTCGCGCTCGGCGCAGCGACCGTGGCGTTGCCTGGCACCGAGCCCGAGGCATCGCCCGCCGGTCGGTTCGAGCAGTTGCGCGTCGGACTCGTCTTCGACGTCGGAGGTCGCGGCGACAAGAGCTTCAACGACGCCGCCTACGAGGGCGTCAGTCGTGCGCGTCGAGAGCTCGGCGTCACGATGGAGATGCTCGAGCCGTCGGGTGCCGAGGACCGCGAGGCCGCGCTTCGGCTCTTCGCGGCTCGCAACTTCGACCTCGTCATCGGTGTCGGGTTCATCTTCTCGGCTGACATCAACGTCGTCGCGCGTGACTTTCCCTCGGTGCGCTTCGCCTGCGTCGACTATGCGCCGCCTGCCGACGGCGCGATCCCGAAGAACCTTGTTGGGCTCGGATTTCGCGAGGAAGAAGGCTCGTTCCTCGTTGGCGCGGTTGCGGCGCTCGAGAGCCGAACGCACGAGGTCGGGTTCGTCGGGGGGATGGATATCCCGCTCATCCGTCGCTTCGAGGCTGGCTATCGCGCAGGGGTGCTCGCGGCGTGCCCCGACTGTCGCATTCACGCGGCGTACGCAGGCACGACCCCCGACGCGTTTCGCGATCCTGCGCGCGGGAAGGCCATCGCGGTCAGTCAGATCTCGGCGGGCGCGGATGTGCTCTACCACGCGTCCGGGCTCACCGGTCACGGCGTGTTCGAGGCCGCGCGGGACCTTGGCGTAAAGGCGATTGGGGTCGACGCCGATCAGCATGACGAGATGCCTGGCACCGTCCTCACGAGCATGGTGAAGCGGGTCGACGTGGCGGTGCACGACACCATCGTCGCCGTTGGAGAGGGGCGCTTCACCCCTGGGCTCACCTCGTTCGGCGTGGCCGAGAACGGCGTCTCTTATGTGAGCGACGGGCCGCACGCTTCGGGCATTCGCCCCACGACGCGCGCGCGGGTCGCGGAGCTCGAGGCGAAAATCCGCTCGGCAGAGGTGCGCGTCCCGTCGAGCAAGTGACTGCCCGGCGCGCCACCGTTCTTGCGCGGCGGACGTGACGCGTCGCGGCCTTGTCGATAGAGTCGAGGTTGTGGCACGGGGTCGGCCGTGTCGTACTCTCGTCGGAGATGAAAATGCGTTTCACTTTTTTCGCCAACCGCAACGCGCTCCTCCTTTGCCTCGCGGCTGCGACCTTCGTCGGCATCGCCTGCTCGGCAGCCTCGAACAAGTCGCTGAACGAGGGCTCGGGGAGCGCGACGACGGCCGTCGGGGGCGGCGGCGCAGGTGGAACGACTCCGACCAGCAGCCAAACAGGCATCGATCTCTCGGGCGGCAACGGCGGCAGCGACTCCGGGAAGTTCTGCGACTCCGGTGAGAACGACGACGCGGACAAGGACGGCTTCACGCCGAAGCAGGGCGACTGCAACGACTGCGACGCCAACGTCAACCCGAACGCAGTCGAGGTGATCGGCGGCGACGACGGCGGCGGTGGCGCGGGGGGCTACGTCCCGTCCGACGAGAACTGCGACGGGCAGGTCGACGAGGCACCGATGCCTTGCGACGGCGGGCTCGCGCTCGACTCGATGGACGCGATGGATGAGGCGCGCGCGATTGGGCTCTGCAAGCAGTCGAAGGGGCCGAACGACTGGGGTGTCGTGAGCGCCCAGTGGACGAACCTCGACCAGACCCCTCCTCCCGCGAGCCCGAACTACGCGCTCGGTCACGGCATCCTTACCGCCTTCGGGCCGAACGTGAAGGTCCAAGAGGGCGTGAAAATGCTCGCGCTCTCGAGCGGGACCGCGCGCCAGCCGACGGACCCCGGCTACCAGAGCGTCAGCGGCTTCAGCAAGGGCTACTCGACGCCTCAGCCGATCGGGCAGTTTCCGAAGGAGTCGGCTGCGTGCCCAAACGCGACCACCGGCAAGGCGAACGACGGGGCGTCCGTCACGTTGAAGCTTCGCACGCCATCGAACGCCCAGGGCTTCCGCTTCAACTTCAACTTCTTCACCTACGAGTGGCCGGTCTTCGTCTGCTCCACCTTCAACGACTTCTTCGTCGCGATGCTCGATCCGGTCCCGATGGGGCTCGTCGATGGCAACATCTCGTTCGACAAGAACGGCGATCCGGTGAGCGTCAACAACGCGTTCCTCGAGGTGTGCGGCTGCAGCGGGGGCCCGCCGTGTACCGCTGGCGGCAAGCAGTTCACCTGCCCGCTCGGAAACGCCGGCCTCGTCGGGACGGGCTTCGGTGCCGACCTCGCGTTCTCGGATCACGCGTCGAGCGGTTGGCTCGAGACGCAGGCTCCGGTGCTGCCGAACACGGAGATCACGCTGCAGTTTGCGGTGTCGGACTCGGGTGACGGTGTGCTCGACACCAGCGTCCTCGTGGACAATTTTCGCTGGCTCGCCGAGCCCGGGACGACCGTCAGCACCAACGTGGTGCCTGACCCGAAGTAACGGCTGCCGCGAGACGGGGGGTCATCCTCGACCCGCCGTCATCAGGGCGCGCCTCACCAGCGGACCACGACCTGCGGCGGGTCCGATTGCGCGGTCGCGTCGAGGACGTCGACGAGGACGGGCATCACCGCGCTGCCTGGCTTCATAGGATCGGCGCCCGCGGCTCGCGGATCGACTCGCACGAGCACGCTTTCAGGCTTCAGCGTGCTCACGCGCTCCGGCGCCCCCGCCACCACCACGCGCACGACGGCGGGCTCCGCGCGCCCTCGGGCGAGCCCAATCACCTGCACCTTGGCCAAGAGCTCCCGGGTTGCGAGCTTCCTGGCGATCTCGATGGTCGCCTCGACGTGCCGCTGTTCGAACGCGAGCTTCGTAGGTGGAGCCGCGAGCGCGAGGTTCCGCGTGTGTTTGCCCTCGCCGAGCCCCGTGAGGTCGAAGGGCTCGGCGCGCGCGAGCTGGAGCGCCTTCGCGTACGATTGAGGGCCCGTCACCTCGAGCTGCCGCGGCGAGACGAGCACCTCCCCGCGGACCTCGAGGCCCTTGGCGAGCTGCCCGGCGATCGGAACCTGGACTTCGACCTTGCGCTCGATCACGTCCTCCCAACGAATCACGAGCACCTCAGGGATGATGCGTGTGACCTTCGCTGCTCGCGGGAGTCCCGCGAGCATCGCCTGTGTGAAGGTGACGGTCTCGTCGCGCGCGCCGCGAAGGTTGAGCGCGATGGGGTCCAGCTTCGCCTCGAGCGCGTCGAGCTGCGTCCGCGGCCCCTCGAGCGTCACGCTGATGGTCTGCGGGACCTCACTCACGAGCGAGCGTTGGGTCCCCGGCGATGGCATGTCCGCGACGAGCGGGACCTGAAGAGTCCGCTGGGCGTTGCTCGTCGTGTGCATCGAGGCGTAGAACCCGAGCGCCACGACGAGGGACAGGAGCTTCAATCCGAAGTTCTCGAAGAGCAGGCGACCGAGCAGCGACTGTTCGGTCGTCCGTCGTCGCGACGGGGCACGGCTCGGGGCCGTCCCCGACGGGTGCACGCCTGCCGGGCCGCTCACGGCTCCTCGTTCACGCTCGGCTCGCCGTACGGCCGGCCAAGGGTCGCGGGGGCGGGCTCGGGGCTCTCGTCCGAGATGTCGCGATCGTCGATGGGCAAGCGGAGCTCCGTGGGCTCCATCGGGCGAGAGAGCGACAGCCGCGAGAGCGGTCCTTCTTCCTCGTCGAAGAGCTCGAGCGAGCGGCTCGCCGGGACGAGCACTTCGACGCGTCGAGGTGCGGGGAGGATCGTCCGCGCGGGGGCCAAGGTGCGCGACTCGGCCGCACGCTCAACCTCGGGCGTCGCGGAGCGCGGCCCCGTCCTCTCGACGGCGGCATGCATCCCAGAGCGCGATGTGGCGTGTGGTGCTTCACGCTCCGCCTGGGGTCTCTCGGTCGTCGTCGCCGCCTCGCTTGGAGCGCGCTTCCCAAAGAGGCCAAGGAGCGCTTGCTTGAGCGAGGCCCCGTCGACGTTCTGCACCATGCCGTTCGGGAAGCAGAGCGTGATGGTGCCGCGCTCCTCGCTCACGACGATCACCACCGCGTCGGTCTCCTCGGTGATGCCGATCGCGGCGCGATGCCGCGAGCCGAGCGACGAGTCCGCGACGCGAGTGGCCTCGGGCATCGGTAGGAACACGCCGGCGCAAGCGATGCGCAGGTCGCGAATCAGCACCGCGCCATCGTGGAGTTTGTTCACGGCTTCAGGGATGAACAGCGACACGAGCAGCTCGCGGGACACCTCGCAGTTGAGGTCGACGCCGTCGCTCTTCACGAACTCGAGGACGTTCGCGTCCCGCTCGAGGCAGATGATCGCGCCCATTCGGTGACGCGCGAGCTCGGTCGCGGCGGCGACGACCTCCTCGAGGACGCGCTCCTGGGCGTCGCGCCCTCGCGAGAGCCAGGCCTTCGCGCCAAGACGAATCAGCGCGCGTCGGATGTCGTTCTGAAACACCACGACGAGGATGAGGAGGGCGCTCGACGCGAGCCACGACAGGAGGCTCGTGACGGTGGTCAACTGTGCGTAGCGAGCGACGAGGTACAGCGCGCCGAACGCCACGACGCCGAGCCCCATCTGCATGGCCCGAGTCCCCTTGAGGACGAGCAGCGCGCGGTAGACGAGGAAGGCGATGACGAGGATGTCGACGATATCGCGGGCGAATTCGGCCGGCGGGCGAGCGACGAACAGGTGGTTCAGGCCGTCGAGCACGTGGCCTCCCGTGTCGCATCGCTCGACGTCGTTGCCGAAGGCGTGACCCGAGCCCGCTCGTGGCGGGCGACGGCGCGGAGGTAGGCGAGGGCCTGGACCGTCTCACGAACGTCGTGGACGCGCAGCATGTCGGCGCCGCGCCGCGCGCAGTCGAGGGCTGCTGCGAGCGAGCCTCCGAGACGGTCCTCGGGGCCTTCGGCGTCGCCGTTCGCGATGGCGTGAGCGACGAACGACTTCCGGCTCGCACCGACGAGGATGGGGTGCTCGACGCGGGCCTTCAGCTCGTCGAGGCGCGCGCACAGCTCGAGCGACTGCGCGGCGTTCTTGGTGAATCCGAGCCCTGGGTCGAACCACAGCCGTTCAGGCGGCAGGCCCATCGAGAGCGCCTCTTCGGCGGCGCACCGCCACTCCCGCGCGACGTCTTCTACCACGTCGCCGTAAGCGTCGTCGGGATAGCGAGAGAACCCCGCCATCTCGGTCATCGAGCCGCGGCAGTGTGTGAGGATGAGGTCGGCGCCGTGCCGTGCGGCGAGCCGCGCGAGGTCACGCGCAGGCGCGAGCGCCACGCTGTTGATCATCCTCGCGCCTTCCGCGAGCGCAAAGGCTGCGACCTCAGGTGAGGTCGTATCGACCGAGACCGTCACGCCCAGCGACACCGCGTACCCGACGAGCGCTCCGAGTCGGACGATCTGCGTGGCTGGAGCGACCGCCGGGGCTCCGGGGCGAGTGGACTCGGCGCCGAGATCGACCACGTCGGCACCGGCGCGAACCAGGGCCGCCACGTGCGAGCGAGCGGCACCGTCTTCCACAAAGCGGCCGCCGTCGGAGAAAGAGTCGGGGGTCCGGTTGACGATGCCCATCACTCGAACGCGGCTCCCGTCGATGCTTCGTGCGGGGGCCTCGAGCGCGGTCACCTCTTCCTGGCTAGCAAGTTGCGGGCCGCATCGCAATGTTCAATCGATCCCGAATCTTGTCGCGTTCCGCGAAACTTCGGTCACGATAAGCAACGGAGCGCACGGTCTGCTACGCTGCGCTCGTTCCTCCATGCTGGTCACGCGCGTACGTGTCAGCGCCCTTTCGGGGCTCGCGCTCTGCGCCGTCGTCGCCGCGGTGATGGCGCTCGTTGCCTCGTTCGAGCTGCTGCTCCCGATGGCGATACCTCGCTACGGCCAGCCGACCCCCGTCGTGATGCGGGTCCCGACGGCGGCTCGCGCGTCGAGCGGTCGAGCACGGCTCTTCGACGTGACCTTCGAGCACCGGCGGGTCGTCCTGCCACGCGGAACGGTGCTCCGCCCCGACGTCGAGGAGCACCGCGCCGCCGTCGCGTTCGACGCGGCCCGCAGACCTCCGACGGCCGCGCGCATCGGGAGCACCTTCCTCCTCTACTTCCTCGGTTGCCTCATCCTCTCGAGCTACGGCGCCCGCTACGGCCACAGCCGCTTGCGGCTCATGCGCTCGCAGGTCGGTCTCTACGCCGTCATGGTGTCCATGCTCGCGGCCGCCAAGGTGATGCTGCTCTTCACGACGCTGCCCGCGTTCTGGATCCCGACCGCGGCCGTGGCGCTCTGGACCGCGCTCAGCTTCGACCGAAAGGCGGGCCTGCTGCTCGACATGGGCGCGGCCTTCCTCGTCGCCTCGCTCACGAGCTTCGACGTGATGCTGCTCTTCGCGCTGGTGAGCCGTGGCGTGGTCGCGTCCTTGCTCTTTGTCAACCGCAAGCAGCCGCGCCAGATGATCGCCGCGGGCCTCGGCGGTGGACTCGTCGCCGCGGTCGGGTACGTCGCGCTCTCGCATGTGTTCGAGGCGCAGGCCGGCATCGCCGAGGACCTGGCGCTCGGTTGGCACTCGCAGCTCATCGGCTGCGTTGGCGGGGGTGTGCTCGCGGGGCTCGTCGCGCACTTCGGTCGCGAGCCGGCGGAGCAGCTCCTCGGTCACGTGTCGCGCGCGCGCCTGCTCGACCTCACCGACATCGAGTCGCCGCTTCTTCGCAAGATGGCGACCGAGGCCCCTGGCAGCTGGGAGCACTCGCGGACGATGGCGAACCTCGCCGAGGCGGCGGCGGCCTCGATCGGCGCGGACTCGCTGCTCACCCGCGTGGGCGCCTACTACCACGACCTCGGCAAGACCATTCAGTGCAAGTACTTCGTCGAGAACCTCCTCCAAGGGGAGGCCACTCCGCACGATGGGCTCGCCCCCGAGGTGAGCGCTGACGCCATCATGGCGCACGTCGTCTTGGGGACGAAGATCCTCCGCGATGGCGGGATCCCAGAGCCGGTCGTCGAGTTCGCGTACACGCACCACGGGACGCAGGTCGTCGAGTACTTCTGGAACAAGTACCAGGAGCGTTGTGACGCCGACGCCGCAGTCGAGCGTCTCGACCAGAGCCACTTCCGATATCCGGGCATGAAGCCGATGACGAAGGAGACGGCGATCCTGATGCTCGTCGACTCGATCGAGGCGGCGTCCCGCACCGTCGAACCGCCCACCCACGAGAAGTTCGTCGAGATGATCCGACGGGTCATCTTTACCAAGCTCGCGTCGGGGCAGCTCGATGACTCTGGCCTCACGCTCGTCGACCTCCGGATCATGATCAACCGGATGGCCTCTGCGCTCGTGAACATGTCCCACGGGCGCATCAAGTACCCGTGGCAGCGCGACCGGAGCGATCGGAGTGGCGAGCGACCGACGCTTCGTACGCCCGAAGACGCCCAGGTCGCAGCCGACAAGATCGATAACCTCGACAAGAAAGCGGTAGGTGCAACGTGAGCGAAGCGAGCTTCATGAAGGGCGTATTTCACGGGGTCGTGAGCGAGGAGGCCCTGTTTCCGTTCCCGCAGCTGAAGGGCGAGGAGCTCGAAAACCTTCAGCTCATGGTGGAGTCCACGCGCCGCTTCCTCGACGACAAGGTCGACGCGCGCGCCATCGACAAGAACCACGAGATCCCGAAGGACGTGCTCGAAGAGGCGAAGGCACTCGGGCTCTTCGGCCTTCAAATCGGCACCGAGTACGGCGGCCTCGGCCTCGGGGCGACGGCGTACAGCCGCGTCATGCAGGAGGTCGCCTCGCACGACTCGTCTCTCGCCGTGACGATGGGCGCGCACCAGTCGATCGGCTTGAAGGCGATCCTCCTCTACGGCACCGAGGCGCAGAAGCGTCAGTTCCTCCCAGCACTCTCGACCGGCGAGCGCGTCGCGGCCTTTGCGCTCACCGAGCCGGATGCGGGGTCGGACGCTGCCGCCATCAAGACCAAGGCCGAGCTCTCGGCCGATGGGAGCCACTACGTCTTGAACGGCTCGAAGATCTGGATCACGAACGGCGGCTTCGCCGACGTGTTCACGGTGTTCGCGCGGACCTCAGATTCGGCCGATGGCAAGCCCAAGCTGACCGCGTTCATCGTCGAGCGTGGCGAGGGGCTCCGCTCCGGCGTCGCCGAAGAGAAGCTCGGGATTCGCGGCTCTTCGACCACGACGGTCTACTTCGATGACCTAAAGGTGCCTGCGGCCAACGTGATCGGCGAGCCCGGGCGAGGCTTCAAGGTGGCGATGGGCGTCCTCAACAACGGGCGCCTCGGCCTCGCGGCGGGCTGCGTCGGGAGCTGTCGCACGCTGCTCAAGCTCGCGATCGAGCGAACCCAGGAGCGCCGCGCTTTCAACAAGTCGATCGGCGAGTTTGGCTTGATCAAGGACAAGATCGCCGGGATGCTCGCCCGCACCTACGCGCTCGAGTCGATGACTTACCTCACGACCGGCATGATCGACGGCGACGTCGACGACTACTCGCTCGAGAGCGCGATCTGCAAGGTGTTCGGCTCGGAGAGCTTGTGGTGGGTCGTGAACGAGACGCTGCAGATCGCAGCCGGCATCGGCTACATGACCGAGTACCCCTACGAGCGCATGCTGCGCGATGCACGCATCAACCTCATCTTCGAGGGCACGAACGAGATCCTTCGTTGCTTCATCGCGCTCGCCGGCATGGCCGGCCCCGGCAAGCAGCTGAGCGATGTCGCGAAGGCGATGCGCGAGCCTATCAAGGGCTTCGGGCTGCTCGCGGACTTTGCGGCGAAGAAGGTGCGTACCGCGCTTGGGCCGGAGCGCTTCACGCGGGTGCATCCGATGCTCGCGCGCGAGGCCGTGATGCTCGAGGACAACGTCGCCCACCTCGCTCGACACTCGGAGAACACGCTCCGCAAGCACGGCAAGAAGATCGCCGAGATGCAGTTCGTGCAGCGCCGCGTCGCCGACGTCGCCATCGACCTCTACGCGCTCGCGGCTTGCCTCTCGCGCGCCACTCAGGCGATCGAGAAGCACGGCACCGAGGGCGCGTGGCGCCACATCGAGTACACGCGCATCTTCGCCAACGAGGCGCGTGAGCGCCTGGCGCGCAACGTCGCGGGCTTCGAGCAGAACGACGACGAGCTGCGAAAGGATACCGCGCTTCGCACCTACGCCGACGGCACCTATGCCCTCGACGTGATCTAAGGGTCCGGACGGCGCTCAGTTCCAGCTGAGGTCGCTGAAGATGTGCCGCGCGTCGTTCAGCGCGATCCCTACCTTCGGCGTGAAGGCGGTGTCGTGGCTCGTCGCGCTGCCGTTCACCGTGAACGTCGCCTTCATGGCCCCGTCGAGGTCGACGCGGAGCGTGCCCGTCGAGGCGCTGCCGATCGGCGCGACCTTGCCGGCGGGGTACCAGAAGGCCTGGCCCTTCTCGGCGATGAAGCTGTGGAGCGCGCCGTCGCGGTCGACCACGAGCGCCTTGAAGGTCTGCGGATCTTCGAAGCCTACGACGACTCCGACCCGGAAGGGCCCGGTCGCGGGGACCTCGAAGCTCGCCTCGAGGTGTTTCGCGTCTGACTTGACGACTGCCAAGCTGAAGACCCCCGGGCTGAACGCGAGCACCGAGCTCGGCCCGCGGTGGACCCACTCGGTGAAGATCGGCCGAAGCGGCTGCTGCGAGGACGGCAGCCACTCGCCGAGCGGCGTGACGAGGGACGATGCTGGTCCGAGGAGCGCCTCGAAGGTCTTCGACGGATCGCTCGAGCCGGTGTCCATCGCGAGGCGGTACTCGTCGAAGGCCGCGCGCACCGACGGGGCAGCGCCAAGGCCGAGGTAGCGCACGAGCGCCCACGAAGCTGCGCGCGTTGGCGTCCCGTTGCCGCTCGTCACCTGCGCGACGTCGATGCCGCCGTCGTTCGCGTCCTCGAGAGCGATGGAAGGCAGGTCGTCCCAGTTCATGAGCGGGACTGTGCCGAGCCGCGCGCACTCGCCGTCCCAGTCGTGACGGCCGAGGTGCTCGGCGATCCCCTCGACGTACCAGAAGGGCTGGCTGCGGCCGTTGGCGCGACCGAGCAGGTGGAACTGGTGCGCCGCCTCGTGAACCAGGAGGACCTGGTCGTAGTACGGGTTGTGCTGCGTGTAGAGGTAGGCGCGCCGCGTCGTTGGCAGGAAGAGGCCGCCCGCGCCCTCGGGGACGGCGCCGCCGTCGGCCTTGATCGCCGCAGCCCAGTTGGCCTGCGTGGCGTAGAAGCCGACGTCGAGGCGCTCGCCGCCGGAGAGGTCCGGCGCGACCCCGAAGTACTCGATGAAGCCGGCCCAGCTCGCCTCGAGGAGACGCGCGAGCTCTTCGGCCCTCGCGAGGTCGGTCTCGGCGGTGAGGGAGTAATGCTCCGTCTTGACGACGAAGCTCTGCGGCCCGAGCGCGGTGGACTCGATCGTGGCCGATGCGCAGTGCACACCAAGGCCCGCATCGCCGCCGCCGCCGCCGCCGCCGCCGCCGCCGCCGCCGCCGCCGCTCGTGCTCGTGCTCGTGCTCGACGACGTGCCGCCGCCGCTGCTCGTGTTCGACGGCGTGCTCGCGTTGCCCGGGTCGTCGCTCGAACAGGCGACGAGCATGGAGAAAGCGGCTGCCCCGACGACGCGCAACGGGAAACGCATGGAGTGACTCTATCGGCTTCCGGCCACCACGGGAAGGAACGGACCGCAGGGCGGAGACGCGCGCGGCTCGTCGACCGGTACGCGCTTGCGCTCGACGCTCGTCGTCGGCACGCTCGACCCACCGTGAAGCTCTTCTACACCTCGACGTCGCCGTTCGTCCGAAAGTGCCTGGTGGTCGCGCACGAGCTCGGACTCGCAGCGCGCATCGACACGGAGATGCTCCGCCCATCGCCGCTCGAGCCAAGCCCCGTCCTCACGAGGGTGAACCCGCTCAACAAGATCCCAGCGCTTGTCACCGACGAAGGCTGCGTGCTCTACGACTCGCACGTCATCTGCGAGTACCTCGCGCACCTCGCGGGGGGCGATGCGATCGTGCCGCCTCCGGGCCCCGCTCGCTGGACGACGCTGCGACGCCATGCGCTCGCGGATGGCATCCTCGAGGCCGCGGTCCTGGTGTTCTACGAGCGGCTGAATCGTCCGAGCGAGCTCTGGTGGCAGCCTTGGCTCGACGGTCAGCGCACCAAGGCCTTGCAGGGCCTCGACGCGCTCGAGGCCGAGGCCACCGAGCTTGGAGATGGCTTCGACTTGGGCCACATCGCCGCGGCCGCGACGCTCGGCTGGCTCGAGTTCCGCGACGTCCTCGGCGACATCCGCTCGCCGCGCCCGAGGCTCTTCGCCTGGTACGACCGCGTCCTCGCCCGCCCGTCGATGCAGGCCACGCTGCCGCGCGCGTGAGGCGCTCGAGTTATGCGCTCGCGTGAGGCGCTCGCGCGATCTGGATCGAGTTGGCTACCGGGCCTCGCTTCTTGTCTGGCTGGAATGGTGTGATGTGGCCCGATTTGTCTCGCGTCTGGCGTGTCCTTCGCGCTGACATCGTCGTCGGGCGATTGACAAATCGGCCAACCGGCCGATAGTTTGAGAGGTCGACCGGGCGGCGGTCGCGACGAGGAGGTCGGGATGCGGAGCACGGCGTCGGTCGGGTTCGCAGCGGTGATGGCGGGGTGTGGCGGTGAGCCACTCGTCGTCGGTGAGCGCGTTGGCGCCGAGGAAGCCGAGATCGTCAACGGCGAACCCTACTCCGGCAGCCCTGCCACCGTGTACATCGATCTCGGCGGCGGCTCTTGCACCGGGACGCTGATCACGCCGCGCGTCGTGCTCACGGCAAAGCACTGCACGAACGGGATCCCCACCAACGCGATCAGCGTGTTCTTCGGCAACAAAGCGAACGGTCCGGGGACTTGGATCGATGCGGTGCATGACGAGGTCTACGCGAAGGGGGCCGAGGGCGGCCCCTGGGATCTTGCGCTCATCACGCTGAAGTCGGCGGGCCCGACGACGCCGATCCCCGTCAACGAGAAGGATCCGAAGGCCTTCATCGGCATGCAGGTCCACATCGTGGGCTTTGGGGTGACGGGCGAGTACTCGAGCGACTCGGGCGTGAAGCGCCACGGCTACACCACGCTCTTGAGCGTCGAGCCGGGCCTCGTGTACACGGGCGTGAAGCCGTCCTCGACGTGCTACGGCGACAGCGGCGGCCCGAACTTCATCACCGTGGGCGGTCAAGAGTACGTCCTCGCCGCGACCTCGTTCGGCACCGCGGCGTGCGGCAGCGGCGCGGATGGCGCCGCGCGCACCGACGATGCGATCGGCTGGATCAAGCAATACATCGCAGCCCACGATCCCGACGCGGGCCCGAGCGCGTCCTGCGAGGCCGACGGCAAGTGCGCCGCCGGCTGCACCGAGCCCGACCCGGATTGTCCGTGCGCGCCGGACGGCTTCTGCACGAGCGCGTGCTCGACGCCCGCGCAGGATCCGGACTGCGACGGCTGCGGCCAGGACGGGACCTGCCGCGAGGATTGTCCCTCGCTCGACAAGGACTGCTGCGCCACCGACGGAGACTGTCACCCGGGCTGCGGAGCCCTCGATCAGGACTGCGCCGAGCCGCCGCCAGGAACTTCGTCGAGCGCGACCGGCTATGGCTCAGGCATCACCGCCGGTACGGGCGGCGGAGAGCCGCCGCCGCCGTCGGGGGCGGGGGGAGGTTCCTCGGCCGATCCGGGGCAGCCGCGCCAGGGCGATGGGCCGCTCATCTGGACGGGCTGCAGCACCGCGCCGGCACACGAGCCCTCGCCTCACGTCGGCGCGCTCGTCGGTGTCGTTGGTGTGGCGCTCGCTCGCGCGCGCCGGCGTCGTCACTCGACGCGCACGTAGCCGCGGATCGGGGTCTGGCCGCCGCGTTGATCGCGCGCGAACGCCCACACGGAGACGAGCCCCGGCTGCGAGGGAGCGAGCCACGTCGCGTTGTGTTCGGGCAAGTAGCCCTTCGACGAGTCGCTCACGAGGCGCACCGCACCGTCGAGCTCACCACCGTCGGCGTAGTAGTTCACCCAGACCGCCTCGCGCAGCGCGCCGCCGATCTCGCTCCCGGTCTCGTAGAGCGGCTCGGCCGCGTCGGGGATGGTCGCGTCGAGCGCGTGCTCCTTGCACGTCTCGAGGAGGTCCTTCTTCGCGCAGCCGGCCTTCCGCCGCTCGTCCTCGGTGACGGCGCAGCGCGGGACGGTCGGCGCGAGCGCCGGGTCGGATGGGAGCTCCATCCCGTCGAGCGTCAGCGCCGCGACCGGAGGGTTGTCGTTCGTACGACCGTCGGCGAAGGCGTAGACCTGCGCGTAACCGGGCACGAAGCTCTCGGCGCCTTGAGGGCTGCCGTCCGCGTCGAGGCACAGGAGCGGAAACTCAGGAGTCTTCGTCGAGACCGAGAAGTCGGCAGGCGCGAGCGTGCCGGCGCAGGCGGCGAAGAACACATAGCCGACGCCGTAGCGAGGTCCCTCGGTGGGCGCCGGGCGACTCGAGATGAGATCGGCAGGAAGCTCGAGCGTGAAGCTGTGTGCGCTCGGTTCGCCGTCGTCTTCGGGGGCGGCCGTCGCGAGCTTCACGAGGCTCGACGTCCCCGAGCCAAAGCCACCCGCGAACACGTCGGCGAGCTGCGGCAGGCAGAGAACGTACTGGTCGCCCTGCGGGTTGAAGCAGCCGCCGATCCACGCGAGCTGAAGGGGCCTCGGGTTTCCCTCCTCGTCGCGCAGCCCGTCGGTCACCGTCATTCGAAACGTCACCGTTGCGCCGGGCGCGGCGTAGGGCGTGTCGAGGTCGACGCCGAGGACGCGGAGGCCGGTGACGGAGCTCGGCGGATCGAACCCGGGGGCGCAGCTCACGACGACGCCGAGCGTGACGAGCGAAGCGAGGACCCAACGACGAAGGCGCATCACCACTCTCCTCGGAGGCCGATGCTCGGCAGAATCGGAAGACCGGTCACGTATTGTCGCCGCGTGTAGTTGAAGTTGTACGAGATCCCCTCGACGTTCTGGTTGTTGTAGCTGTTCTGCACATCGAGGTACGCCGAGAGCTTCCAGTGCTTGAACTGCCACGCCTTGTCGACGCGGATGTCGAGCGAGTGAAACAACGGCAACCGTTCGCTCCCGCGCGCGCCGAAGGGCAGCGGGGTATAGGCGCCGGTCGCGCCGTACACGAGGCCTCCGATGCGGCTCGGATCGCAGCTCGCGGAGGTCGCGTCGCAGACGTTGGGCTGCACGAGGTTGCCGCTGATCACGCGGAACCTCGCGCCGAACTCCCAACCTCCGCCGAGGCGGTAGCTCCCGAGAGCGGTGAGGATGTGCGTCTGATCGAAGTTGACGAGGTACTCTTCCGCGTCGCGCCCGTCCTGCCGCGCCGAGCGTGAGAGCGTGTAGGCGAGCCAACCGAAGAAGCGGTCGTCGGCCTTGTACTTCACGAGCAGCTCGCCGCCGACGACGTAGCCGATGGTCGAGTTGTCGTAGACGACGCGCGCTCCTGTGAGCGACGGCTTGGCGGCGACCTGATCGTCGAGCTGCTTGTAGAAGCCCTCGAGCGAGACCTCCACCTGCCGCGTCACGTCTTGCTCGACGCCGAGGCTGTAGTGGATCGCGCGGTTTGACGCGAGGCCCGGCGTCCCGAGCGGCGGGATCGACTGCTGCGGCGTCGGCGGCTGATAGAACACGCCGATGCCGAACTTGCCGGTCGTCCGGGGGAACTCTTCGTTGAACGCGTAGCGTCCGTTGATGCGTGGCGCGAAGTCGAAGCGCTTGATCCACTTGTCGTAGTCGAGGCGAACCCCGGGCACGAGGCGGAGCCTCTTGACGGGTGTCAACTCGAACTCGACGTAGCCGGCGGGGCGGTAGTTGGTGCCCTCCTCGGCGAAGGTCTGGACCGTGCGCGTCGAGAACGGCTGATTCGGCGGCTGGCCCGGGATCGGCGGCGCGGGGAGGCGCACCGCGACGTCGTAGCGGCCGACGAGCATGTCGAGGCCGACGTGCATCGTGGCCTTCTGCGAGAGCTTCGAAGTGTACTCGCCGCGACCGTAGAAGCTTAGCGACTTGAGCTTGAAGAACAGGTTGCCGAGCCCGAACTCGAGGAAGTCGCGACCGAGCGAGAAGGTTCCGTCGAAGCGGCGGTCGTTGCCGAGCTCGACGTCGTACTGCACGGCCATCCGCTGGAACTGGGTCTTCAGCCCGAAGTTGCCGGACAGCGCGGGCTCGTCGGCGGAGGGTTCGTTCAGCAAGAGCTCGAGGCTGTCATCCGAACCGTAGAACGAGGTCCGCAGGTGGTGGCCGGGCTTCGGCTTCCCGTCGAGGATGAGTTGGTAGTCGTAATAGACCGGCGCTTGCGTCACGCCTGCGCCTGCCGACTCGAGGACGGGACCGAGCCACGCGTCGAGGTAGCTTCGTCGGGCCGCGACCGCGAACGACCACTTGCCGTCGGTGTTCGGAACCGGACCTTCCACGAACGCGCGCGCGTCGATGAGGTCGATCTGCGCGAGCCCATGAAACCCGTCGGTCCTCGGCGCGCGGAGCCCTGCGTCGACGATGCCGCCCGTGGCGCGGCCGTACCGGGCGCTGAAGTTGCCAGGGTAGAAGTCGATCTTGCTGAGGAGCTCGGTGGGGACGACGCTCGAGAGCCCGCCGAAGTGGTAGATGAGCGGGACGAACGTGCCGTCGATGAAGGTTTGCGTGTCCTGCGGGGCCGAGCCTCGAACCAGCAGGGCGCCTGCGAGCCCGGGGGGCCGCGCGACGCCGGGGAGATTCTGGATTGCGCGCAGCGCATCGCCGTTGGTGCCGGGGATGCGCTCGAGCTCGCGGCGCTCGATGCTACGGCGCGTGACCTCGCGCGGGGGACGCTCTCCGGTCACGTCGATCTCCACGACGCCGAGCGATGCGCGGTCCTTCGAGGCTCCGGTCCGCGAGAGTCGGTAGAGCGCGAGGTTTTCCTGTCGCGCGACGACAGACTCGGTGACCTCGAGCGCGTCGAAGCCCTCGGCGGCGATGCGGAGGCGATAGTCGCCCGGTGGAAGGCGCGGCACGACGAAGACGCCCTTCGCGTCGCTGACGAGCTCGAGCGGCGCAGGCACGGCCGTCGGCGCGTCGACACGCTCGATCGTGAGCCGAGCCCCCGCGATGGCGCGCTCATCGTCCCTGTCGAGCAGCGTGCCGCGGAGCGCGCCGTCGTCGGTCACGACCTCGCGGACTTCCTCCTTCAGCGTGAAGTCGAACTGGTAGCGAATCGTCGCCTTGAAGGGCTTCCCGTTCCGCTTCGCCGGCACGAACTGAAGCTGACGCGCGGCCTCGAGGGCGGACTCATCGAGCCCGTAGCCGAGGCCCTGGTCGACCGACGCCTCGACGACCTTGCCGTCGACGTTGATCGTCATCTTCAGGATCACGGCGCCTTGCACCGCCGCGGATTTGGCCTCGTCGGTGTAGCGAGGCTGCACGTCGTTGGTGCGCTCGGGGAACGTCACCGTAACGGGGCGTGAGGGCTCGGGAGCGATCGGGCGCCCGCGTGAGTCGAAGCGCGGCGCGTCGGCAGGAGGTTCGGACGGCGGCGCCGAAGGGGCCTCACTCGGTGGCGCCGCAGGCGGAGCCCCGGGAGGTCGCTCCGTCGCGTCCTGCGCGGAGGCCACACTCGACAAGAGCGCAAAGAGGAGCGCCGTCGGAGCGGTGAGTCGCCGGAGCCGGGTCATGGCGCTCGCGTTTTACCACCAGTTGGCGGTAGAGGCATGCCGTGAAGGGCAGAATCCGCTGCGCCGCGCCCGTCGCCCTCACACCTGGTCGCGTCGACGCAGCGTTACGAGGATCACCACGAAGACGAGCAAGGTGGTCGCGCCCAGGACCGCGTACGGGATGAAAGGCTGCTCGTGGGTCGTGAAGCCCCACGCGCCGTTCAAGGTATTCGAGGCGACCTGCGCCGTCGCGCACTCGAAGCGGCCCGACTTCACGAAGTCGTCGGCGCTCGTCAGCTGAGGTGAGCCGAGGTCGAGCACCCACGCCGGCTCGCTCGCGATGGCGTGGCGCTCGGGTACGACCGCGGCTTCGAAGCCCCAGCGCGCGGGGACCGCGTACATCAGCGCCGAGAGCTTCGGGATCGTCGTCGCCGGGACCATCAGGCCGCCGAGCACGACCTGAGGGATCAGCGCGATCGGTGTGAGCGCCATCGCCGCTTCGGACGAGGTGACGAGCGTCGAGAGCAGGAGGCCTACCGCCACCGAGGTCACCGCCGTCGCGACCAGCGCGCCGAGCTCTTGTCCGAACGCCGCGGCGCCGCCGTGGAAGCCCAGCGAGAAGAACACGATCGCGAGCAGCATCGTGCACTGGGCCACGCAGAACAACGACAGCAGGACGAACTTGCTTATCACGTAGTTGAAGAGCCCAAGGTTCACCATGCGCTCACGTACGTAGATCGCGCGCTCGCGCACGATCTCGCGGGCCGCGTTCGACGTGCCGAACCAAATCGAGCTTACCACCATGAAGAAGATCGCCGCCGTGTGGTCTTGCGTCGTCGAGAGCTTCGAGAGGATGTCGGTCGTCGAGCTCGCACCCTTGCGCTTCGCGAGATCCTGAAGGGCTCCGAGGCACCACGCTGGAGTCGAGTCGGCCTGACCGCCGAACACCACCGCGAGCAGCACGCCGATGATGGGAGCCTGCGCGAACATGATCGCCGTGCCGCTCACGTCGCGAACTTTGGTCCGGTAGTAGCGTGAGAGGAGGAGGCCGAACTGCCCCTTGGTCTGCGGGCGAGATGCCGGGATGCCCCGCTGCCCCTCGGCCGTGCCGACGGAGCGACGTCCCGTGTACATGCGCTGATAGGTCGGGTTCGCGTCGGAGTAATACTCTGCGCGCCACACCATCGCGGCCTGGTTACGCGCGGCCGAACGGGGCGTGTTCGGGTTCTGCGCGAGGAGCTGCTTGTGGATCGGCCCCTCGCGCTCAGCGATGTTGCCGAACATATCGCGTGGGTTGTCGACGACCTCACTCGGCGACGGTTCGACGTATGCGCCTTGCCTCGCCTTGAAGCCGCTGAAGAACCGATAGCTGTCCGGGATTGTCGGCCCGAAGAACATCGGCACGCCGCCGTAGCCGAGGATCAGCGCGTGCGTGAACTTCTCGTACTCCTCCTTCGCCGGCTGGTGGATCGTCATGATGATCGTCTTGCCGGTGGCCGTGGTCAGGCCGTTCAGGAGCTGGATGAGGCTCGCGGCATCGTCCGCCGCGAGACCAGACGTTGGCTCGTCGAGGTAGAGGATGATCGGATCGGTGACGAGCTCGAGCGCGATGTTGACGCGCTTGCGCTGGCCGCCCGAGAGCACCTTCTTCTCGGGCGCGCCGATCTCGAGGTGCTGGATCGAGTCGAGGCCGAGGTCGCGGAGCGTCTGCTGGACGCGGGCGTCGATCTCTTGGTCGCTGTAGTCGGGGGGCAGGCGGAATTTCGCGCTGTAGCGGACGGCTTCGTACACCGTGAGCTCGGCGTGCACGAGGTCGTCTTGGGGGACGTAGCCGATCGAGCCGCGGAGTAGGTCATAGATCGAGTAGAGGTCCTCCCCGTTGATGCGGACGAGGCCTTGCGTCGGAGGCAGGTAGCCGTTCAGCGTCAGGAGCAGCGTCGTCTTGCCCGCGCCGCTCGGTCCCATCAGCGCGATCATGTCGCCGGGCAACGCCTTGAACGAGACGTTGTCGAGCAGCACCTTCATCTTCGCCTTGTTGTCGCGATCCGGTACCTCGAGGTAGAGCTGCCACGCTTCGATCTCGTAGAGCGGCCGGCCCGCCCAGCGCTCTTCGGCGAACGCCTCGTTGACCACCTCGACCGCGCCGCCGGCCCCGAGCTGGAGCTGCAGCGGCATCGGACCGACGTAGATCTTCTGCCCGTTCGCTATCTCGACGCGCTGACCCGGGACGAGGCGGTGCCCGTTCACGTGGGTGCCGTTCGCGCTGCCGAGGTCGGTGACGAAGACGCGTCCATCGATCTGCTCGACCTGCGCGTGCCGACTCGACACTTGCGGGTGAGTGACCACGATGTCGTTGCCAGGCGTGCGGCCGATCGTTCGGACCGCCGGGCCGCCCGCCCCGAAATCGAGTTGCCCGAAGACCGTCTTGTGCTTGCGGACGCCGCCCGTGTCCGCGGCGGGGGCAGCGGCGCCGTAGCCGCCGGCCGGCAGGACGGGCTCGGGGCTTCCGCCGCGGAGCTGCATCGCCAGGTTCTGGAGGAAGTCGAGGCGGACCGGCACGGGGCCGAGGTAGATCGCACCGTCCCGAGGCAGCGGCGCCGGCTGGTTCGGCGTGAGCTTCTGTCCCGCGAGGTAGGTGCCGCTCGTCGAGCCGTGGTCCGTCACCATCTGACGATCGAGCGCGACCGTGCAGTGGAGGCTCGACACGCTCGGGTGGCCGATCACGAGCGAGCTTCGCGCCGGATCGCGACCGATGATGAGCTGGCCCGGGGGGGCGCTCGCGGTCCCGACCGAGACGAGCATCGAGGTGATCGCCGGGTGGTCGAGCGGGAGCGCGGCATCGCCGATGCGGAACTGTTGACGAAAGTCAAACGCGGTCGCTTCGCCCGCGCCCATCTGGCGCCCATCCACGACCGTCGCGCCAGCGCCGAGGTGCGTGAGGACGAGCTTGCCGCCGCCTTGGTTCGTGATGCGGGCGTGCTCGGAGGCGACGCCGTGCCCTTGGAGGACGACATCGCACTGGGGGTGGCTACCGATCGAGAGGGTTTGCTTGCCGAAGCTCGGGATCATGCGTCGGTCTCCAGGTACGCGAAACTCGCGGGGCGACAGGTTGCCACGATTTCGCGGTGGCCGTGACCCCGAAGCGTTGGGGCTACCGCAGCTTCAGCGCCCAGACCAGCGCCGCGAGCAGCAGACCGATCACCACCGCCATCGCGAGGACGACGTTCATGAGCGGGTTCGGACCGGGCGGCGCCGAGGGCGCGGGCAACGATGGCGGTGGCCCGTGCGGCCCGCCAAACGGCGGCGCGCTGTGGGGGCCCATCGGCAGGCTCGAGGCGGGAGCGCCGTAGCCCGCGTCGACCTGCGTCGGAGTGAGCGCCGGTTGGGTGTGCCCAGGTGGCCCCTGGACGACCGTGGACGGCGGCAGCGAGCGGCTCCGCACGGGTCCGCCCGCCTGCGTCTGAGTCAGCTTGGGTCCTGCGCGCTGCACGCGGACCACCTGGACGGTGATGTTGTCATGCCCACCGCGGCGATTGGCGAGCGCGACGAGCTCGTTGCACGCGGCCTGGACGTCGGCCGTCTTCAGCAGCGAGTGCGTGGTCACGAGGATTTCCTCGTTCCGCGCGAGATCGGTGAGCCCATCCGTCGCGAGGATGAACACGTCACCGTCGAAGAGCTCGAGCGGCTCGCTGCGCGTCTCGACCTGGACAGTCGGCGTCATGCCGAGCGCGCGCGTGATTTTGTTCGACTCGGGATGTCCGAAGGCTTCTTTCTCAGAGATCTTCCCCGAGTCGATCAGCTCCTGGATGTAGGAGTGATCGCGGGTCACGCGATGGATCTGCTTGCTGCGGATCATGTAGGCGCGGCTGTCCCCGACATGCGCGAGCTCGAGCATGCCCTCCTTGAAGAGGGCCGCGACGCACGTCGAGCCGGGCCGCTGCAGGTTGACGCCTGGGCCGCCGAGCTCGTACACGCGACGCGCCGCCTCTTCGATCGCCGCGACCAGGGCGCGGACGGGCTCGTCGGAGGGGTGCGCGGCCGAGACCAGGTCGACGATCGTCTTGACCGCGAGCTCGCTCGCTTGCTTGCCGCCGACGTGACCGCCCATGCCGTCGCAGACGACGAAGATGCGACCGACCGGCGTGTCGACCTGCCCGTACGAGTCCTCATTGACTCGCTTGTGGGGGTCGAGACCGGGATCGGTCGCCGACGCGAACTCGAGCTGCATGCCGCCGGCGGTCACCTCGAGCTACGCGTCCCTTCAGCTCCGCTGTGCGACGACCAGGGTCACGGTGAAGCCTCCGAACCGGAGTTTATCGCCGTCGTTCAGCTGGACCGGGATGTTCGGGTCGAGGCGCCTGCCGTTCACGTAGGTGCCGTTCGTCGACTTCATGTCCTGGATGGAGACTGAGCCGTTCGAGCAGCGAATCGTGGCGTGCCGCGTCGAGGTCGTGCCGTGCGCGACTGGGATCTCGCACTTGACGTTGGTCTCGGCACGCCCGACGAGGTTCTCGCCTTCGTGGAGCAGCCAGTGCTTGCCGAACGCGTCTTCCTGGAATGAATAGACGAAGCCCGCAAGAACGCGCCTCGGCTCGGAGTCACTGCTCGCCGATGGAGGTGTCGGTCCTCGACCACGGTCGGAACCTGGCGCGGGCGGCACCATCGCCGAAGCCGGGGCCGGGGGCGGTGAGCTCTGGCGTCGGGGCGGCGCCGGCGGCTCGGCGGACGGCGCCGGAGGCGGCGGATAGCCCGGACGACCCGATGGTCCGCCGGCGTCCCCGGGGCCCCTGGCGCTGTCGAACGGGCTCGCCCCGGGGGGTGGGCCGAAGCCCAGGGGAGCGCCCGGCGGTCCGGGGGGAGGGCCGAAGCCCGGGGGAGCGCCCGGCGGTCCGGGGGGAGGGCCGAAGCCCTGGGGAGCGCCCGGCGGTCCGGGGGGTGGGCCGAAGCCGGGCGGGGCTCCAAAGCCTGGCGGTGCCCCGAAGCCTGGCGGTGCCCCGAAACCCGGCGGCGGTGGCGCCGCGGGCGGCGGACCGAAACCGGGTAGGCCTCCCATCGACGGAGGCCCAGGAGGCTTGGGAGCTCCTCCGGGGAGCGGCGCGCCGCAGATCTGGCACTGTCCGGCGCTAGGAAGGTTGTCGGAACCGCAGCGGAGGCACTTCGTCATCATGTCCTCGATGCTCCTTGGACGCCGACGCACGAAGCACGTCGGGAGGAGACACGACACCGCAGCATAGACCCTGAGGTGGGCGTGAAATCAATAGAGAAACCCGCCGCTTCGACGGTTTCTCGTCGAAGGGCGGGTCGCCCGAACGGGATGGCGCTCTCGCGCGCCGGTTCAGCGATCCTTGACGTCGCGAACGCGAGCGGCCTTACCAGCGCGCTCACGCAGGTAGAATAGGCGCGAGCGGCGCACGAGGCCCTTCGCGGCGACCTCGATCGACTCGATGCGCGGACTGTTGAGCGGGAAGATGCGCTCGACGCCGGTGCCGAAGCTCACCTTGCGCACGGTGAAGGTCGAGCGAGACCCGGCGCGGTGACGCTTGATGACCACGCCCTGGAACATCTGGACGCGGGTCTTGTCGCCTTCGACGACCTTGTAGTTGACCTTGACGGTGTCGCCGCAGCGGAACTCGGGGAGATCGCTGCGAATCTGGGCGGCTTCGAGGGCTTGGACGACCGGGCTCTTCATGACTTGCTCCGCAATCCCCTAAGGGAGGGGCGGCGAATTATGCACGTGGGCCGTCGCGTGTCAACCGGGAGGGCGCTCGCCGGCGGATTCACCCCAGCGCTGCCAGCAGCGTTTCGGTGCGGCCCCAAAGCACCTCGCCGAGCGCATCGTCGGTGCCGGACGGGATCGTGCGAGCGACCGCGCAGTCGGAGAAGTAGGCGCCGGAGTGCGCCTCGAGGCCCGGCTGAGTCGCGACGTACACTTGTGTCGCCGCGCCCTGCGCCACGGTCTTCATGCTGCTTTTCATCGGCGCGAGGAGGGTGTCCACGTCCGCGATGTGGCGCGTCAGGTTCGTACGGATGACCCCCGGGTGGAGGGAGAAGGCCGTCCGCTGGCTGCCGCCTTTGGCGAACCGATGCGCGAGCGTGCGCGCGAACAGGATGTTGGCGAGCTTCGAGCGTCCGTACATGCGCCAGGGCTCGTAGTCGGTCGCTCCGTCGAGGTTGTCGAGCTCGAGGCCCCGCTCGGACGCGTAGCGATGCGCTCCGCTGCTCACGACCACGACGCGCGCCAGGTCGGTCATGAGGTCGTCGATGCCGGTCACGAGCGCGAAGTGCCCGACGTGGTTGGTCAGGAACTGCAGCTCGAGCCCGTACTTCGTCTCGGCCTTCGGCAGCGCCATGATGCCGGCGTTGGCGATGACCCCATCGAGCGCGGTCCCCATCGAGCGGATCGCCTCGACCGCGCCACGAACGGAGCCGAGGTCGGATAGCTCGCAGGCGAGCGGCGAGCCCGGGTTCGGCAAACCTGCGAGCGCCTCTTTTGCCTTCTCCAAGGTGCGCGCTGCCCCGACGACGTGCGCCCCCCGCAGCGAAAGAACTCGCGCCGTCTCGAGGCCAATGCCGGAGTTGCAACCGGTCACGAGCCAGGTCTTGCCCCGGAGGTCGATGCCTTCGGAGACTTGTTCCGCGGTGCTGCGAGCGTCGAATGTCGACATCCCTTGGACCTAGCTCGGATCGCGTCGCACCGCATCCAGAGTGCGGCTCACCATGTCGCCCGGGCTTGCGCCGCGGCGCTCGACCCCGTACCCCAAAGCCATGATCGTGGTGACAAACCGAATCCCGGTGGCCGAGGGACACGAGATCGATTTCGAGGAGCGCTTCCGGCATCGCGCCCACCTCGTGGACACGGCGCCAGGCTTCGTTCGGAACGAGGTGCACCGGCCGCGCCCGCTGAAGTTCGATCGCGCCACCGCAACGTTCGTGGACGACCCCGCAGCGCGCGGCTTCTATGAGGTGAAGACCTGGTGGCGCCGGCTCGACGACTTCGTCGCCTGGACGCAAAGCGAGGCATTCGCCGAAGCGCACAAGAATCGCGCGCCGAAGGAGATGTTCTCCGGGCCGAACGTCATCGAGTTCCACGAAGTGATGACCAGCACCGACCTCGACGTCTGAGGCGAGCGCGGCGAGCGAAACGACGAGACACGCGAAGACCGCGCGGAACGCGGCGGAGGATGCGATGACGACGAGGACGGTTCGAGCGGCGCGAGGGACGACGCGCACGTGCAAGGGCTGGGTGCAGGAAGCTGCGCTCCGGATGCTCCACAACAACCTCGACCCGGAGGTCGCCGAGCGGCCGGAGGACCTCGTCGTTTACGGTGGGACGGGCAAGGCCGCGCGCTCGTGGGAGGCCTTCGACGTGCTCGCCCGCGAGCTCCGCGACCTCGCGGACGACGAGACGCTCCTGGTGCAGTCTGGCAAGGCCGTCGGGCGCGTGCGCACCCATCGGGACGCCCCTCGGGTGCTCCTCGCGAATTCGAACCTCGTGCCGCGCTGGGGGACCTGGGATGAGTTCCGACGGCTCGAGTCGCTCGGGCTCACCATGTACGGGCAGATGACCGCGGGCTCGTGGATCTACATCGGTTCGCAGGGGATCGTGCAGGGCACGTTCGAGACCTTCGTGGCGGCACGCAAGGCCTACGCCGCGAGGACGGGCACGACCTCGGGGCTCTGGCTCCTCACGGCGGGGCTCGGCGGGATGGGCGGCGCGCAGCCGCTCGCCGCCACCTTCGCTGGCCTGCCATCGCTCTCGATCGAGGTGGATCCCTCGCGAATCGAGAAACGCCTCGCGACGCGCTACGTCGACGAGCAAGTCGGCTCGCTCGACGAGGCTCTACGTCGGGTCCAAGCGGCCGCCGATGCTGGCGAAGCGCGCTCGTTCGCGCTCTGCGCCAATGCCGCCGAGATCTACCCCGAGCTCGTCCGTCGCGGCGTCGTTCCGGCGCTCGTCACCGAACAGACCGCCGCCCACGACCCGCTCGTCGGCTACATTCCGGCTGGGCTCTCGCTCGACGACGCGGCGAAGCTGCGCGCCGCCGATCCTCAAGCTTACGTCGTGCGCGCGAAGGCTTCGATGCGGGTCGAGGTCGAGGCAATGCTCGAGCTCCAACGGCGCGGCAGCGAGACCTTCGACTACGGCAACAACATCCGCACGTGCGCGATGGAAGCGGGGTGCGAGCGAGCCTTTGATATCCCCGGTTTCGTGCCCGCCTACGTGCGAGAGCTCTTCTGCGAGGGGAAGGGGCCCTTCCGCTGGGTCGCGCTGTCCGGAGATCCTGCCGACATCGAGGCGACCGACCGTGCGGTCCTCGAGTGCGTGCCCGATGACCAGGATCTCGCGCGATGGCTCTCGATGGCGAAGGAGCGGATCGCTTTCCAAGGGCTGCCGGCGCGCATCTGTTGGCTCGGCTACGGCGACCGCGCCAAGGCTGGCCTCGCCTTCAACGAGCTCGTGCGGAGCGGCAAGGTGAAGGCGCCGATCGTCATCGGCCGCGACCACCTTGACTGTGGCTCGGTTGCGTCGCCCTTCCGAGAGACCGAGGCGATGAAGGACGGCTCCGACGCGATCGCCGACTGGCCGCTCCTCAACGCGCTGGTCAACACAGCGAGCGGAGCGTCCTGGGTCAGCCTCCATCATGGCGGTGGCGTGGGCATCGGGAACTCGATTCACGCTGGCATGGTGGTGGTCGCCGACGGGACCGACGAGGCCGCGCGCCGCCTCGAGCGCGTGCTCACATCGGACCCCGGGATGGGCGTGTTCCGCCACGCGGACGCAGGCTACGAAACGGCGATCCGATGCGCCGAGGAGCGCGGCGTCCACGTCCCGCATCGTCGCGGCGGATGAGCCTCGGGGTTCAGGGCGAGGCGCAGGTGCCGCAGGGACTGTCCTCGCCGACGAGCGGTCGCAGCCCCGTGGCCAACGTGAGGACGGATGCGCCAGCGACCGCGAACCCGATCGCCGCGACGAGCGCGCTCGCGAGGACGACGCCGCGCTTCGACTTGAGCCCCTCGAGGCCCAACCACCGCTCAACCGCCGACGGGGCCGCGCGAGCGCAGAAGGCGGCGGTCGCCCCGAGGGCCAGGATCCACAGGTAAGCGACACCGGGGATTCCGTGCCAGGTTCGCGACGCCTCCGCGACGAGCGTCGCGCGCGCGTCTTCGAGCGTGTGCCCCGCGACGCGTAGCCCGCGCCAGAACACCGCGAGCCGCACGGCCGCGAGGCCAACGGCGACGGCTCCCAGCCCGCGCAGCGCTGCGGTTGAATCGCGACGGTCTCGCGCGGCCAGCGCCAATCCGACCAAGTCGAGCGCCAGCACGAACGCGAGCGGCATGACGACCCAGGAAGGCCACGCGCGAACGGGCTCGAGAGCGTGTCGAAACGCGACGACTCCCTGCGCCGCCTTGGAATTCGCCCATAGGTCGAGCAACATGAACGTCGTGAACGGGACGCCCACGACTCGCGCGACGACGCGCGGCCATAGACGCGAGGCTGGGGGAGCGGACGGCTCTGCGCTCGACGGATGAGTCACGTGAGATTATTCAGGAGCGGTCTCGTGAGGGCGTCAAGCTGGGCGGTCGTGGGCGCGCTCGCGACGACGGGGTGCTCGAGCGCTCAGGTCGAGCTCCCCGCGCCGCAACCTTCGATTGGGGAGACCGTGCCCGTCGAGGAGGCTGCGCGTCCGCTGATCCGGCGTTGGATGCAGGCCGAGCCGGCCGCGCGGGGCGAGATGGAGAAGACGCTCTCCGACCTAGCGAGGCGCTACCCGCGTGACTCGCTCGCGCGACTGCTCGACGCGCTCGCGGGGTGGAGTGCGCTCGAACGCGGGGACCTCGTCGTGGCCGAGCAGCGCTCGCAGAGTGCGGTGCTCGGCCCGCCTGGCGTCACGCGTGATCTCGGGACCTTGGTCACCGGGGTCGCCGCTCGGCGAGCCGGCGACGCGCGTCGCGCGATGCGTCTCTTGTGGCCTCTGCTGCACAAAATGCTCGATCCGCTCGCCACGGCGCTGCTGGACGAAGAGCTCGTGCGGGCCGCTGTCGCGACCGCTGACTGGGAGACGACGCTGCGGCTCGTGGACGTGCTCATCGTCGAGGCCGCTCCCGCCGAACGTGAGCGGGTGCTCGCGCGCATCTCGTCGCTGTTTCGAGACGTGCCCGTCCCGCGGCTCGTCGACCACCTGCGTACGCGCGCCTCGTCGCTCGGGTCCGCGACTCGAGAGGAGCGCCGCTTGCTCGAGTCGCTTGCGCAGTTCCTCGCGCGCCGCGCCGTCGCCGACAAGAACGTCCCGCTCGCAAGGACCTTGCTCCAGGAGGCTGGGCCCCTGCTCGGGCCTACCGGGGAGGACGTCGCGCGCCTCGCGGGCGACCGAACGCGCGGTCGCGTGACGGCGCGGACGGTCGGCGTGCTGTTGGCGCTCGGGGGGCCGATGCTGGAGCGACGCAGCGCCGATGTGGTGACCGGATTGTCGTTTGGCATGGGGATCGGCGACTCGGGGGCGCGCTTGGTCTCGCGAGACGACGGGGGGGACCCCCTGCGCGTCGAGCGTGCTCTCGCGGAGTTGGCTGCGGAGGGCGCCGCCGTCATCGTCGCCGGGATCGATCCGCGTCACGTCGCCCCGGCCGCGACTTTTGCCGAGGAGCAGGGGCTCGCCGTCGTGTTGCTCACCGCGAGCGGTCTCACCTCGGTGACGAGGTCGACGCGGACCTTCGTCTTGGGGGAGCCCGCCGCTCGCTCGATCGGAAGCCTCGCGGCCGCCCTTCGAGACGACGGCGCGAAGGTGGTCGCGGGAGTCGGGGCCGTCCTCGGCGCGGGCCTCGAGGAGCTCGTCGAGCCCGCCGGCACCGGCGTGGAGTTCGGCTGCGACCCGACGCCGACGGCCGCGCAGCTCGCGGGCGAGCGAGTCGACGCGCTCGTCGTAGCGGACGGTGCGTACTGCGGCTCCGAGGTCGCGGCGCTTGCCCGGGAACAGCGGCTTCCGCTCGCGCTCGGCCTCGGCTCATTGACGAATATCAAGCGCGCGGAGGGTGCTCGCGTCCTCGAGGTTGGGATCTTTCCCGTCCCGGCGGAGCGCGGGGCGTCCGACCTTCGGCTCGTGGGGTGGCTCGAGTCCGGACGTCCGACACCGAACTGGTGGATGGCGCTCGGGCGCGACGCGGCCGTGCTGGCAGGCAAGGCCGTGCGCGAGCTCGGGGACGCGGCCAGCGACGACGAGGTGCGCGCGCGCCGAGGCGACGCCGTCGCCGCCCTGTCCGCGGCGAAGGCCGAGCTCTGGACGTCGGCGGCGAGCGGCTTCGCGGGCGATCGCACCATCCTGCGCGAGCTCGCCATCCGGAAGGTTCGCGGCGGCAAGGTGATCCGGTGACGGGCTCGCGCAGCGCGCCGCCCGCGTCGCGCGAGCTCCCCACGCGTCGCGCGACCATCCGCCTCGCCCGAGAGCTGTCGATGCTCCTCGCTCCTGGTGACCTCGTGCTGCTGTCGGGACCGCTCGGCGCCGGGAAGACGTTCTTTACGCGGGCGCTCCTGCGTGCGCTCGGGGTACCGCACGCCGTCCCCGTTCAGAGCCCGACGTTCGCCTTGGTGCACGAGCACGGTGCGCGGTTCCCTGTGCTCCATGTGGACCTGTATCGCGTCGGCGGCGGAGAGGAGGTCGAGCTCCTCGGCCTCCGCGAGCGGCGGGAGGAGGCGCTCCTCGTCGTGGAGTGGGGCGACGCCTACGAGTCCGAGTTGGGGGGCGGAGCGCTCCGCATCGGGATCGAGGTCGCTCAGAAGAGTCGACGTGCGCGCCTCGCCGTCGGCGATGGCGGGCGGCCCGAGCTCCAGCAATTCGTCGCGCGAGGGTGACTCCAGCTCGCTCGCGCGCCGTGATAAGACGGCGGCGTGAGCGGCGAGCCCGTGCCTGTGCGCGGCCCCGTGGCAGTACGGCTGCTCGGGCCGTTCGTACGCGCGCTCGAGGGGGTTGGCCTCACCGTCTCGCTGACGCTGCGGACGCTGCGCTGGCTGTTCCGACGGCCCTTTCGGGGCGGACAAATGCTGGCGCAGATGGAGTTCATCGGCGTGCAGTCCCTCTTCATCGTGGGGTTGACGGGGCTCTTCAGCGGCATGGTCGTCGCGCTCCAGACGACCTACGCGCTCCGCAATTTCAGCGCTGAGGGGCGCGTCGGAGGGCTCGTTGCGGTATCGCTCACACGCGAGGTCGCGCCGGTGTTTGCGGCGATCATGGTGACGGCGCGCGCGGGGAGCGCGATGGCGGCCGAGCTCGGCAACATGCGGGTCACCGAGCAGATCGACGCGATCACGACGATGGGCGTGAGCGCGGTTCAGTACCTGCTCTCGCCGCGGCTCGTCGCCGGGGTCTTGATGGTGCCGCTGCTCTGCGTTCTCTACGCGGCGGTCGGGATGATGGGCGCTTATCTCGTCGCGGTCGTGTGGCTGGGCGGTGACCCGGGCGTGTTCGCTCAGAGCGTGCGCGATCTTTCGGTGGTCGCAGACCTGCGTATGGGCATCATCAAGTCTGCGGCGTTCGGCTTCGTCATCGCCGCGATCGCGAATCGACACGGCTTTCACGCGAGCGGCGGTGCGAAGGGCGTGGGCCTCGCGACGACGCGCGCGGTGGTCGAGACCTGCGTCACGATCCTCGTCGCGAACTACGTCCTCACGCAGCTCCTGCTCGACGGTCGATGAGCCCGGCGACGGCGTGTACGCGCCGCTCGCTTTGCCTCACGCGGTCGTCGACAGCCCGAGCGTGACCAAGGCTTCAAGCACCTCTGTGGCCACCATCTCGGCGAGCCGCTCCGTGAGCTCGAGTCCCTCGTCCGCCGACGCCTCCGCCGGCGCGCCCGTGTAGGCCGCGTCGAGCCCCATCGCAGCAAAGGTCCGCTGCCCCGCGCGGATTCCGTCCGACAGGCTCGTCGCGAGCGGCGGCAAGGTGCGTGCGGCGGCGGTGTCGACGAGGGCAGGCGCAGCGGCGAGCACGAGCGATGTCTCGTAGCGCCCTGCGTGACACGCGCCGCTCTTGTACTCGGCGGACAAGGTGCGTCCCCAGCGCCGCGTCAGCGGGCAAGCGAGCGAGGCGCGCCCGGCGAGGCCTACGAGCGCGCTCCGGAGCGCGGTGTCGTGCTCGGGCTCGAGGTGGTTGTTCACCACGCATACGTGGGAGAGCCCCTCGCGCAGGAGCGCCTCGATCACGCCACGGACGAAGGCCGTCAAGGTCGCGCCATCGATCGACACCGCGCCTGCGAAGCCGCGCGCGTACTCGGTGACGCCGTACGGGATCGCGGGAGCGACGAGCGCCGTCACGCCGTGCGCTGCGAGGCGACCTACCGCGCGCGTGATCGCGGCTTCGCTGATGAGCGTGTCGGTCCCGAGCGGGAGGTGGGGCCCGTGCGGTTCGACCGAGCCGACGGGCAAGAGCGCCACGACGGGGCCTCGCGCGAGCATTTCGGCGAGCGCGACGGTGGTGAGCTCGGCGAGCTTCATCGCCCGACCGGGTTCTGGCCCGCGAGCTCGCGTCGTCGGAGCTCCTTGCGATCGATCTTTCCGCGATCGTTCTTCGGCAGCTCATCGACGAAGGCGACGAGGCGCGGGTACTTGTGCTTGCTGAGGCGCGTTTGGACCCAGTGCTTCAGCGCGTCCGCGAGCGACTCCGTGGCCTCCTCTTGGCTCTTCGGCACCACGAACGCCTTGGGCTTGACGAGCCCTTCGAGCTCGACGCCGATGACCGCGACGGCGGCGACGACGGGGTGCTCGGCGAGGCAGTTTTCGACCTCGAGCGGCGCGACCCAAATCCCTCCGACCTTGAGCAGATCGTCCGCGCGCCCCTCGAACCATAGGTAGCCGCGCTCGTCGATCCGAAACAGGTCGCCGGTCCTGCACCAGTGGCCGTGGAACGTCTCCCAGCTCTTGTCGCGATCGCCGTAGTAACCGAGCGCGACCGAGTCGCCCTTCACCCACATCACGCCGGTCTCACCCGCCGGAAGAGTCGGGGCTCCCGGCCCCTCGGCGTCCGCGGCCAGGATGCGAAGCTCGTAACCGTCGACGACTCGCCCGAGCGAGCCTGGCATCACATCCCCAGGGCGGTTCGAGCAATAGATGTGAAACATCTCTGCGGAGCCGATCCCATCGTACACCTCGCCGCCGAAACGCTCGAGGAAGCGCGCGAGCAAGGCCGGCGGCAGGGCCTCACCGGCCGACAAATGGAAGCGCACCGACGACAAATCGAGGCGCGGCTCCTTTCGCGCCGTGCGTGCGTCGTCGTCCTCGAGCAGCTTTCCCATCATGGTCGGGACGTTGGTGACGATCGTCGGCCGATACCGCTCGATGGCGCGCGCCAGCGTCTCGGGCGTCGGTCGCTCGCTGAAGAGCGCGGCCGTGGCCCCCACACGAAACGGGAACATCAGGTTCGTGCCGGTCGCGTAGCCGAAGAAGAGCCTCGGCACGCTCACGGTGATGTCGCCGTGACGGTAGCCGACCGTGCTGATCGCGTAGCGCTCGGTGTTGAACGCGAAGTCGCGGTGGCAGTGCATCGCGGCCTTGCTGCGTCCGGTCGACCCCGAGGTAAAAAGCCAGATCGCGGGGTGATCGGCCTCCGTCTCGCGACGGGTCGGCGCGCCGCGCTCCTCGAGCCTCCGCCCGCCCTCGAGCGCGTCGGCGAGCCACACCGCGGGCGAGGCGTCTGCTCGTCGAGCCCGCCAGTCCTCGCCGGTCGCGACGTCTTCGACCTGAATCACGAGGCAGCCGCACTCGGCGAGCGTCGGGGCGAGCGCGCCGGCGACGTCGACGGTGGTCACCACGGCGCGGGCCCCGGTGTAGCGGACGAGGTAGTCGAGATCGCCCGTCGGCGCGTGCGGATTGCCCATCGCGACGACGGCGCCGATCCGCAACGTGGCGAAGAACGCAGCCGCATACGCAGGCGTATCTGGGAGCGCGAGGAGCACGCGCTGCTCGGCCGCGACGCCGGCGGCGATCAGGTACGCCGAGAGCGCGCGCACGTCGGCGGCGACTTCGGCGTAGCTCTGACGACGCTCCCCGAAGAGCAGGGCCGGAGCTTCCGCGAGGCCCTCGTCGAGGCGGTCGAACAGATAGTAATCCGCGAGGTTGAATGGCCCGCTCATGGGCGACCGGGTAACTCGCCTTCGGCCGAGCGTCATCCTACATTGAACTGTATGTCAGCGCTCGCGGGGCGTCGGCTCGGGTTCATTGGCGGCGGCAACATGGCCGAAGCCATCGTGCGGGGTCTCCTCGAGCAAGGAGTCGTCGAGCGGGGCGCTGTCGCCGTCGCGGAGCCGAACGCCGAACGACGCGAGCTGCTCGCCGCGGCGCATGGGATCGCGTGCCGTGCCTCGAACCGCGACGTCGCGCGCGAGGCGGACCTCTTGGTGATCGCCGTCAAGCCGCAGGCGATGGCGGTCGCGCTCGCGGAGCTCGGCGAGTTCGCTGGCCTTGCAGTGACGGTGGCCGCCGGCATCGCGGCTCGCGTCGTTGAAGCTGCGATGCCTGCTCGTGTCGTCCGCGCGATGCCGAACACGCCTGCCCTCGTGCGCGCCGGAGTCACGGCGCTCGCCGCCGGGGCGCGCGCGACGGACGCGGATCTCGTCGTCGCGACGGAGCTGTTCGCCGCAGTCGGGCGCGTCGTGCGAGTCCCCGAGGCGCAGCTCGACGCGGTGACCGGGCTCTCGGGGAGCGGCCCCGCGTATGTGTTCGTGATGATCGAGGCGCTCGCGGACGGCGGCGTGAAGATGGGGTTGCCGCGCGACGTCGCCATGACGCTCGCGGCCGAGACGGTGCTCGGCTCGGCGCGCCTCCTCGTCGCGACAGGCGAGCACCCGGCCGCGCTTAAGGACCGCGTGACGAGCCCGGGTGGGACCACGATCGCCGGGCTCGCGAGGCTCGAGGCCGCGGGGGTGAGGAGCGCCTTCATCGAGGCCGTGGAGGCTGCGACGCGCCGCGCGAACGAGCTGGGTCGGTGACGCGACACGGCTGGAATGTCCCCGAAGGATGGGTCGAACGGCGCTAGGATGACGCTTCGATGAGAATTCCCGCGGTCGTCGGCTCGCTCGCCGTGCTCGCCTTGTCGCTCGCATCGTCCTGCAAGGCCGACCTCGAGACCACTTGCGTCGCCGGGACGTGCGAGCCGCTCCCGCCGTCGGCTGCCTCGTCGACGAGCGCGTCGTCGGCCATCGGATCGGGTTCGGGCGGCGGCGAGGGAGGGCAGGGGGGCGCGGGCGGCAGCGTCCCCGCGTGCTTCGATGGGTGCGACGTAGCGAAGGCTGGGGAGATGGTCGGCGACTACCCCTGCGCGGTCGAGCGGATCATGGTCGACAACTGCGCGCGCT
Organism: Deltaproteobacteria bacterium; assembly: GCA_016875405.1. Lineage (GTDB taxonomy): Bacteria > Myxococcota_A > Polyangia > Polyangiales > Polyangiaceae > SYFR01. Next base: position 2,153 of record VGRJ01000029.1, on the reverse strand, counting down.
GCCACACGACTCCTGCCAAGGAGGGCGCCCCGTTCGCGCTCGACGCATTCTCCGACTCCCAGCAGCTCTACGTCGGCAAGGCGGTCTTCGCGCTTATGAAGAGCGTCGTGGAGAGCGGGTTCATGCCGTTGAAGCCGCCCGAGCTCACCGAGGATGAGGTCGCGACGCTCGTCGACTGGGTCTGCGCTTGTGCCCCGCCGCGCCCCGCGGGGGAGACGTGCCCATGACGCCGCGGCGACGCGCGGGTCGGCGGCCGACCGACGGTTTGGAGGCGAGGCATCACTGGACCCTCGCGGTCATGCGTGATACTCGGGAGTCGCGTCGAACGGCTCAGTGGCCGGTCGGAAGGGACACTTCGTGGAGTTGAGGGAAGGCGCAGTCATCGCCGACCGTTTCCGTCTCGTCCGCGTGCTGGGCCAGGGCGGAATGGGGGACGTGTGGGCAGCGCAGCACATCGCGCTCGACATCCCGTGCGCGATTAAGTTCATCCACGCCGACTCCGCCGAGAAGGCTGATGTCCGCGAGCGCTTCGAGCGTGAGGCCAAGGCCGCCGCGGCGCTGCGTTCCCCCAACGTCGTGCAGATCCTCGACTTCGGGGTCGAGGGCAGCTTGCAGTACCTCGCGATGGAGTATCTCGAGGGTGAGCCGCTGAACTCGCGTCTCCGCGCGCGCGGACGGCTCGACGCGACCGAGACCTGTCGGATCATCGCCGGCGTGAGCCGCGCCTTGATGAAAGCCCACGCGGCGGGGATCGTTCACCGCGACCTCAAGCCCGAGAACATCTTCCTCGTGCCCGACGACGATGGCGAAATCGCGAAGGTCCTCGACTTCGGCGTCGCGAAGCGCACCAACCAGCTCGATTCGAACACGCGCACCGGGGCGCTGCTCGGCACGCCGTACTACATGAGCCCGGAGCAAGCGCAGGGCATCAAGGCGGTCGACTCGCGCGCGGACCTCTGGTCCCTCGCCGTCGTCGCGTTTCGCTGCGTGACCGGTGAGCTGCCCTTCAAGAGCGATGCGCTCGGCGACCTGTTGATCCGCATCGTCACGCAGGCGCCTCCGGTCCCGTCGCACGTGTGCCCCGGGCTCCCCGATTCGTTCGACCGCTGGTGGCACCGCGCCGCGCAGCGCGATCCCGACCACCGCTACCAGACGGCAAAGGAGCTGAGCGAGGGCCTTGCGCACGCTCTCGGCGTGAGCATGGTGACGGGCGGATACTCGACGCTCACGGGGATGCCGGCGCCGAGTCCGCTGCAGAAGACCATGGCGCTCGACATCGACACGCCCATGCCGGGCCATCTCACGCCGTATCCTGCGGCCGGTGTCGCGCCGGGCGCCTACGCGGGAAACAGCGGCCCGTACGCCGCCCACGGTGGCTACCCCTCGAATCCCGGCTATGGCGTCCCGCAGGCGACCCCGCAGCCCTTCGGCGACAGCGGTGCGATGGGCTCGGTCGCAGGCATCGCCGCGACGCCGCCGCCAGGGCCCGCGCGCTCGAAGGGGGCCGCGGTGCTCGTGGTCGGCCTCGTCGGAGCGGCTGCCGTCGCGACGGGGGCCTACTTCCTCACACGCTCGGCAGTGGCGCCTGCCGCTCCTTCGGCGTCGACCGAGCCCGTGTCGATCCCCGCGCCTACCGACGCGTCTTCTCCGCCCGCGAGCGCCCTCGCTGCGCCGCCCGAGGCCTCTGCCTCGGCCACGCTCGCCGCTGGCGCGCCGGCGTCCGCCTCCGCCGCGAGCGCACCCCCCCCGGCCGTCAGCGCGAGCGCTTCGGCGAGCGCGTCCGCGAGCACGAAGCCTCCCACGGCTCCGCACGCTCCCCCCGCTCACGCGCCGCGACCGCCGCCGCCGTCGAAGTCGCCGCCGAAATCGCCTGCCCCGAAGGCCGCCCCGCCGAAGAAGTTCGATCCGGGCTTCTGAGACGCTCGCAGCGCACGCCCGGGAGGGCGCGACGCAGCGTTCCCCCGAGCGGTCGAGATTGCGCTAGGCTCGCGCGCGATGAAGTCGTCGTCGACGTGGCTTGCCGTGGTGCTCTCGCTCGCCGCGCTCTCCCTCTCCCCACACGCCGTCGCGCAGGCCTCCGACGCCGACAAGGCGCTGGCTCGCGACCTCGCGAAGGAGGCCGCGCAGGCGCTCACCGAGAAGCGCTTCGACGT
>VGRJ01000028.1 GCA_016875405.1 Deltaproteobacteria bacterium | reverse complement strand
CGCAGACGTAGAAAGTACGCCAGCGCCAGCCGCAGACGTAGAACTCGCGCCAACGCCAGCCGCAGACGTAGAAAGTACGCCAGCGCCAGCCGCAGACGTAGAACTCGCGCCAGCGCCAGCCGCAGATGTAGAACTCGCGCCAACGCCAGCCGCAGATGTAGTAGTTACGCCAGCCACACTTGTAGGTCTCGACCCACTTGCAGACCTCTTCGTAGCCGACGATGCCCCAGTATTTGCAGGTCTCCCACTGCTTGTAGGGGCAGCACGTCTTGTCCCAGTCGCAGGTCTTCTTGACGTCGGGGTCGCAGTCCTTCGTCAGGCCTTTCTTGTAGGTGAGGCAGGGCTCGACCTCGCAGGTGCCGGTATACTTCTTCTCGCAACACTGGGGCTTCTCGTCGCAGATCTTGTCGACGCACTTGGTCTCGCAGCCCTTGATGAGGCCGACGCCCTTCGTGCAGATGTCGTGCGAGCAGCTCCCTTGAGCGGGGTCCTGGCACTTCTGGTTTTGGTGGCACTCGCTGCCGTGCGTACACGGCTCCTTCGCGGCACCGTCCTTGTTTGCCTGGTCGATGCTCGCCTTCGGGTCCGCGGACCAGCTCCACGGCCACTTGCAGACCGAGCCATCCGCAACCCACTTGCCGTCTTCGACCCACTTGCTGCAGCGCGGATCGCACGGGTTGTCGTCGCAGACCTTTTCGGCGGTGAGCGACAGCGGCTTGCCATCGTCCGCGGGGACCTTCTCAACCTCGGAGCCGTCCTTGCACGCCGACCAGGCACCGTCGACGCACACCTGCACGCCAACGAAGCAGCTCAGCACGCCCTCGTGCTCGCCAAGGGTTACGTGACAGGCGCGCTGCTCGCCGTCCTCGCACGGACCGATGAGGAGGTTTCCGCCTCCGACGCCCGTCGGTGCGCTCGCGGAGCCACCGTCAGACGTGCCGGTAAGCGACACCTCCGAGGGATTCGGTTCGCTGCCGTCTCCGGCGCAGGCGACGAGGCCCACGAGGAAGAGCGATAGAAGACAGAACAGTCGTGCCGCCCAGCGATGATGCGCTACCAAGCTTTTCACGTGTTCCCCGTGTGTTCTCTGCAGGTGAAAGACCGCCCAATGGAGGAGGGTAGCACGCGAAAATAAAATTTCGAAATACGAAAGAAGTGTTTTTTGCTTGGAAAAAAGTCCATAGGGCGAGCGGCCAGGATGACTCGCACCGGGGCGCGGGGCGCCTCGCTCCCGCGCAGGACCGACGCAGGGCTTAGAGGAGGCCTCGGCGCGTGGGAAAACGAGGACAAACCACCGAAGGTCTTGCGTGGCGCCTCGAGTGCCCCGCGGGAGCGTCTTCGTGGGCCCCCTCGGGAGAAGCGTCAGGGCTCGACAACGCGAAGGATCTGGTTTCCGTCTACGTCGTTTAGGAACTGCGTTCCGCCGGCAGGCCACCGGATCCGAATGCGCTCGACCTTCGTCTCGGTCCCGAGGCCGAAGTGGACCGTCTTCCAGGAGTTGCCGATGGAACCGCCCGACCCGACGTAGCGACGCTGGACCATCTCGTCGCCCTTCATCAAGTCGACGACGGCGCCGATGCCGTGCGGGTTCGACGCCGTGCCCACGAGGTTCAGCATCAGGAAGTTCCCCGGAGGCTGCTCGTTTCGGAGGAAGCGGAACTGAAGATTGTCGCCGGCGGCGGTGACGATGTCGAGGTCGCCGTCGCCGTCGTAGTCGGCTGTCGCGGATGAGGCGAGCACGACGACGGGGCGCTGTCCCGGCCGATGTGGAAGCGTCGACGGGAAAAATTCTCGGTTGCCGCGATTCCAAAACAAGATGTCGAACTGAGGGACGACCTCTTTCAGCGGCGAGGAGGACACGACCGCCATCTTCACCATGTCCTCATCGTTCGTCACCAAGCCGGACGAGGCGACGAAGAGGTCCGGGTAGCCGTTGAGGTTGAAGTCCTCGGCGATGGTGGCCCAGTTCGAGTGGTAGCGCGTCACGGCCGAGATCCCGAGCTCGGCGTTCAGGTTCTCGAAGGTGCCGTCGGGCTTGCCGAACCAGAAGCTGTTCGGCCCGAGATCGGCGACGTAGATGTCGGGGTGTCCGTCGCGATCGAAGTCGTTGATGCCGACGCCCATGCCGTGGTTGAACAGGTTCAGTCCGAGGAGCGTCTCGGCCCGCTTGAACTTGCCTGGGGACATCTGCAGATGCAGGTGGTTTGAGTACCAGTCGTTCGCCATGAACATGTCGGTGAGGCCGTTGCCGTCGAAGTCAGCGAACCCGAGCGCGTTCGTGGTGCCTGGAAACGGTCCGGTGAACGCCGAGAGGTCGAGCTTGAAGCGCCCGGTGACGTTTCGCCACAGGAGCGGCCCCTGAGAGCCAGGGTATGGCGTGCTCTCGCAGACGAAGTCGTTCTCGAGCATTTTGCAGGCCTCGCCGGAAGCAGGTCCGCCACCGTGCGAGCGGCCGAGGACGACGTCGAGCCAACCGTCGTTGTCGGAGTCGAATGTCCCGAGCGCGAGCAGCATCGAGTCGTCAATCGGGACGATGTCGAAGCCCTCCGGGTCGATCTCGAAGACGAACTTTCCCTTGTTTCGAAGGAGAAGGAGCTTGCCGGGCTGGTCGAATTGATCGACCTCGATGACGACATCCGGCAGCCCGTCGCGATCGAAATCGCCGGTGGTGCACAGCATGGCAAAGCCCTCGGCGAGCCTCGCGACCGGCTGCGCCGAGAACTTGCCGCCACCTTCGTTGACGTAGATGACCATCTCCGCCGGGGCGAACGTGTTGCCGTTGTGGACGGTCTTGGCCTGCGAGAGGATGAGGTCCGGGTCTCCGTCGGCGTCGAAGTCGTCGAACCCAAGGCACGGGCCAGACCCGTTCATCAGGTTCATCGCGGCGGTGATATCCGCGAACCCCGCTTCCGTCGACGGATCTGGCTTCGCCTTGCAGAAGCTACACGCCTCGAAGCCCGAGCCGTCGAGCAGACAGGACTGCAGTCCCTGGCCTCCGTCGTCGCAGGAGCACTTCACCGTGCGTCCGGGGACGCAGACCCTCGGCGTCGCGCTGTCCTCGGAGCCGCAGCTCGGAGCGACCAGGACGAGCGCCCCGAGCCCCAGCATCAGCGAAGCCGCCGAAAACCTCTTCATTCTCGACAAGTGTACGCCCCTCGCGTCACTGCATCATGTTGCACTGCAAGCTGCCCTGACAGTCCCCGAAACATGGCCCAGGCGAGCACGACGTGCACACGAAGAATGCGATGAGGTCGCTCGTGCCGTTCTGGTACTTGCCGATGCAGTCGTTGAAGCACGGCGGGTCCATCACGTCGCACAATTTGGTGCAGTCGTGGAGGTTCTTGCAGTTCGGGTTCAGCTCGCAGGCGGCGAGCTCGTTCTTGCAGAGGTCGACCGCGCACTTCGAGTTCTGACAGGTCGAGCACTCGCCGCCCGTATCGCAGATCCCTTGGTTGGGATCGGCGCCGCCAGCGCCCGCAAAGCTCGAGGTCGACGACGAGAAGCCGGTGCCCGTTGACGGCTGCATCTGCCCGGAGCCCACGGAGGATACGCTGGAACCAACTCCCACGCCGGCGCCGCCGGTACCCGACGGGCTACAGTTACACGTCCCGTAGCCGCTCCCGTCAGGGAGGCACACCTGCGCGCCCGGGAGGGCCGTACCGGGGCAGGCGCAAGACACCGACTCGTTCGGCGGGCAGTTCGTGACCGCGTTCTCCTTCGCGCACGCGGCGGCGAGCCCGAAGAGGAGTGCGAACGACCCGACTTTCAAGAACGCTTTCATCGTTTCTCCGAGGATAATCAAGCCAAGAAGCGAGGACCAGACTTAGACGTCTGCGCCCGAAGACGACGCCGGCGCGAATATATCCTGCGACGCGCCGATCAATGAGCCGGAGGCGCCGGCGACGCCGGAGCCGCACCGTTCGCCATGCAGGCATTGAACTCGCTGCAGTCGGTCTTCGTGCTGCAGTTCGTCATGCGCTCGACCGCATAGCGCTTGGCTTCGCCGCCCGGCACCTTACCGCACCCCTCGACGCAGGTGTCCTCCGACATCGAGGCGCCGGCGGGCTTGCACGCGTTGGCGCGCTGGCACACGGCCTTGCAAGCCGTCTTCAGCTCATCGCCTCCCACCGGCTCGGAGAGCTTCGCCTCCGCGGCCGCGTTCGCGGTCGCCGCCTCGCCAGGGTTTGCAGCGGTCGGCGGCTGCGCGCCAGCGACCGGCGCGCCGCCCGGAGGCATCGCGGCACCAGGCGGCAGGGCTGCCCCGCCGCCGGGGTTCGCGGCATTGACCGCCGGAGCGCGGCCGACCTCGGAAGCCGCATTGGGCTGCTGCGCGCCGTCGGCTCCAAGCGCCGCCTGGGTCGTCGCGGCCGGGGCCGGGGCTGTCGTCTCGCTCTTGCTCGAGCATCCGGTCGCGGCCACCGCGACCACCAAACACGCTGCGAATTGGCTCGTCATGTGTCTTCCCTCTCGTTGAAATTCCCGCAAGTATTGAGTCTCCGACGCCTCAGAGCGCCTTGTCGAGCAGCGCGGCGAGCTGGCCGGGCGAGGCCACGTCGGCGCGGCGGCCGTTGATGAAGAACGCAGGGACGCCCGCCTTCTCGGAGCCAGCGATGGAGCGCTCGCCCTCACGGACGTCGCGGTCGACGATGTCCTTCGCCTCCTTCGCGTCCATGTCGGCCTTGAACTTGGTCACGTCGAGGCCGAGCTGGCCGGCGAGCCTCACGAGGTCCTCACGCTGCAGCGACTTCTGGTCTTTGAAAAGCTCGGCCGAGTACTCCCAGAACTTCCCCTGCTTCTTCGCGGCTTCGGCCGCGAGCGCGGCGTTGCGGGAGTTGATGTGGTCAGGCAGGATCGCGTGCTTATAGACGAGCCGGACCTTGCCCGCTCGCTCGTCCATGAGGCGCTTGATCTCGGGCTCCCAGTGCGCGCACGCGGAGCACTCGAAGTCGCTGAATTCGACGAGGGTGACCGAAGCGTTTTCGGGGCCCTGGGTCGCCGAGTCCTTGAGGTCGAACTTCTCGACGCCCCCGATGTAGTCACCCGTCGCGGGGCCGCCGCGGCTCTGAGTTTGTTGGCGAGGGGCCTGCTCCGACGAGCGCTCGGGCGCTTGGCGCGGCGTCTCTTGGGTCGCTTGCGGCCTGGGCGCGACCGCCGTGTCCGCCACCGGAACCGTGCCGCGCACAAGCTGGTCGTACCTATCCGGGGCGACGAACCGATAGTTGCCCGAAAGGTAAGCGTACGTGCCGACGGACCCGAACACCGCGCCGGCGAGCAACGCGATGAGGAGTTTGTTGTCGGTGCCGCCAGCGTAGAGCCGCTCGGGCTCACGGCGTCGGTGATCGCTTTCGGTCGCCATGGATTCTTCGGGCACGATGCTAAACACGGTAGCACGATGGAGGAGTTCGACGCCAGCGAACGAAGCTCTTCCGCGGTTCGCGAGCGAGGGTCATGTCACGGGTCGACGACGAGGAGGTCATCGACGGGAACCGACGAGAGGACACGAGTCTTCCCCGAGTCATGCCAGTGCACTTCGACTTCGTCGACGTGGCCGCCGTGGTCGCCGAGCCCGAAGTGCACCGTCGGCTCGCTCTGACCCAGAAAATTCGTAGCGACACCGACCATCGCCACCCGCGAGGTCTCGCCCTTCTTCAAGGTCACCCGTACCCGCGCGCCGATCGCATCGCGGCCCGAATCGGTCAGGACGCGAACCTTGAGCCAATGCCCCTTCGCGACGTCGTTTCGGTACAGCGAGGGCTCGGAGGCGTTCCTCACCACGAAGACGTCGAGATCTCCGTCGCGGTCGAAATCGAAGAGGGCAAGGCCCTTGCCGCGCCGAAGATCCACAAGGCCAAGCGCGCTCGCCGCCTCGACGAAAGTCCCGCCGTCGTTGCGCCAGAAGCGGTCCTGGTCGTGCGCGTAAAACGAGCCGGGTTGGACGATCGGATAAGCGATGCCGTTGGTCTGAACCACATCGAGATCGCCGTCGTGGTCGAAGTCGAACATCGCAGCCCCCCATCCCCAGAACCCATCGTGGAGGCGCCAGTCGTAGCCGACGTCCTCAAAGAGCCGCCCGCCCGCATACCGATAGAGGCGGTTGCCCCACTCGCCATGGCCGCAATCGTTCGTCGCCTGACAATTCGGAAGCGTCGAAATCGAGGTCACGTACCAGTCGAGCTGTCCGTCGCCGTCGAGGTCTGCAATCGCCGAGCCCATCCCGAAGGCGTCGCGACCAACGCCCGCGTCGCGCGTGCGCTCCGCGAAGGTCCCGCCTTCGTTCCACAGGAACCGGCTTGTCCCGAAGTCCCCCGACAGCGCGAGTTCCGGCCAGTCGTCCCCGTCGAAGTCCGCGATCGCGGAGCCGTACCCGTACATCGTCGGACGGTTGCCGAGCTCGTCGGGCGGATCGATGACCGCACCCAGAGCGACGGTGACGTCCTCGAAATGCCCTGGGGCCGAAGCGCCGCGGTTGCGCATCAGGCGAATGTGCGCCGGGATCTTGGGGTCGACGGCCTGCGGGCCGAGCTTGATGCTCCACTCGGTGAGGTGCAGGTCGAGCCAGCCGTCGCGGTCGAAATCGCCGACGGACACGCTCATGCCGAGCTTGCTGATGCCGTTGTCGAACGCCACGCCGCGCGCGACCGCGTCGTCGACGAACGTGCCGTCGCCCTGGTTGATGAACAGGTAGTGCCGCCCTTTCCCAATGGTCTGCGCCATCAGGTCGAGGTCGCCGTCGTTGTCGAGATCGCCCCACGCGGCGCCGTTCCAGTTCGCCGCGAGGGCGAGTCCGGCGGCCGCCGTCACATCGTCAAACCGGCCGTCGCCACGGTTTCGAAAGAGCAGCGGCGTCGCGCCGAGCCGGCTCACGAACACGTCGGGGCCGCCGTCGCCATCGTAGTCGCCGATCGCAACGCCGCCGGTGAGCAGGTTCATTTCGCAATATCCCGGGACCACGCAAGGCGTGACTCCGTCGAGCGGGGCGGCCTCGAGGTAGGCGAGCCCGACGTCCCGGGCGACGTCGGTGAAGGGCGTCACCGCGCTCGCAGTGCAGCCACCACACACGCCGAAGCCTTTTCCGTCGGCGCGGCACGATTGCACGCCGACGAGACCTTCGTCGCACTCGCAGGCTTGGGTCCGACCGGGGATACACGTGCGCGGTTCCTCCATCGGAGCGCACGAGGCTGCCGCGAGCGCGAGGAGCCTTGCTGCAAGTCGTTCGAGAATGGCCATGCCTCCAGAGTGACCTCGACCGTTCGCCTGCGCGCGGGCCGCTCCCGCGCGCGCGTCAGTAACAGTTCACGTCGTCTTGCTTCGGGTAATAGTAGACGAAGTTGTTGCAGTGCTCGGCGCTGTCGACGGTGTTGCCGAAGGTGTAGCAGCAGTCGAGCGCCTCATCGGGCGTCATGAGCTCACCCTCCTTGTCGAGCTTGTTGAGCCCCGCGCATCCGACCGACGGCTTCGGTGGTGCCCACTCGTAGGAGCAGGTGTACCAGAGGCCTCCGAAGGGCGGCACCTCGACGTTGAGCTCGGGCGACGTGAGCATCGGCGGCTCGTCCCACACGAGGGAGGTGTAAAAGCGCGCGGACTCAGGCGGCGTCTCGGGCGTCTTCCCGTCCCACAGGTACATGCCGAACTCTTTGCCGCGCGTGTGAAAATGACCGTTCGCGCCGATGATTCGCACGGGCTCGGGGCTGTTGATCTGGCAGCTGCCGGAAAATTTCGGCGTGGGGTTCGATTGGCAGATTCGGATCGACTGCTTCGTCGCGAAGAGCGTGCCGAGCGGGTACTTGAGCTCGCTCTTCGGCATCGTCCAGAGGTTCACGTCGGCGCGCGCGCCGTTCGGCGTCGTCTGCGAGGTCGTGTTCACGTAGTGGCTCTGGAGCATGATCGTCTCGTCGGGCAACAGCTCGTTGCCGACGCCCTCCGGGTACTCCCAGTCGAAGTAGCCCGCCTCCTGGTTGTTCGCGATGAGCGGCCAGTCCGACCAGTTCTGCGTAAACGAGCACGGCCCCGTGCCGTTCATGCTGACCTGAACGTCTCCGTTCGCGGGGTCGAGATCGAGAATCGTCCGCACCCGAAAGATGTTCATGTGGTGGCTGCCGACCTTGTAGGCGATCTCGGTGCGGCGAAGGATGAGCGGCTCGTCGCCGCGGTAACCGAAGCGCTCCGCGAGGTCCTTCACCTTGAAGAAATAACAGGCCTGCACGTCGTTGCCGGCAGGCACCTCGAAGTCTCCGGTGGTGAGCTGAAAGCCCTCGCCCGACGGCGGCGGAGCGAGGAGCGGACCGGTCGAGACGGACTCACCGCCACAGCCAGCGATGAGCGACGCCAGGACGACGACGGTCAACGAAGCCAAACGCAGGCGCATGGAGCGAAAGATAGCGGCCAATTCGACGGGCGCGTAGTAGATTTCGAAGGCTCATCCCCAACCCGTCCGAGGTTCCCATGCTCCGACGACGTCTCGTTGCCTTGCTCGCCCGCGCCGCCGTCGCGGTCTGCATCCTCGGTTCCTGCGGCGGCGACAGCGCGAACACCCCGCGTAATTGCGTGCCCGGCCGCACCATCCCGTGCACCTGCGCCGAAGGAGCGAGCGGCCTGCAGACCTGCCTCGCCGACGGGAGCGGCTTCGAGGAGTGCACCTCGTGCGCGCTCCCGCCCGCCGTCGAGCGCGCCGGCTTCATTGATGCCAGTGGCCAGGCGGGCTTCCTGACCGAGGGCGGCTCGTGCCTCGCCCTCGAGGACTTCGACCGCGACGGAACCATCGACCTGCTCTTCAGCGGCGGAAGCTTTCCATCGACGATCGGGCTCTACCGCGGTGCTCCGGGCGGAAATTTCCAGAAGCCCGCGGCGAGCACGCTCGGCGCCGTCGCCTACTCGCCGAAGTGCGTGACCGGTGACTTCGATAACGACGGGCTCACCGACATCGTGACCGTGATGGCCGGAAAGGGACCATCGGGGACCGCAGCCGAGTTTTGGAAGAACCTCGGTGGACTGCAGTTCCAGCTGCTCGAAAGCGTCTTCGACCAGCCGTACTTCTCCGACCAGTTCGTCGTCGGCGTCGGCGCGTGGGACTACGACCATGACGGCTGGCTCGACCTGGTCGTCGGCCGGCTGAATCCGGTGTCGGGAGCCATTGGAAACCCGGCCGATGTGTGCAAGTTCACGTCACCCGCAGACTTTCGCTGCCTCGTCGTCATGAACCCCGCGAACCCGGGCCCGCGCGTGTTCCGCAATGACAAGGGGAAGTTCAAGGTCGCTGAGGGTGTGCTGAAGCCGCCCTACCCCGCGACGACCAACGCGATCGCGATCGCCGACCTCAACCGGGACGGCAAGACCGACCTCTTGCTCTCGAACGACTACTACATCAACCACATCCACCTGAGCACGCCCGAGGGCTACGTCCACGGCGAGGAGTTCCTCGGGATGGCCGACTACAACCACGGCATGGGCATCACGGTTGGCGACTTCAACGGCGACCAGGCCCTCGACATCTACAGCGTTGACGTGGGGCCGAGCAACCTGTGGTTCGGGCAGCCAAACGGCGGCGCGATGGCGAACCGAGCGCTGGACCTCGGGATCGCCGCGGCGACACACTTTCACTCGAACTGGGCGCCGCTTGCGGAGGACTTCGACCTCGACGGGCGCACCGATCTCTTCGTCGCGGCGGCGGCCGTCGTCACAAACGACGAGGACATGGTCCGGATGGCCAATAGCTCCGGAAAAATCCAGGAGGTCGTGCCTCAGTACGACATGATCTTCTGGAACGAGCAACACAAGGGCTTCTCGCAGACGAAGCTCCCGCACCGCGGCTACCCGATCCCGAACGTGATCCACGCGGTCAGCGCGACCGCAGACACCGACGGCGACGGGGACCTCGACATCGTCGTCGGCGCCGGCACGCCGCTCCAGTTCCGTTACCTAAAGAACCAGCAGCAGCCCGGGCGCTGGCTCGTGGTCGACGTGGAAGGCACGGCGTCGAACCGTGATGGCGTCGGCGTCGAGGTGTCGCTCGTCGAGAAGGGCACGGTGCAGCAGCTCCGCACCATCGGCGGCCAAGGGTCGCTCGGCCAGTCGTGGCGTCGCGCGCACTTCGGCCTCGGCAACCGAGACTCGGTCGAGGAGGTGCGCGTGCGCTGGACGACCGGCAAGACTCAGTCGGTCAAGAATGTGAAGGCCAACCAGACGATCCTCGTCGTCGAGGAGTAAGCGGTCGCCGCCGCGAGCCGGTCGCTCGAGCCGGGCCGCGCACGCGGAGGACAGCTCGCCCTACAGGCAGGTCTCGCCGAGCACGTAGTCCTGCTTGCACTGGCACTTGCACGAGTTCGCGAACTGCGGTTCGGCGCACTCGGGCACGACCATGATCGTCTTTTTCGCGGAACGACCGCCGCGATCCGTGACGGAGTAGGTAAGCTCGATGGGATTGCCGGGCAGCGCCTGCGCGGCCCACTGGTTGGGGCACGTGGCGACGTTCGAGAAGGTCGAGATGTCGCCGTCGGCAGGACCGCCGCGCCCATCGACGGTGGCGACGAGCCGCGCGGTCCGCTCGTCGACTCGAACGCTGCCGGAGCTCGGGTCGCGGAGGACTCCTTTGATGGTGGCGCCGCACGGGTCGACGTTCGTGACGAGCCCCGCCACGAACACGACCCACCCTCCTTGGGGCGGAACGATCATCGGGAGCGCGCCGCCGTCCTCGAGCGGATGCGTGACTTCATCGACGCCTTGGTAGACGAGCTCGAGCTCCATCGGCTTTGACGGATCGCCGAGGAACGGGTCGGTGCAGCCAGCGACGGGCGGAGGCCCGCTCGACTCGCCCGAGGAGCACGCGGACGGCACGCACGCGAGCGTGGCGAGCAGCAACGCTGCACGGGGGAGACGGGCGCGAGGCATGGCGACGACCGAGACGACCGCAATAGCATGATCCATGACGCCGCCCTCGCGCAACCCGCCTCGAGCGCGAGCGCGGCAATGGCACGCGCCCGCGATCCGCGCGATGCTGCGTCCGATGCCTCGCGACGCGACGACGGACGCCTTTGGAATGCTGCGAAACTCCCACCGCCGCCTCGCGGAGCGGCTCGAAGAGCTGCGCGAGGCCGTGGCGGGCCCCCTCGACGGACGCGCGCGCGAAACGATCGATTCGGTGCTGGGCTTCTTCGAGCGAGCGGTCGCGCGACACGAGGCCGACGAAGAGACCACGCTGTTTCCGCGGCTCGCAGGGGTGCCCGAGCTCGCGGCGCTTGGGGCAATGCTCGCGCGAGAGCATGCGAGGCAGGCGGATCTGGTCCTGGCGCTCGGCCACGCCTTCGACGGAGGCGACCGCGAGCTCCTGCGGCAACTCGCGGCAGAGCTCTCGGACAGCTACGCGAGGCACGTCGCGGTCGAGGAGGATGAGCTGTTTCCGGCGGCCGAGCGGCTTCTCGACGCGAACACGAAGACCGAAATGCTCGCCGAGATGGACCGCCGGCGCGGACGCTGAGCGCGGGGCCGCCCCCCGAACGACAGGCCGAGCGAACCGTGCGCGTCGCGACGTCAGGCTGGCCGCACAAGCGACCGCCCCAGCCCAATCGGCTCGACGAGGAGCTGCGCCGGGACGGCCTCGCGCAGGTGGTCGACGTGGCTGATGAGCCCGATGCGTACACCGAGCACCGCCTGCAACGACGACAGCGCCGAGATGGCCACCTGGAGGGTCGTCGGGTCGAGGGTGCCGAACCCCTCGTCGATGAGCAGCGTCTCCATGCGCAGGCGCCCGCCGCGGGTGGACGCGAGCCCGAGCGCCAGGGCGAGCGCGACGACGAACGACTCGCCACCGGACAGGCTCTTGCTGGAGCGCCGCTGCCCTGCTTGACCATGATCAACCACGCGAAAGTCGAGCTTCGGCCCCTCGGTCGCGTGCATCACCTGGTCGAGCTCGTAGCGCGGCATGAAGCGCCGCAGGTTCTGGTTTGCGCGCTCGAGGACGCGCTCGAGGTTCAAGGACTGCACGGCCAGCATGAAGCGCTTCCCGCCGTCGACGCCGATCAGATCGTGCACGGTCCTCCAGTGGTCGCGATCGATGCGGGCTTCCTCGAGCTCACCCTGCTGCCCCGCGCGTCGGGCCCGCGCCTCGTCGTCGCGCCGGAGCTCGGCCTCGAGCTCGCCCGTGCGGTGGGACGCCGCGTCCGCCGCGTCCGCCGCCTCGCGCACGCGCGCCTCGAGGAGGACCACGCACTCGCGAGCGTTGGCGCCGAGGACGTCGAGCGCACCGTCGGGGGCACGTGCGCGTTCGGCGGCGAGCTGCGCGGTCGCTTCGAGAGCCCCGCGGCGGGCGTGGTCCGACTCCGCGAGCAAGCGCTGCTCGAGCTCGCTGGACCTCGTGGCCTCGCCCTCCGAGAGCGCCAGCGCCGCGAGAGCTGCGTCGTCCGCGACGCCGAGCGTCTCGAGCGCGACCTCGAGCGCCGCTCGCGGAGCGTGCTCCTCGCCCTCGGCGCGACGCTGCGCCTCGGCGCGCTCCTCCGCGCGCTCACGCGCGGCCTCGAGCTTCCCGCGGGCGTCGGCGGCGAGCTCGCGGGCGCGCCCAACCCGACGACGCTGCTCCTCGAGCGCGGCCTCAAGCTCGGCACGGACCTCCTCGGGGCGCCGACCGTCGAGCAACCCTCGCGCGAACGCCGCCACCCTCCCGGCCTCGGACTCGGCGGCCACAGCGCTCCTTTCGGCCTCCACCAGCGCGCGACGCGCCGCCTCCGCGCTCGCGCGTTCTCCCGCTCGCGCCACTTCGGCGGCGTGGAGACGTCCCTCGACGTCCCGCCGCGACCGCTCGACGGCGTCGAGGACCTCGAGGCGACGCTGCGCCTCTTCTGCCCCGCGGTAAGGGTCGCCGGCCGTGACCTCAAGCGTCGCGAGCTCACCCTCGAGCGCCTGCCGCGCGCGCTCGACGTCGCGGACCTTGGCCTCGTGGGCGTCGCGCGCCGCCTGCTGACGCGCGACGAGGGTAGAGGCGCGACCGCGCTCGCGCTCGAGCTCGAGGAGGGACGAACGGCGACGCGACTCGACCGCCTCTCGGCGACACTTGACATCCGTCAATACGGCATCGAGCTCGCGGATGCGTGCGCCCAAGGCGCGGAGCTCACCGCTCCGACGCTCCTCGCCCTCGCGTGCGGCGAGGACGTCCGCGCGCGCGTCGAGCGCCTCGTCGACGCCCGTACGCGCCGCCATGAGGCGCGCCTCGGCGGCGCTCTGCTCGACCTCGAGCTCGCCAAGCCGCGCAGCCGCGAGCCTCGCGGCCTCGCCCTCACGAGCCTCGGTGCGCCCAGCCTCCTCGCGACGTGACGTGGCGTGGTCGAGCGCGGCCCTCGCCTCCCCGACCGCCGCCTCGACCTGCGCGTGGAGACGCTGGGTCTCCTCGAGCTTGGGCGCGCGCTCGGGCTCTTCGCGATAAGGGTGCGCCTCGCTCCCGCACACCGGACACGGTCGCTCGGGCTCGAGCGCGTGACGATGCGGCAGCACACCGAGGACGCCCACGAGCACCTCCAGGTTCCGAGCGCGCTCCTCGAGGGCTCTGCGAAGGACCGCCTCGTCCGCGACCGCAGCGGCCAGCTCCCCCCTCGCGACCTCGGCGCGCCCGCGCGCGTCGCGACTCGTCCGCTCGACCTGCGACGCGGAGTCGCGCAATCGCTCCGCCTCTTCGAGGGCCTGCTCGAGCGCGAGGAGATGCTCACGCCGCTCGCGGCTTTTCTCAAGCGCAACATCGAGCGCGCCCAGCGCCTCGACCGCCGCGCGCCCCGCGGTCTCACGGTCGAGCGCAAGGCACGCAGCCTCGACGCACGCCAGAGCCTCACTCTCCTCATCGCCGAGCGCCGAGAGCGCGGCCTCGAGTTGCACGAAGAGGCGCGTGTGGGAGGCGACCTCTCCGTCGACCGTGGTGAGCTCCGCGGCGGCAGGGCCGAGGTCGTGCTCCGCGTCGCGTGCGAGCGTCACCAGCGTCGCGACGCGCTCCCTCGACGCGGCCAGCAGCTCCGCCCGAGGGATCTCCGAACGACGCCGCTCGTTCTCGACGAGCTCCTCTCGCAAACCCGTGAGCCTTGTCTCGACCTCGACGAGCCTCTCCTCGGCCTGATTCGCATGGCTGCGCGTGACGTTCGCTCGCGCTCGTAGGTCTACCGCGAGGCGAGCCTTCTCGCCGTCGACGCGCCACGCCTCGACGGCCTCGTCGAGCGCGGGAGCTTGCTCGACGAGACGTCGCGAGGCCTCGTCGAGCGCCCCCTCCGCGCGGCAGAGCTCCTCGGCTTGCGCGCGGACCTCCTGCTCGGCGCCGTCACGCGCACGGGTCCCCTCGGAGAGGGACTGCTCCGCTGCCAGGGTGGCCGCGCGAAGCCTCGCCCACTCGGCATGGCACGCTCTCGCGCGCGCCGTCCGACGGTGCTCCGAGAGGGCCAGGAGCATCGCCGCGTTCGTCTGACGCTCGTCTTCGACCCGCGCGGTCGCTTCGCGGTGTCGCGCGAGCTGCTCCTCGAGCCCAACGAGGCGCGCCCAGAAGGTCCTTCGCTCGAGCTCCGCCGTATGTGCACGCCGCCTCGCGTCGCGCTCGGCGACCGCGACGGCACGCTCGTGCTCTTTCTCCGCACGGACCTCATCGGTCCATGAGTCGCTGCCGAGAAGGTCACGCTCGAGCGCGCGCACGCGCTCCTCGGCGAGTTTGTAGCGCGCCGCCGCGAGCCCTCCGATCTGGGTGAAGCGCTCGCTGTTCGTCATGCGCTCGAGGATCTTCGCGCGGTCCCCCTCGGCGGCGTCGAGGAACTCGCGAAAGCGAAACTGCGCGAGCATCGTGGTTCGCTGAAAATCGTCGAAGCCTAGGCCTCTCAGCGCCCCGTCGAAGGCGGCAGCGCACTGTGCCTTGTTGTCGGAGTCGACGAGCGTCACCCACTCTCCATCGACGAGCCGAGCGAGCCGCCGCTTCTCGGGCTGCAGGTTCCCGTCCGGATGACCATTCGCGCGGCGCCTGCTCCAGCGTGCGCGGTAGCGCTCGCGCACCCCGGTCTCAGCGACGAGCGAAAACTCGAGCTCGGCGAACGACGCGCCGGTGCCTCGCGACATCAGGTGCGCCGGGTCGGTCTCCCCAGGCAGGTTCTTCTCACCCTCGAGCGCAGGGCCTCTCGCGTCGGCGGCGAAGCGCGCGGTGCGCCCGTACAGCGCGAGCGCGATCGCGTCGAGCAGCGTCGATTTCCCGGCGCCGGTCACGCCCCGGATCAGAAACATTCCGCCCTCGCCGCAGAGGGCGTCGAGATCCACCGTATGCTTTCCGTAGAACGAGCACAGGTTCTCGAAGGTGAGCGCGTGAAACCTCATCGCTCGGCCTCGAGGTCCGCGACCTCGCCCTCGACGAGCGCTCGGAAGCGCTGCATCACCTCGCGAGGGATCTCTTGCTCAGACCCGTACTTTCGCTGCCATGCGTAGCGAAACGCATCCTCGGGCGTGAGCTTCTCGACCGCAGGCAGGTCGCGATGCAAGGCCGCGCCATCGCCCTTGCGAACGAGCCGGGTCGTCACCGCGACCACGAGCGGAGCCGCTGCGCCGGCGGTCGCGACGATCGCGGCGATCTCGTCCTCGACGCGCTGCGACTGCCCTTCGACCGTCACTTCGACCGACACGTAGGGCGGCAGCTCGTCGGGTCCGGCGACGACCTTCGGCAGCGTCACCCGAAGCTCCTCCAGGGATCCCTCGAGCGCGACGAGGCGGCGCCGCTGAGGGACGGGGAGCGGCGTCACCGTGACATGAGCGGCCTCGACGTCGACGAGCAGCACCCGTCGCGAGGAGGCCCCCTCGACCGCCGAGACTTGCAACGGCGTCCCCGAGTAGTAGACGCGCCGCGCATCATCCACGGCGAACCCTCGATGAATGTGGCCGAGCGCGACGTACGCATAGCGCGGGTCGAAGACGCTCGGGGCGAGCGCGCCGAGCGTCCCGACGCGGTTGATCTCGACCGGGACCGCGTCCTCGACGGTCACGTTGGCGCCGGCCTTCGCGAGAATGGTGAGGTGCCCCGTGGCGACGAGCCGCGCGCCGGGAAACTCGGCCTCCGCGCGCTCGGCAAGGCGTGCGTACACTTCGGAGAAGCGCGCGTGCATGCTGGCGAGCTGCTCCGCAGGTGAGGCATCGAAGCCTCTCACGCCGAGGCGGTAGTCGTGCAGGAACGGGACCGCCGCGACGACCACGCGAACCTGCCCCGCAGCATCTGCGAGCGGCACGAGCATGCCTGCGGCGTCCCCATGGCGCGTCGAGGCTCGCGCGGGCTCATAGCCGCCGACCACGGTGGTCTCGAGGCACGACAAGACCTCGCGGGGCGCATCGAGACGTGCAGGCGAATCGTGGTTGCCACCGACGACGATTGCCTTTCGCGGCGCGCCCGAGCGCGTCGTGCCGCGAAGGCCGCTCAGGCCCGCGAGGAAACGATAGTAGAGCGACAGCGCCTCGGCCGGCGGGTTGGCGGTGTCGAAGACGTCTCCCGCGACCACCAGGGCGTCGACCTCGTGGCGCTCGATCGTCTCCGTTAGCCAGTCGAGAAACGCAGCCTGCTCCTCGAGGCGCGGTCGCTCGTGGAACGCGACGCCCAGGTGCCAGTCCGAGGTGTGAAGCAGACGCATGCGAGGCTCTTGCGGGATCGCGCGCGACGCGCCGCCGACGCTCCCGTGGCCGGGAGAGCCGGATTCGAACCGTCGAGTCGGGGAAGCCGGATTCGAACCGACGACATCCAGCTCCCAAAGCTGGCGCACTACCAGGCTGTGCTATTCCCCGTCGCTCGTGGTCGTGCCGCGAGCGTCGGAACTATCCGCTCCTCACGCCGAATGTGCAAGCGTCAGACGCATGGTGTGGGGGACGTTTCGAATCGGCGTGGACGAGAACGGTCTCGGCCCGCGACTCGGCCCGATGGTCGTCACCGCAGTGCTCGCGAAGGTCACCGGTGATGGACACGTGCTCCTCGAGCCGCGCGACGATGGCCTCGCGGCACGCCTCGGTGACTCGAAGGGGCTCGTCTCGTTCGGCGACGCCGCGCTCGCCGAAGCCTGGGCGCGCGCCCTCGTCGCCCGGGGCGCAGGTCGTCATCGCGACGCGTCGACCCCGGACTCCCTGCTGGATGCGCTGTGCCTCGACTCGCGCGCCGACTTGCAGGCGCCCTGCCCTTCGCAAGCGAAGGCGATGTGCTGGCGCGTCGACGGAGACGCCTTCGACCCGAAGGGCGACGCGCTCGTCGAGCGAGTGAGCCGGGACCTCGAGGAGCTCGCAGAGTGCGGGCTCGGGCTCGTGGCCGTCCGCAGCGTCGTGGTGTGCAACCTCCGCCTCGACGAGGCGCGACACGAGGGGAGGAGTCGCTTTCAGGTCGATCTCCACGCGATGGAGAGGCTCGTGCTGGCACTGCGCGAGCTCGCGGGGGACGAGATCGACGCCGTCTGCGGAAAGGTCGGAGGCTATGCGCAGTACGGCAAGGTGTTCGGCCCGCTCTCTGGCCGCCTGCACAGCGTGCTCGAGGAGTCGCGAGGGCGCAGCGCATACCGGTTCCCGGGCGTCGGCCAGCTCGCCTTCGTCGTGGACGCGGACGCGACAAACCGTCTCGTTGGCCTCGCCTCGCTCGTCGGCAAATACGTGCGCGAGCTGATGATGGGGCGGATCGTGCATCACTTCCGCAAGGACGACGCGACGCTGCCGCTCGTGAGCGGCTACCACGATCCGGTGACGGCGCGTTTCGTCGCGGCCACGAGCCTGCGACGCGCCGAGACAGGCGTCCCCGCTCGCTGCTTCGAGCGCGCGAAGCGAAGCCCGTAGCGGCGCTGCGTGACGCGCGGGTCAGGCTCGGCCGGTGCGGCGTAGGGCGTCGGCCACGATGCGGAGGTGGTCCGCGACGTAGGGATCCCGCGCGAGCGACGCGACGTCGACCGGAAGTCGGAACGTCCAGTTGTGCTCGCCCACGGTACCGGGCACGTTGATGCGATCGCGGAAGCCGAGAAGCTCCTGCACCAGGAACAAGACGAGCTCACTCCCCGAGCCCGCGAGCGCGTAGGCGAGCGCCTCGTGAACGGCGAGGTCGTAGCGTGGCCCAAGCTCTGCTGCGCGAGGCGCTACCGCTGGGAGCTCGACGACCGCGCGACGCTCGTGCTCGGCGAGGCCCTCCCACCACGCCGAGACGGGCGCGGTGTCGTGCGTGCCGAAGCACGCGACGCTCACCTCGGGATAGGCGACCGGATCGCGGAAGTGCTCGCCGTCCTTTTCCCAGATCAGCACCTTGTAGCCGGGCACCGCGAGGCGCGCGAGCGAGGCTCGTACGAAGGGCGGGACGGTGCCGAGATCTTCAGCGATGAGCGAGCCACCTCGCGCCGAGGCGCTTGCCGTCATCGCACCGAGGACGCGCTCGCCGTGCGAGAGCTGGTCTGCCTCGACGGCGGGCGAGAAGGTCCCTTGGACGAGCTTGCCGCGCTCGTTGCGCCGCGCGTCGCGGGGGCGCGAGTAGGTCCGATAGAACCCGACGAGGTGGTCGACGCGGAACCGATCGTAGAGCGTCGCGGCGTACTCGGCGCGGCGACGTAGCCACGCGAACTCACCGGCAGCCATCGTCGACCAGTCGTACGCGGGGAGATCCCAGTCCTGCCCGTCCTCGTCGAAGGCGTCGGGCGGGACGCCCACCGCGACGGCGTTGTCGAACTCGCGCTGGTTCGACCAAACATCGGCGCTGTCGCGCGCGACCATGAAGGGCAGATCCCCCATCACCGCGACGCCGCTCCCGGCGAGCTCGGCCCGGGCCTTCGCCCACTGCTCGTGCGCGAGCCATTGGAGCCACTCGTACTCGAGGATCGAGCGCGCGAGCTCGGAGCGCGCCGTCGCGAGCGTAGCCTCGTCGCGACGCGCGAGGGAGCTCGGCCAGTCCCACCAGGCGGCCCCGCCATGCCGGTCCTTCAGCGCGCGGAAGAGCGCGTAATCCGGGAGCCACGCCACTTCGGCCGCGACGAAGGCTCGAAAGGCGACGGCGCGGGGACCGTCGGTCGCAAGCTCCCCCTCGCAGAAGCTCGCGAATGCGCGGCCGAGAGCCTGCCGCTTGACCCAACGCACGGCGCCGTAGTCGATCCGATGCGCCCGTCGCGCGCGCTCGAGCGTCGCGCGATCATCGCCCGTCAAGGCTGCCGCCCCAGCGCCGTCGGCGAGCTCGGGTACCGCCTCGATGCCGATGTAGAGCGGGTCGATCCCGAAGGCGGAGAGCGCCGAGTACGGCGACGTCTCGCCCCCGGACATCTCGCCGAGGGGCAGGATTTGCACGAGCGCGAGCCCCGCGGTTGCTACCCAGGCACCGAACGCCGGGAGGTCCGTGATCTCGCCGATCCCCCACGAATGCGGGGAGCGCAGCGAGAAGAGCGGGACGGTGACGCCGGCGTTGCGGCGCGCAGGGGACGAGGGTGCGGACATGGCGTCGAGCGTGGGGCAGTCGCCTCACGGCGCTCAGCGGTTGACGATGTGAACCGCTTGCCCAACGGACGCGGCGGCGGCCTCCATGAAGGCCTCGCCGAGGGTCGGGTGCGGATGCACGGTCAGCATGACATCGTCGACGAAGGCGGCCATCTCGATGGCGAGGGCGCCCTCGCTGATGAGCGCGCTCGCCTCTGGGCCGACGATGTGAACCCCGAGGATTTGCTTGGAGTCCGCGTCCGCGACCACCTTGACGAAGCCGTCGGTCTCGCGCATCGCCATCGCTTTCGCGAGCGCCGCGAAGGGGAACTTGCCGACGATCACCTTCTGGCCCTTCGCCTTCGCCTCGTCCTCGGTGATGCCGACGCTCGAGATCTCGGGATCGGTGAAGGTCGACGCGGGGATCGCGACCCAGTCCTTCGCGGCCGCGTGCCCCGCGATCACCTCGGCGACCACCTCGCCCTCCTTGCTCGCCTTGTGCGCGAGCAGCGGCGCGCCGCTCACGTCTCCGACCGCGTAGATCCCGGCGACGTTCGTGCGACCCTGCGAGTCGGTCGGCACGAAGCCGCGCTCGACCTTCACGCCGACCGCCTCGAGGCCGAGGTTTGCGCTGTTCGGCCGCATCCCGACAGCCACGAGGACCACGTCGACGTCGAGCGTGATCGCCTTGCCGTCTTGCTCGAGTGTGACCTTGAGCGAGCCGTCCGCGTTCTTCTCGTAGCCCTTCGCGAGAGCCTTCTTGAAGATCTTCGCACCGTGCTTCACGAGCTTGCGCTCGACGAGCTTCACGCAGTCCTGATCGTGCGTGGCGAGCAAATTCGCCTGCGCCTCGGCGACGAACAGCTCCGAGCCGAGCTTCTGGTAGACGGTGCCGAGCTCGAGGCCGATCACGCCGCCGCCGATGACGAGCAGGCGCTTCGGGATTGTGCGCAGGTTGACCGCCTCCTTGGCGCCGATGATCTGCTGGCCGTCGAACTTGAAGGTGGGGATCTCGACCGTCGATGCGCCGGTGGCGAGCACGATGCCCTTCGTCGACTTGAGGGTCTCCTTCGAGCCGTCCTTCAGCGTGACCTCGACCGTGTCCTTCGAGACGAGCTTCGCGGTGCCCTCGAGGTAGTCCGCGCCGTTGCCCTTCAAGAGGCCGCGGACGCCGTCGTTCAGCTTCTTGACGATGCCTTCCTTCCAGTCCTGCATCGCGTTCGGATCGAGCTCGATGCCCGAGACCTTGACGCCGATCGCCGCGCCGTCCTTCGTGCGCTCGTAGGTGTTCGCCGCCTGAATGAGCGCCTTCGAGGGGATGCAGCCCCAGTTGAGGCAAACGCCACCGGGCTTCTCCTTCTCGACACACACCACCTTGAGGCCGAGCTGTCCGAGCTTGATGGAGCACGGGTAGCCGCCCGGGCCGCCGCCGATCACGATCGCGTCGTAAGTCTTCATCGCGCGAAAGTCCTAGCCGATCATCGGCCGCGGCTCCAGCCGGCGCTCACTTCGCGCAGGTGATGGGCTGCGGGAAGCCGCCGACCGGCGCGCGGCGCAGCGCGCTCTCGGTCCGCTCGTCGAAGCTGCCCGACTCGCCGACCGACTCGTCTGGGTAGTTCTTGTTCCACAGGCGCTGAAACGCGCGAACGTCGAGCCCCGCGTGCACCTCCGAGAGGCGCTTGACGGCAGCCTTCTCCTTCGCGTCGCGGCCGACGAAGTCGAAGTGCCACTTGTCCTTCGCGCCCATCCATCGAAACCCGAAGCGCGAGAGCCGGTTCTTCCAGCGACCAGGCTGCTGAATGTCGATGGCGAGCCCGCTCTGGTGGTTGCTGCTGCCGGGGCTCGCGGCGAGCTTGATGTGGCATCGGCCGCGCTTATACCAGTGAAAAAGCAGGTACTGCTGCGCGATGGTCCGCAGCATCGAGTTGAGCTTGATCGGCTCGCCCCGCGCGCTCTCGATCGCCGCGACGAGCGCCTCGTGAGCCGGCGCCGCGAGGTACGGGAACACCACGTCCTCGATCGTCGTGGCGGCGAGCTTGTCGGGGAGTCGCTGAAAGGCGCTCGGTCGCAAGCAGCCCTCCTCGGCGATGATCTGCTCCGACAGGCCCTTCACCACCTCCGTCGAGCAGGCCGAGCGATCGAGCACCTCGGCGACCGTCAACGACGCGGCAGGCGCGGGCTCGCTTGGGGCAGTGGTCGGCGATGCCGAGGGCATGGCCGTCGGGGCGGCGGGGACCGCGACCATGGCCGTCGGATCGGCCGACGCGGGGAGCTCGGGCAGGCTCGGCAGCGCAGACGGTGCGACGTGCGGGAGGCGGTCGGTCAGACGCGCGAGCTCGTCGAGCGGCCGTCGCGGCGTGCAGCCGTACCACTGGGTCCCGACGAGGGCGGTACCGATGGCCACGACGACGGTCGCTATGGTCTTCTTGAACCGCACGAGGGATCCTGGGAGGCGTCGGTCCTTACCACGCATGAAGACACCACGTCGAATTCCCGGCCGCCTCGTCGCCCTTGGCCTCGGCTCGAACCTCGGAGACCGCCTCGCGATCCTCCGTAACGCTTCGAATTCAATTGCAAAACTAGAGGGAATCGAGCTCCTCGCGCGCTCCTCCGTTTACGAAACGCCGCCGTTCGGCGGACCGCCTCAGGACGCCTACCTCAACGCCGTGCTGCTCGTCGCGACCGAGCGGCCGCTCGTCGACCTGATGCGCGAAGGCCTCACGATCGAGCGGCGCTTCGGTCGAGTGCGCCCCGACCCGGTCCGCTGGGGTCCGCGCACCCTCGACGTCGATGTGCTCTGGTGCTCGACGGAGACCTCCGACGCGCCCGAGGTGGTGGTGCCACACCCTCGCTTGCGCGAGCGGCCCTTCGCCCTGGTGCCGCTGATCGAGGTCTGCCCCGAGGCCCACGATCCGCGCGATGGAACGCGTTTCAAATCGCTCGACGCGGCGGGCGTCGCGCTCGCGCGGGTCGCGACGCTGCAAGCGACGTCACTTCTTTAGGGGCTTGGCGGCAGGCTTCGCAGGGGGCTTCCCAGCCGCGGGTTTTGCCGCAGGTCTCGCGGGCGGCTTCGGCCCCGCGGGCTTGGCGGCGGCCGGCTTGGGACCGACGACCTGGGGTGCGGCGTCCGCGGCTGGCTTCGCGGCGGCTCCCTTGCTCCCCTTGGCGGAGGCGGGTTTCGGACCCTTCTTGCCCTTGGGCTCTTCGACGACCTCGGCGCAACCGTTTTTCTGGGGGTCCTCGCTCGTCACGCCCTTCTCGTCGGGACACGCGTCGGCGCCATCGAGGACACCGTCCGTGTCGCGATCGGGGCAGCCATTCGTCGCGGGATCAGGGGTGGCGAGCCCGGCGACGTCGCGGCACTTGTCGTCCGCATCGGCGACGCCGTCGCCGTCGTTGTCCGGGTCGGGGCAGCCGTCGTCGTCTTGGAAACCGTCGCGGTCCTCGGCGATCTCGAAGCAGCGATCGGCCGCGCCCTTCACGCCGTCCTTGTCCGGATCGGGATCCGGGCAGCCACGCTCGAGCGGGTCCTGGCTCGGGATCCCGGCGACGAGCGGGCAGTGATCCTCGACGTCAAGGATGCCGTCGCCATCGTTGTCGGGATCGGGGCACCCGTCGTCGTCCTGGAAGCCGTCCTCGTCTTCGTCTTGACCGTCGCAGCGATCGAGCGCGTCCTTGACGCCGTCCTCGTCGTTGTCGATGTCGGGGCAGCCGTCCGCGTCCTCGAAGCCGTCGAGATCCTCCTTGAACTCGGGGCACTCGTCGACGCGATCGAGGACGCCGTCGTCATCCCCGTCGTGCTTGCGCGGGACCCAGCCGAGGGCGAGTGTGCCGCGCACGGGGGCCGAACCGATGCCGCTTACGGCGGCGAAGTCGACCCCCGCGAGGAGCGAGAGATCGCTGTCGAACGTGTAGCGCGCGCCGGCGCCGACCTGGGTCTGAGAGAGCGCCGCGTTGGTGAAGGGGGCGCTCGGATAGAGCGGGAGGCGACCGTAGGTCTCGACGAACCACTGCCAGTGGCCGTCCCGGTCGAGGCCGAAGGCCTGCGGGCGTACCGCGATGGCGAGGCCGTACGGAAGCTCATGGCCGAAGCGCGTCGGACACTCGCCCACGGTCGACGCGCACGCGAAGCTCTCCTGCTCGGCTCGCAGCTTCGCGCCCACCGTGCCGTGCACCGAGAGCGCGAGAATGTCGTAGCTCGCGAGGACGCGCGTCTCGCTGGTGACGTGACCTTCGCCGAGGAACGAGCCCGGAGCGCCGCTCGGGAGGGTCACCCGCTCGAGCAGCGCGAGCGAGAAGCCGGCCGTCGGGGTGCTCGGGTCGCCGAGGGTCGGTCGCACGAGCAGCACCTTCGCCACGAGGCCGACGTCGCCGATCGCCTGCGCCGGCAGGGAGTACGCGCCGAGTACGCCGAACGGCACCGCGCTCCCCGGGGCCGCCGCGTCGCCCGATTGATAGAACGCCATGGGGACCGCGACGCCGAGGGAGAGGCGGTTGAACAGGCCGACGTTGGCGACCACGTCGCCCGTCAGCTGGTGGTCGAGGACGCGGAAGCGCAGCTCGTTGCCGCCGTAGAGCGCGATGGTCCGGTGCGCGTAGCTCAGCCAAACACCGGCATTGAAATCGAGGTGCGAGGGCACCGTCGCGGGCTCGTAGCGAAGGCCTCCGACGGGATCGGTGGGCGGGGCGAAGCCGCGCAGGTCGAGCGACGGAACCGGGTCGGAGGCCGTGGCCTCGCCAGCGACGAGGACACACGACAGAGCGGCGAGGCGAGCGACGAGCGACCGAGTTCGCATGGGTGGGTCGAGGCTATGCGAAGCGTCACCACGCGCCAAGCAGGAGGTGGTAAGGCGGAGCCCATGGACGGAATCCGTATTCGCGGGGGCAGAGCGCTCTCGGGTCGCGTCCGGGTCAGCGGCTCGAAGAACGCCGCGTTGCCGATCCTCTGCGCGACGCTGCTCTCGGACGGCGAGAGCCTCGTGCGCAACGTGCCCGACCTGCGCGACATCGGCACGACGGGCCAGCTCCTCGAGACGATGGGCTGCAGCGTGGCGTGCGCGCCCCCAACGGTCCGCGTGAAGCCGAACGACGTGACGCCCGAGGCGCCCTACGAGCTCGTAAAGCAGATGCGCGCGAGCGTGCTCGTCCTGGGTCCGCTTCTCGCCCGCTACGGCCGCGCGAAGGTGTCACTCCCCGGCGGCTGTCAGATCGGCTCGCGCCCGGTCGACCAGCACCTGAAGGGCCTCGAGGCCCTCGGCGCGACGATCCGCACCGACCACGGCTACGTCCTCGCGGAGGCCTCGCGCCTTCGCGGCGCCGAGGTGGTGTTCGACATGCCGACCGTCACCGGCACCGAAAACCTCTTGATGGCGGGGGCGCTCGCGAAGGGCCGGACGACGCTCGTCAACTGCGCGCGGGAGCCCGAGGTGATCGAGCTCGCGCGAGTCTTGAACAAGATGGGCGCGAAGATCCGCGGCGCGGGTACGCCCGTGATCGAGATCGAGGGGCAGGACGAGCTCGCCCCGTTCGATCACGCGATCATCCCCGATCGCATCGAGGCCGGGACGTACCTGGTCGCGGCCGCGGCCGCGGGCGGCGACGTGCTCGTCGAGAACGTCCCGGTCGACGACCTCGAAGCGCTCCTCGCGAAGCTCCGCGCCTCAGGCGTCACGCTCGAGCCCGATGGCAGCGGCGTGCGCGTGTTGCGCCACGGGCGACTCCGGTCGGTCGACGTGACGACGTCGCCGCACCCCGGCTTCCCGACCGACATGCAGGCGCAGTTCATGGTGCTCATGTGCATGGCCGAGGGGACCTCGCGCATCAGCGAGACGGTCTTCGAGAATCGCTTCATGCACGTCCCCGAGCTCGCGCGGATGGGGGCGGACATCGAGGTGCAGGGGCACACCGCCTTCGTGAAGCACACGGCGCGCCTCGACGGGACCGAGGTGATGGCGACCGACCTCCGGGCGAGCGCGTCCCTCGTCATCGCAGGGCTCGTCGCCGAAGGCGAGACGCTCGTGCGACGCGTCTACCACCTCGATCGCGGCTACGAGCGCATGGAAGAGAAGCTCGGCGCGCTCGGAGCGGACGTCACGCGCGAGCGCGGCATCGACGGCTGAGCGCGGCCTCGATCGCTCGCCCACCCCGAGGGTCAGGAGCACGACGGATCACCGCGCAGCGAGGCTCGCCGCGACCCCGGCGGTGTGGTAAGTCGCGTCCCCTCATGAAGCTGCACGAGTACCAGGCCAAACAGATCTTCGCGCGCTACGGCGTCGCGGTCCCGAAGGGCAAGCTCGTCCTCGACGCGCAGGACATCGAGTCGACCGCCAAGGCGCTGATCGCGGAGACGGGCAACGAGGTCGTCGTCGTCAAGGCGCAGATCCACGCCGGCGGTCGCGGCAAGGGCGGCGGCGTCAAGGTCGCCAAGGGCCTCGTCGCGGCCGTCGAGCAGGCGAACAAGATCCTCGGGATGCAGCTCGTCACCAAGCAGACCGGCGCCGAGGGGCAGAAGGTCCGTCGCCTCTACCTCGAGCAGGGCCTCGACATCGCGCGGGAGCTCTACCTCGCGCTGCTCGTCGACCGCGAGAAGCGTCAGGTCGCGGTCATCGCCTCGACCGAAGGCGGGATGGACATCGAGGAGGTCGCCGAGCAGCACCCCGAGAAGATCCTGACCACGCACGTCGACCCGCTCATCGGCCTCGCCCCGTTCCAGATCCGGCAGATCGCGTTCAAGCTCGGCATTCGCGAGAAGGCCTCGCTGGCCTCGTTCTCGAAGCTCCTCACCGGGCTCTACAACGCGTTCGTCGGCGAGGACGCCTCGCTCGTCGAGGTCAATCCGCTCATCGTCACGAAGGGCGGCGACGTGGTCGCGCTCGACGGCAAGATGACCACCGACGACAACGCCGACTTTCGCCACAAGAACTGGGCCGACCTCCGCGACAAGGACGAGGAGGACCCGGTCGAGCTCGAGGCGAAGGAAGCCGGCCTCTCCTACGTCTCGCTCGAGGGCAACATCGGCTGCCTCGTCAACGGCGCGGGCCTCGCGATGGCGACGATGGACATCATCAAGAGCTTCGGCGGTCAGCCCGCGAACTTCCTCGACGTCGGCGGCAGCGCCAACAAGGACCAGGTGAAGAAGGCATTCGAGATGATCCTCTCGAGCCCTCACGTGAAGGGCATCTTCATCAACATCTTCGGCGGCATCATGCAGTGCGACATCATCGCAGAAGGCGTCGTCGCCGCGACGAAGGAGCTCGGTCTCAAGGTGCCGCTCGTCGTGCGGCTCGAGGGCAACAACGTCGACAAGGGAAAGAAGATCCTCGCGGAGAGCGGACTCGCGATCCAACCGGCCGACAACATGGCCGACGGCGCGCAGAAGATCGTCGCAGCGGTGGGCAGGTGAGAACATGAGCATCCTCGTCAACAAGCACTCCAAGGTCATCTTCCAGGGCATCACCGGCTCGTTCGGCTCAAAGCACGCGAAGGGCTGCATCGCCTACGGCACGCAGGTCGTCGGTGGCATCGTCCCCGGCCGCGCCGGCGAGACGTTCGACCCCGAGCTCCCCGGCAAGACGCCCGTCCCGATGTTCGACACCGTGGCCGACGCGGTCGCCGCGACCGGCGCGAACGTCACCTGCATCTTCGTGCCCCCGCCGTTCGCGGCCGATGCGATCTGCGAGGCGGTCGACGCGGGGATCGAGCTCTGCATCTGCATCACCGAGGGGATCCCGGTCCTCGACATGGTGAAGGCGCGCGCGTACCTCGAGGGCAAGAAGACCCGCCTCGTCGGACCCAACTGCCCCGGCGTCATCACCCCCGGGGAGACGAAGATCGGCATCATGCCCGGCGCCATCCACAAGCCCGGCCGCGTCGGCGTCGTGTCGCGCTCCGGCACGCTGACCTACGAGGCCGTCGGACAGCTCACGGCGCTTGGCATCGGTCAATCGACCTGCGTCGGCATCGGCGGTGACCCCGTGAAGGGCCTCGACTTCATCGACGTCCTGTCGCTGTTCAACGAGGACCCGGACACCGAAGCCGTGATCATGATCGGCGAGATCGGCGGGACCGCCGAAGAGGACGCGGCAGCCTGGATCCAGGCGAACATGAAGAAACCGGTGGCCGGCTTCATCGCGGGAACGACCGCGCCGCCCGGCAAGCGCATGGGTCACGCGGGCGCGATCATCGCGGGAGGCAAGGGCACGGCCGCGGCGAAGCAAGCCGCGATGCGCGAAGCCGGAATCGCGCTCGCGCCTACCCCGTCGGATATGGGCAAGACGCTCGCGAGCCTCCTCAAGTGAGCCCCGAGCGCGACCAAGACGGCAGCGATGAGTGCGGCGAGCCCGGACACCATCCTTTCCCCGGTCTCGCCACGCACGACGTGCTCTCGCGGCCAGTCGCGCCGCTGCCAGAGCCGCCGAGCGCGGTCCTTGAGCTAGCCGAGGCCTGCGTGCGATTCGTCACCACGATGATGAGCACGCTGTCCGGCAAACCGTCGCCGAATCTCGCCCCCGACTACACGCCCGAGACGCTCTCACTCGTGGACCATTACGTCGTCGAGTCGCGGCGAGCCCTCTATGATAGGCCCGAGGCGCTCCCCCTCACGGCGCATGCGGTGGGCGCGTACCTGGGTGAGGTCGTGAGACGGCAGCATCGCGCTTGGTGGCGCATCGACGGAGACGATCCGACGGCGTGGCGGCTCGAGTTCGAGTCGGCCATGCTGTCATTCCACCCCATCGAAGTCGCCTACACGCTGCTCGCGCGCGACGACGGCGAGGACGAGCCCTGGAGCGGCTTCGACCTCCGCGACCAGGACCGCGAGGCCCTCGCGATGCGGCTCGCCGAATTGCCGCCGGTGTCAGAGGATGAGTACCTGCTCCCGTCGACGCGCCTCGAGGTGCTCGACATCGCGCTCGAGACGGTGATCGCGAAGCAGGTGGACGACCCCTACGCGAAGCGCTCGTACGCGCCGTCCGACTACGAGGGCTGACGAAGGCCGCGCGCGGCGTCGCAAGCGCTCATACCCATCTTGCGACGTCCGCGGTTCGGGGCGACACTACGCGCCGATGAACACGAATCCGCCGCAGCCCTTCACGCCGGACGAAGAGGCGCGGATCGTCGCAGGCATTCGCGCCGCAGAGCACGGCAGCCGCGGAGAGGTGCGCGTGCACGTCGAGGGGACCTGCCCCGGCGGCGACGCGCTCGCTCGGAGCCGCGCGGTCTACGAGGCGCTCGGCATGCGATCGACGCGGGACGACACCGGAGTACTGCTCTACGTCGCGCCCGAGGACCGGAAGGTCGCGGTGTTCGCGGGCTCGGGGATCTACGGCGCTGCGGCGAGCGGCTTCTGGCACGAGGTGGTCGAGGCGGTCGCGGACGGCTACCGGAGCGGGGACGGCGTCGGCGGTCTCGTGCGCGGCCTTGCGAACATTGGGGACCTCCTGCGCGCACACGCTCCGGGCGAGGACTCGGCGGGCAACGAGCTCCCCGACGCGGTGACGACGTCGTGACGAGCACGACGCCGCGAGCGGTCTCGGCAGGGGACGAGCCGAGCCGCTACGACGAGGCCGAGCAGGCGGTACGACCGGCCGCGCATGCCGGCCGAGAGCTCGAGCACGCCGGGCGGCGCATCGATCTCGACGACGTCGACGACGTCATCGGGCTTGCCGCCGAGCTCCGCGCGCGTGAGGCGGGCGAGCTCACCCTCGCCGATCTCGAAGAGGTCGGGCGCGAGCTCGACATCGAAGAGCGCTACGTCCGCCAAGCCGTCGCAGCGCTCGACGCGAAGCGCCGTGAAGCGGCCCGCGCCGAGGAGCAGGCCCAGGAACGTCGACGCGAGCGCGCGCGCCTCCTCGCGAGGCTCGCAGCGGGCGTCGCGGCGGCCGCCCTGGTGCTCGGCCTCGGCGCGTGGCTCGTGGGTGGCTCGGTCGAGCGCGAGCTCCGCGTGCATCACGCCGACGTCGAGGCCAAGCGAGCCCAGGTCGTCAACGTGCTCGAGCGCAAGGCCGCGGCCGAGCGCCAATGGCGAGACGCGCCCGCGAGCCCAGGACGAGACGCCGAGCTCTCGGGAGCCGAGAACCGGGTTCGCATCGAGCGCAAGCGCTACGACGAAGCGGCGGCCCGCTACAACGCCGCTCGCGGCGGCAGCTTCACGAGCTTCTGGGCGCGGCGCGCTGAGCTCCCCGAGCGCGTGCCGATGTCGAACGAGGTCCGCTGGTGATGGGCGGCACCTCGCCTGCCTGGCTGCGCTGGGTCGTCGCGGTCCTCGCCCTCCTCGTCGGGTCGCTCGGGACGCACCGAGCGAGCGCCGACGACGCTCCGACGATCGCGGCCCCCGTCACCGACCTCGCGAACGTGCTCACCGCGGAAGAGGAGGTGCCGATCGCGGAGCGCCTCCGCGCTCACCGCGCGTCGACGAGCGTGCACATCGCGGTGCTCCTCGTCCGCACCACGAACGGCGAGCCCATCGATGATTTCGCGCACCGCGTCGCGACCGCCTGGGGCGGCGGCGCGAAGGGCGAGGACAAGGGCGCGCTGGTCGTGCTCGCGATCGACGACCGGCGCTCGCGCATCGAGGTCGGCCACGGCCTCGAGGCCTCCCTCCCCGACGCGAAGGCGCGCGCCATCCTCGATAACGCGAAGCCTCTCCTGCGCTCGCAGGCGTACCGCGCGGCCGTGCACATGCTCGTCGAGGAGCTGATCGTGGCCACGGGGGGCGCTCGTCGCGAGACGGCGCCTTCGGGCTCGCGACCCGACGCGTCGTCTGCCAAGCCGAAGCGCCCACCGATCGATCCCGCCTCGGTGCCATGGACCGTCAGAAAGCTCGGCTGGGTCGCGGTGCTGCTCTACGTCGCGGCGCTGCTCTTCGTCTCCTCGTCCCCCCACCTTCGACGTCGACTCGGCGTGGACGAACCCACCGGGCGCGGCGAGGCTCAAGGGACAGCCGCCGGGCCGCAGAGCCGACGCGAGCTCTTGCGAAGCTTGGCCCTCCCGACCCTGCCGTTCGCGCTCGTTCCGCTCCTACTGCCCTCTGCGTACTGGCTCCCGACGAGCCTCTTCCCCGCGATCGGGACCATCGTCGCGATCGTGGCCCTGCTGCTCGAAGCCCGCGCAGACGATGACCGAAAGCGCCGCGTCCGCATCGTGTCACGCGTGGCCGGGAGCGCCTTCCTCCCGCTCTTCGGCCTCTCGCTGAGCGGAGCGCTCGTGCCCTACCCCTCTGATGCGACGGAGATCGGCTCGCTCGCGCTGTTTCTGGCGCCCTTGGGCGCCTTGCTCTGCGGCTGGCTCACGTCCTCCTACGATCCTTCGCTCGCGTCCTCCTCGACGCGGACGCGACGCGAGCCGTGGGAGCTCTCCTATTCGAGCAGCGGCGGCAGCGACAGCAGCAGCGGCGGGGGCAGCGACTACGGCGGCGGCGGCAGCTTCGGCGGCGGCGGCGCGAGCTCCGACTGGTAGCCGGCCTTCCCCGAAGGCGAACGACTTGCGCTTGATCCATTGGCAGTTCTCATGAACCGCATCGTCCTTCCCTCTCGTATCGTCGGACTCTTCGCGCTCCTCGCGCTCGTCGTCGCGGCGCTCGCGCCCCACCGCGCCTTCGCCGAGGACGCGCCCGCGATCACGAGGCCCGTCACGGATCTTACGGGCCTCGTGCCTGCAGAGCAGCTGCCCGCGCTCGAGAGCCGCCTCGCTGCGCATCAGGCGGCGACGCACGTGCAGATCGCCTTGTTGCTCGTGCGCTCGACGAGCGGCGAGCCCATCGAAGACTACGCGCACCGCGTCGCCGCGACCTGGGCCGGCGGGCGGAAAGGCGAGGATAAGGGCGCCCTCGTCGTCCTCGCCATCGACGATCGCCGCTCGCGCATCGAGGTGGGTTACGGGCTCGAGGGCGCGCTGCCCGACGCAAAGGCGCGCGCCATCCTCGATGCCGCGAAGCCTCACCTGCGCTCGCAGGCGTACGGCGCAGCCGTGGGCACCCTCGTCGACGAGCTCGTCACGGCGACGGGTGGAGCCTCGGAGCCCACCAAGAGCGACGGCTCGACGAAGGCCAACTCCAGCCTCGACGATCCGATCGTCGACGCGGCGTGCACCGGCGTGTTCGTGTTCTACCTCGCGCTGCTCGCGACCGCGCTCCGGGTGTATCCGGCCCGACGAAAACATGGAGAGCCCTCGGTCGTCGACAAGGTCTTCGGCGTGCTCGGCGCCCTCCTCGGTCTCGCGGCCGGAATCAGGACGCTCGCCATCCTCGGACACGCCGCCGTCGAGCGGCCTCGCTTCGTGGGCCCCATGCTGATCGCCGGCCTCGGTGGCCTCGTCACCGCGCTCGTGGTCGAGTCGTTCGTCGACGACGAGCCCGAGGAGCAGACGCGGACGCGCACGCGCGCGACGAGCACCAACTTCCTATTGGCCTCCTTCCTCGTCACGCTCGTCCTCGCCACGCAAGTCGATCGGCCACTCGTCCTTTGGTTCGGGGCGCTCGCC
The DNA here is from genome assembly GCA_016875405.1 of Deltaproteobacteria bacterium. Taxonomy (GTDB): domain Bacteria; phylum Myxococcota_A; class Polyangia; order Polyangiales; family Polyangiaceae; genus SYFR01. The sequence continues at coordinate 12,547 of VGRJ01000028.1, read as the reverse complement.
TTGGCGGTCGTCAACCCGCTCGCGACGGCGTTCTTCGTCGGCCTGACGTCGCGCTCGAAGCCGTCCGACGCGCCCGCCCCCTCGCCCTCCCCGGCCGACGGGCCGTGGGGCCCTGCGACTCCGACGGCCGCCGACGAGCTCCGCTGGGAGCACGAGCGCGATCGTCCCGCCTCCAGCTGGAACGAGTCGTCGACGTTCTCCTCGTCGAGCGGCTCCTCGTGGTCGTCGAGCGACTCCTCATGGTCCTCGAGCAGCTCGGATTACGGCGGGGGCGGCGGCAGCTTCGGCGGCGGCGGGGCGAGCTCCGACTGGTGAACGTACGGGAGGCATTCCCGCGCGGCGGGGGCGCGGCTATGGACCTCGGGTCGTGATTTACGTCCTCTACGCGCTGCTCATCGGCCTCGCCTGGGCCCTCAGCTTCATCCTCCAGTGGAGCCTGTGGCTCGCGGCCGGCATCACGCTCGTCATCCTCGCCGTCGCGCTCGGGACCTTCGTCTTCCTGCGGGTGCGCGCGAACCGCTCCGCCGGCGCCCTCGAGCGCGCGATCGCGGAACAAGCCCGTCAACAGGAGGCGAACGCGAGCCCTCAGAAGCGCGCCGAGATCCAGGCCCTTCAGAAGCAGATCCTCGACGGCATCAACGCGCTGAAGCAGAGCAAGCTCGGCGGCAGGAAGCGCGGCGCGTCGGCGCTCTACTCGCTCCCTTGGTACGCCATCATCGGCCCGCCGGGCGCCGGCAAGACCACCGCTCTCAAGGCCTCGGGCCTTCCGTTCCCCTACGCGGACTCGAGCATCCGCGGCGTCGGTGGGACGCGAAACTGCGATTGGTGGTTCACGAACGACGCCATCCTTCTCGACACCGCAGGCCGCTACACGACCGAGCACGAGGATCAGGGCGAGTGGCTCTCGTTCCTCGAGATGCTCCGGAAGCACCGCGGCCAGAAGCCCTTGAACGGCCTCATCGTGGCGGTCAGCGTGCTCGACGTGATCGACGCCAACGAGATGCAGCTCGAGGCGATGGGCAAGAAGCTCCGCGCGCGCATCGACGAGGTGATGACGAAGCTCGGCATGGTGCTGCCGGTCTACGTGATCGTCACGAAGTGCGACCTCGTCGCCGGTTTCAACGAGTTCTTCGGCGACATGCGCAAGAGCGACCGCTCGCAGGCCCTCGGCGCGACCATCCCGCTCGCCGCCGACCGCCGCGACCCGGGAGGGCTCTTCGCGCGTGAGTTCGACCTAATCGTTCAGCAGTTGCACGCTCGCGGAATGAAGCGGCTCGCCTTCGAGCGTGACCGCAAGGCGCGCGAAGCGATCTACGGCTTCCCGCTCGAGTTCGCGGGGCTGCGACGCAACCTCACCGATCTCCTGGGCCAAGTGTTCCTCGTGAACGCGTTCCAGGGCACCCCGACCTTCCGCGGCTTCTACTTCACGAGTGGCACGCAGGAGGGAGCACCGCTCGGGCGCGTCCTGCAGCGCATGGGCGCGGCGATGGGCATCCAGGCTCGGCAGCTCGCCGCCGAACAGCGCATCGAGTCGAAGAGCTACTTCCTCTACGACGTGTTCACGCGGGTCGTGTTTCCCGACGCGGAAGTTGCAGCACGGAGCGCCGCCGAGCTGCGCCGCCAGAAGCTCGTGCGCGTCGGCGTGAGCGTCACGGCCCTCGCGGTCGCGGTGACGTTCGCGATCCCGGCCGTGATCTCGTTCTTCAACAACCGCGAGCTCCTCACGAATGCGCAGTCGGTGGCGGAACGCGCGATGAAGATCGACTGGGAGAACCGCTCCGAGCCGATCCGCGCCAAGCTCGAAGCGCTCGAGCCGCTCCACAAGATGATGATCGAGCTGGAGAGCTACGAGGACAACGGTGTCCCGTTCGAGAAGCGCTGGCTCATGTACTCGGGCGCCGAGATCTACCCGAGGCTCGTCGCGATCTACGTCTACAACATGCAGAAGGGCTTCGTCTCACCGGCGAAGTTCAAGCTCGAGAGCGACCTCAGCGCGATCGGCGGCGAAAAGTACGCGCAGGAGCGCCGTAAGCTGAAGACGTACTTGATGCTCAGCGACGTCGAGCACCTCGAGATCGACTACGCCGCCGCGCGCTACACGGCGCTGTGGTCCGACATCAACAAGGCGACGAACGACATCGCCATGCTCGACCTGAAGAAGCGAATGCTTCCTCAGCTGGATCACTACTTCCACATGATCAAGCCGAGCGCGGACCACAACAACAGGGCGCGCGCGAAGCCGGTCCCCGCCAACGAAAAAGTGGTCGAGCGGGCTCGCAAGGTGCTGCAGGACATCCCGGTGAGGCAGCGCTACTACGCGATGTTCGTCGATACGATCGAAGCTGAGATCTACGACGAGTCCGAAGATCCCGTGCGCGGCAACCTGCGCTACCCGCCGCTGTCGCTCGACACCATGTTCAGCGACCGCAAAGAAGTCCTCGCCTGGCTGCGCAGTACCCAGAACGACGGCGGTAAGGGCTACTACCAGGTGCCCGGCCCCTACACCGACAAGGGCCACGCGGCGGTGCTCGCGAACATCGACGCCGCGAAGGATCTGCTCGAGCGCGAGCAGTGGGTCGTGCCCCTGACGCCTGAGGAGCAGGGCGAGCAGGTGCTTCGCAACGTGGCCGTCCTCGCCGACATGTACGAGCAGACCTACGTCACGATGTGGAAGGGCTTCCTCCAGGACATTCGGGTGAAGTCGCCGAACACTCTCGACGAGGCGCTCGTGCTGTACGGCGACGAGCAGGCGGGGCTGCGGCGCCCTGAGTGGCCGTACCTTCGCATCATCCGAGCCGTCGAGGACCACACCCAGTGGAAGAAGCCGCTCTCGACCCTCGAGGACAAGCGGGTCTCGAAGGTCGCCAACCAGAAGCTCAATCAACAGCTCACGGGCAAGACGGGTCTTCGCTTCAACGTCGACGTGAACAAGATCGCCGGCAAGGTCAGCAAGGTCCCTCAGACCTTCAAGAGCGCGGTGTCGTTCGGCGTTCCTCCCGAGGGCAGCAAGAACCCGCTGAACGAGACCCCGCTGTCAGACTACATGGAGCTCCTGAACACCCTTCGGCAACGCATCCTCGCGGTGCAGCAACAGCAGCGTGATGCAGGGGTGAACACGATCGTCCTCGACCTGAACAAAGCGATTGCCACGACCGAGGCCTTCCTCAAGCCGCTCGATCAGGTCGCGCAGTCGAGCTTGTTGCCGATCCTCATGGCGCCGCTCAACGTTGGCGGGAAGCTGAAGCTCCCGGCGTCCATCCAGTGAGACAGGGCGGCCCCGCGTTTCTCCGACAACTCGAGCAGATCGCGGCGTCGCTCGAGCCCTCCTCGCTCGAGCGTGAGCTCGGGGTGATGTGCCGGCGGAGCCTCTTCTTCGCGATCCGCGAGGGCGAGCCGGTGACCCAAGCCGAGATCGACGCGGCCTCGCGCGTGTTTCTCTCGACAACCGAACGGCTCTTGCCTCCATCGGTCGTTCTAGGCTTCATCGAGCACGCGACCGCGACGCGACTCGAGCCCGAGCTCGACGCCCTCGATCTCGCGCCCGGCTTCACCGAGGACGAGCGATTTCAAATGGCCGACGCGTCCGCGCGCGCCGAGAGTCCGCACAAGAAATTCACCCGGGAAGAGGTCGTCGCCTGCCTGCGGTGGAACCAACGCGACCCGACCGCGGTGACCGCGCTCGCGCACTTCGTCGACCTCGTTCACACCTGCGCGGCGCTGCTCGCGGACCTCGCGGGGCGACGCTCGCCGTTGCTCGCCGAGGGGCTCGCGCCCTTCGTCTCGCAGTGGCAGCCGAAGAATGTCGTGAAATTCGTCAACGTCGCCCTCTACGTCGCGGGCACGCGACGCATGAAGGGCGGCGCCTTCGTGGTCGATCAAGCGACGGTCGTCGATGCGATGACGCTCCTCAACCGCTCGGGCGCGTTCACGTGGCACTCGCGCGACGACGCTGGCACCGCGAGTGCGACGGCCCTCCGCATCCACTGCCCAGCGCAGGCCTTCCTCCACAAGGTGCTCGCGAACCATGGCGCGCTAACGCCGCTCATACGCTTCGTCGAGGCCGAGCGGCGCCGAAGCCCCATCGCCTCCAAGCTCGCGGCGAGCCTGGAGGCCGTCCGCAGCGCCGCAGCGCGGGAGGAGGCGGGGATCCTCGAGCACGGGACCCGCTGGTCCGAGCTCAAGCTCGCGCACGATCATGCGCGGACCGTGCCTACTTCGGCAGCTCACTCGGGCAGCCGGTGATCACCTTCATCTCGTCGACCTTACCGCTCTTCAGCTTCGCGCAAGCGTCACCGTGCAAGAGGATGAGGTCGTCGCCCTGCCATGACCAGCCGTTCACCGCGTCGAACGGGATGGCCTTGCAGCCGAGGTAGACGTTGGTGAGCCCCTTGTCGACCGGAGGCTCGGTCAGCTTGATCTCGCAAGGGATCGCGGACGCAGCGATCGCGGCGAAGATGCTGCCGAGGTCGTCGAGGTTCTTCGCCTGGACGTATTTCGTGCTGCCCGGCGCCGGCACGCCGCCGGCAACAGCCATCGCGTCGAGGACGTCTTCGTAGGCGGCGAGGTCCGCGACGCCGATCACGTACACGTCGACGCCGAGCGCGTGGATCGCCTCGAGCGCCTTCACGGTGCGGGCCTCGTCGACGCACGCGAGCGGCCCCGCGCCGGGGAAGCCCGGATCGCAGCAGCCATCGGTGGGCTTGCACAAGCCCTCGATGACGGGCATGCAGTCTTCGGGCTTGCACGTGAGGGCGGCGTTGCAGTTCGGCCCGCCGTCCGTGAGCATGAGCATGATCGAGCGCCCCTCGAGCTTCGCGAGGTTCGGTAGCAAGGCCTCGAGCGTAGCCGCCGTCGGAGTCCCGCCCTCGGGCTCGCGAGAGGTCGCGGCCTTGAACGCCTTCAAGGTCGGCCCATTCTTTTTCGTGAACGCATCGCCAGGCGTCACCGGCATCGTCTCCTTGCCCGCGGAGCATGGCGCCGCGAGCGGAGGGAAGAGCGCCGCCCCGACGTTCACGAGCGGGCCCAGCGACTCGACGAGATCGATCGCCGTGTCGCGCACGACTTTGTAGCGGGAGACGCTCTTGCCGGTCGCGAGCTCCAGCATGCTGCCGGAAGCGTCGAACACGAAGTAGAGGTTCGGGGCGTCGAACGAGAAGGTGTGTGTCTCGGTCCCGCACGCCCCTTCGTCGCTGCAATCCTCGCTTCCGCCGGCCCCGCCGAGCGGCGCCCCTCCGGACGAGCTCGCCGAGACGGAGGCACCGCTCGTCGAGCTGGCGAAGGACGAGAGCTTCCGGTCGCGACCTTCACTCGAGCAGCCGTGCGTCATCGCCGCTGCGGCGAGAAGAGCGACGAGGGCGATCGCGAGCCTCACTGCTGCAAGATAGCGCGAGCGTCAGGCGAAGTGGTCGAATCCGCGCGGCGGCAATGGGATGTCACCGCCAGCCGCCGCGAGGAAGACTCGAGCCCCGCTCGGCCGCTGCCCGGCCGCACGCTCTTCAACGCGACCGATGAGGCGAAACGCTGCGCCAGGATGTTCGCCCGGCGGAGCGGTCACGAGGAGCGCGTAGTCCTCGCCGCCGTGAAGCGCGACCTCGAGGCCGTCCATGCCGATGGAGCGCGCCGCCCGCTGGAGCGTCTCATCCACGAAGGAACGAGGCTCTAGGACCAGCGCAACGTCGCTCGCCTCCGCCACGCGCGCGGCGTCGAGCGCGAGCCCATCGGACACGTCGATCGCGGCGGTTGCGACGAGGGCCGCCTCGAGCCCGGCCGCGATGCGCGCCATCGGCGCACGAAACGCCGCGAGCGCCTCCGAGGTCGTCGGCTGGCCTCGGACGAGCCCCTCGAGCCCGACGCGCGAGAGCCCGACCGCACCCGAGAGCCAGACGCCATCGCCTGACTTGGCGCCATCACGACGCATTGGGCGCGCGCTCGTCCCGAGCACGGTGGTGGTGATCGAGAGCTCGCCACCGCGACTCAAGTTTCCACCGACGACCGCAGTCGAGAGCGCATCGGCGGCGCGACGCTGCCCGCGCGCGAGGTCGTCGAGGGAGGCGTCCTCGAACGTCCGAGGGAGGATCAGACCCGCCAGCACGCCGAGCGGCTTGGCGCCCATCGCAGCGAGGTCAGAGAGCGCCGCCATGGTGGCGCGGTAGCCGATGTCCTCGGGGCTGAGCCAGCGTCGATCAAAGTGAACGCCCTCCACTGCCGCGTCGATCGACCACACGAGCGGTTCGGGCGCCGCGTCGAAGACGGCCGCGTCGTCACCGATGCCGAGTCGCACGCCCGGCGCGCTCGAGCCCAGGATCGAGAGGAGCTGCGCGATCCGGTGCGCCTCGTTCATCGCGGGGAACGCTAGCGGGGACGCATAGGCCGTGCAACCGAGGCTCATCTCGTGCGAGGAACGCGTGCCCCTCCACGAGCCGCGCTACCAAGCACCACGAGAACCTTTTTGTTGCAGCCTACCTTGACATAAGGTGGTTTGTACCTTATTCATTGTTTATCGACTCGATGTCGAGCCGACACACCAGGAGCTCACCATGACTTCCAAGACCTCGCCGAACGTCCACCTCCTCGTCATCGACCCCCAGAACGACTTCTGCGATCCCAACGGCTCGCTGTACGTGAAGGGGGCCGAAGGGGACATGGATCGCGTCGCCGGCCTCGTCGACCGGATGCGCGATCGCCTCGCCGCGATCCACGTGACGCTCGACAGCCACCGCAAGGTCGACATCTCGCACCCGATCTGGTTCCAGGACGCGCGGGGGCGAAACCCGGCACCGTTCACCGTGATCACGGCCGAGGACCTCGAGCGTGGCACCTGGACGACGACTCGCCCGTCGGCCTTCAAGCGGACGCTCGCGTACCTGAACGCGCTCGCCACCGGGGGCCGTTACCCGCATGTCATCTGGCCGTACCACTGCCTGATCGGCGATGCGGGGCACAACGTCTGGCCCAAGCTCTCGAGCGCGGTGCATGCGTGGGAGGATCGGTTCGCGATGGCCGAGTTCGTCACCAAGGGGTCAAACCCTTGGACCGAGCACTTCTCTGCCGTGCAGGCCGAGGTGCCCGACCCCGAGGACCCTACGACTCAGATCAACACCCAGCTCATCGCGACCCTCGAGGAGGCCGACGTGATCCTGCTCGCAGGCGAGGCGCTGTCGCACTGCCTCGCAAACACGGTGCGCGACATCGCGAACCGCTTCGCCGATCCCCGCTATGTCTCGAAGCTCGTGCTCCTGACCGACGCCTCGAGCAACGTGACCGGCTTCGACCAGTACGGCGAGTCGTTCCTTCGTGAGCTCACCGCCCGAGGCATGCGGACGAGCACGACGAAGGACGCGCCAGACCTCGTCTGACCTGCGCCTCTCGCCACGCCGCTCCGCTCCTGCCCAAGGAGCGCGCGCGCCCGACGAACGCGGGCCACGCGGTGCACCCTCGCCTCTACTGCGGGGAATCCCATGCGCCGACGTCTTCGTCGCGGAGGGTGACCTCTGCCCGCGGTCCGCCCGCGGCGTGGCTCGCATCAAGGCTCTCAACCGACACCATCGCTCACCACCACATCCCCACGGAGAAAGATCCCATGACCCTCGAACGATTTGGCCTCACCGGCTCTCACTACGGCTTCTCTGCTTGCCGCATCAGCGATCTCGCCGCGACCGAGTACACGCTCGTCACCATCGCCGCCGACGCGAGCCCGAGCGTCGAGCCCTTTCGCGCCGACATCGAGCGCTGCATCGCGGCCATCGTCCGTGCCTGCAGACAATCGCCGCGCGCCGACAACCTGCTCTTGCGCGTGCTGTCGTTCTCGGACGACGTGAAGGAGGTCCACGGGCTGAAACCGCTGTCGGGGTGCCCCGCCGGTGACTACGACGGCTGCCTCCCGAGGGGCGGCGGCACCGCTCTCGCCGACGCGACCTTGAACGGCGTGACCGCGCTCGTCGACTACGGCAAGCACCTCGCCGATGCAGGCTTCGGCGTGAACGGGATCCTCTTCGTCATCACCGACGGAGAAGACAACGCGTCCCGCACCAAGCCCGCCGACGTGAAAGCTGCGCTCGACGGCGCACGGCAGGCCGAGGCGCTCGAGGCGCTCACCACCGTGCTGATCGGCGTCAATGTCGGTGACGCGCGGATCGCAGGCTATCTGAAGGCGTTCCAGGGCGACGCCGGGCTCGGGCGGTACGTCGAGCTCGAGCGCGCCGACGCCGACATGCTCGCGCGCCTCGCCGACTTCGTCGGTCGCTCGATCTGCGCGCAGTCGCTTGCGCTCGGCAGCGGTCGCGCGTCGCCGTCCCTCAGCTTCTGAGGCGAGCTCACCCGTCACCACGAGAGGAGGTCACGATGAAGGTCTTCGTACGCGGCCAGGGCAGCGTGGCGCTCGAGCCCGGCGACTTCGTCGCGCGCGGCGGACAAGCGAGCATCTACGCAAAGGGCGATGTCGCCTTCAAGATCTTCACGGACCCGACGGCGATGGTGCCCGTAGGCAAGCTCCAGGAGCTCGCGGCGATTCGCGACCCCGACGTGGTGCGCCCGGACGCGCTCGTGCAAGACGAGTCGACCGGGCGCGCCCTCGGCTACACGATGCGCTACCTCCGCGACACGCGGTCGCTGTGCCAGGTCATCCCCCCCGCGTACCGTCAGCGCCATGGGCTCGACGCGAACACCTCCCTCGCCCTCGTCGAGCGGCTGCGGCAGGTGTTCGTGTCGGTCCACCAGGCGGGCGCGCTCGTGGTCGACGCGAACGAGCTGAATTTCCTCGTCGATGCGCGCCATGCGCGGGTGTTCGCGATCGACGTGGACAGCTACGAGACGCGCTCTTACCCGGCCTCGGCCATCACCCCAGCGATCCAGGATCCTCTCGGCTACGACCCGCGTGGGACACCCGTGTTCTCCGAGGCGTCGGACTGGTTTTCGTTCGCGGTGCTCGCCTTCGAGCTGTTCATCGGCGCCCACCCCTATCGCGGGTCGCACCCAGAGCACGCCACGCTGCTCGACAGAATGAAGCACCACGCGAGCGCGTTCGACCCGAGGGTCAAGCTGGCTCCGAGCGCGCTGCCGCTCGACGTCATCCCCGCGCCGTATCGCGACTACCTCCACGCGGTGTTGCAGGAGGGCGCGCGAGACGAGGCGCCCCCGTGCATCGCCGCGTCACCCGCCGAGCCGCGTCCCTTCACGCGACCGGTCGCAGTCGGAGGCTCGGCAAGCCTCTCGCTCGACATGCTCATCACCGCGCCGTCGCGGGTCCGCGCGGTCCACGAGCTCGGCGATGGCACGGTGCGCATCGAGTGCCATGACGCGCTCCTCGATGGCGAGGGTCGCCGGCTCGCGGACCTCGCGCCCGAGCGGCTCGCGCTCGTGTTCTCACCGCGGTACGGCCGCCCGGTCACGGTCGAGCGCCGGCCCCGTGGGCTCGCCCTCTACGACGTTGATACGCAGTCGTATGTCGAGCCCCCCGGGCAGCTCGACGAGGTGACCGTCGGCGGCGGCCGCCTCTTCGGGCGCGTCTCGGACTCGCTGCTCGAGCTCGCGCTGCTCGAGGTCGGCGGGAGCGTCATCGTCACGCCGCGCCTTGTCGCGAGGGTGTGGCCTCGAGCGACGCGCCTGTTTCCGGGTCTCGCGGTGCAGAGCCTGCTCGGCGCGAGCTACCTGTCGCTGCTCGGGTCCGACGGCGGCGCGCGACAGCTTCGCGTGCGCGAGCTCGACGGATATAGGCTCGTCGACGCGCACGCGGATCGGGCGGTCGTGGTCGCGCTCGTCGCGGACGCGGGCAGGCTCGATCGACTCACGCTGCGTGTGGACCCGAGCACCGGGTCGTACGACGCGCGCTGGTCGCGCGATGTCGACGCCGACGTCCCCGACCTCGTGGTGCTCGACCGGGGGCTCTGCCTCGCGAAGGCAGACCCCGACCGACTCGAGGTGTACGCCGCGACCCCGGGTGCGCTCGAGCTCCGGACGCTCGAGGACCCTCGCCTCGGTGAGCTCCGGCTCGCGCGAAGCGGCGGGGCCGCGCTGGCGTTCCGCGGAGAGTCCGTGTACCGCTTGTCGTCGCGCGCGTGAGCAAGGCGAAGACCACGAAGTCGTACGTGTACGAGTACCCGCGCCCATCGATCACGGTGGACGTGGTGCTGTTCACGGTGGTCGACACCGACCTCAAGGTGCTGCTCGTTCGGAGGGGCGAGGCGCCGTTTGCCGGGGCCTGGGCGCTGCCAGGAGGCTTCGTTCGGGTCGGCGACGAGCGCGGCTCGCGCGGGGAGGACCTCGACACGGCCGCGCGTCGAGAGCTCGCCGAGGAGACGGGGCTCGCGAGCCCACGCATCTACCTCGAGCAGCTCGGTGCCTTCGGCGCGCCCGACCGCGATCCGCGGGGTCGCGTCGTCAGCATCGCGTATTTCGCGCTGCTCGACCCCGAGCTCCGCGGCACGATCGCTGCGCGAGGCGGTCCGGTGCTTCGAGCGGGCAGCGACGCCGCGGACGCTCGCTGGGTGTCGGTCGCATCGGAGGCACGGCGGCTCACGCTGGCTTTCGACCACCGCGAGATCCTCGACGCCGCGCTGGCGCGGCTGCGCATGCGCGTCGAGGTGTCGACGCTCGCCTTCGAGCTCGTGCCGCCGACGTTCACGGTGGGAGAGCTCCGCGAGGTCTTCGAGGCGATCCGCGGCGAGGCGCACGATCCTGCGAATTTCCGACGCAAATTCGAGCGCATGCTCGACGAGGGCTTGCTCGAGGAGGCGCCGGGGAAGCGGCAGACCGGCACCAAGCCCGCTCGCGTGTACCGCTTCGTCCGCGCCGCACGCGACGGGTCGTGAGCCCTAGCTACTTGCCCCGCGCGCGTGGCGACTCTATCTCCCCGCGCATGACGTCATCCTTCCGCACCTTGGTCCTGGCGGCAGTCGCCGTCGCTTGCAACAACACGCCCGCAGAGCCGTCGCCTTCCCAGCGCCCCGCGGGCGCCGCAGCCGCGGACGAGGGTGCGCTCGCAGAGCCGAGCGCGAAGCTCCTCGCGCCGAAGGACGCGAACGAGCAGGCCCCCGAGACGTTCAAGGTGAAGTTCGTCACCACGAAGGGTGACTTCGTCGTCGAGGCGCACCGCGACTGGTCGCCGAACGGCGTCGACCGGCTCTACAACCTCGTGAAGATCGGGTTCTTCACGGACATTGCCTTCTTCCGCGCGGTCGAGGGCTTCATGGTGCAGTTCGGAATCCACGGGCATCCGCAGGTCGCCAAGGCTTGGCAGAACGCGAACATCCAGGACGAGCCGGTCAAGGAGGGCAACAAGCGCGCGCGCCTTACGTTCGCGAAGACGGCGCTCCCGAACACGCGCTCGACGCAGATGTTCATCAACTACAAGGACAACACCAACCTCGACAAGATGGGCTTCTCGGCGGTGGGCGAGGTGGTCGAGGGCATGAGCGTCGTCGACTCGCTCAACAAGGAGTACGGCGAGGCCCCGAGCGCCAAGCAGGGCGAGATCACTCGCTCGGGCAACCCCTACCTCCGCAAGACGTTCCCGAACCTCGACTACATCAAGAGCGCCGAGCTCTTGAAGTGAGCGCGTCGGCGGGCTCGCGGTCGGCGCTCAGCGCTTCGCCGTCATCCGCCGGACGGCGATCTTCGGCTGGAGGAGGAGCTCGCCCCCGGGCCCTTGCTTGCCGCCACGCACCACCTCCACCGGCGCACCGCCCTGGCGCGGGCGGAAGCGACCGATGCACGTGAACTCGCCCGAGCCTAGGGGCGACGCGTACTCGAACTGCACGTGCTGCTTCGCGCGCAGGCCGAACTGAAGGCAGCGAAACGCCGGCGTGTCCCAGTCGTCCTTCTTGGACTGATACGGCAGGTCGGTGAGCTTCTCAGGCACGGGAAAATCATCGGGGCAGAACGGCCCTTGCCGCACCTGGGGCGCGCCCTCGTCGAACGCCATGGACTGCTTGCCGTAGACCGCCTCGACGCGCTTCACGCAGCTGTCGACCACCGCGCGCGCCTCGGACTCGGCCGGCTCGTGGTCGAAGAGCTTGCGCTTCGTCTGTGCCTCGAAGAGTGCGAGGCAGCGCTGGTGCTCGGAGGCTCCGAGGCCCTCGGAGGACCGCTTCGCGCGCTCCATCGCGAGCGCGAGGGCGACCTCGTCGGCGTCGCCCTTGCCGTCGTGAAACGCGTCGTCCAGCGCTCGGATCGCCGCGGCCTCGCCCTCGATCATCGCGGTGAGCAGAGGCGCGCACGGCCCAGAGAGCTCGCCCTTCTCGGTCGCCGACACGTCGGGCGGCGGCGTCTTCATCGGAGTGACCGGGAGGTCCTCGGTCGGCGTGGCGGCCACCAGCGCGGCGCTGGGTTGCGAGGTCGGCGCTTCGGCGGGCGCGGCCTTGGGGCCGCACGCCGCGAGGGCAAGCAAGAGCGAGAGCGAACTGGCGCGCATGGTCGAAGAGCCTACCAAACGCGCGGCAGGCATCCCAGCGAGCGACGCTCGCGTCTTCGTCACACGACCGCGAGCAGGAGGACGAGCACGGTGTCGCGGTCCAAGGTCGGCACGCGCCGAGCAACGAGCGCGAAGGTCTGG
>VGRJ01000027.1 GCA_016875405.1 Deltaproteobacteria bacterium | reverse complement strand
TGGTCACACGCGTTCCGGTAGTGAGGCAGGCTCGACTCCGGGGTGTCCAGGCGGCCGCAGGGGATGGGGTTTCCGTTCAAGCGGTAGTTCACCGGGACTGAGGAGCCAGGGTTGCCGGAGCGAGCCTCGGCGAGGATCTGCTCGGTGACCGAGTTCACGTCGCCCTTGGCCACGCCCGCCGCGATTCCAGCGATCAGGCTCGTGAGGAACCCAGCGCCGCCGACTCCCGCGAGCACCATCGCGCCGGTGTTTTCCGCCATCCACGGGAGGAAGTCTTTACGGTTGGTGACCTGCCTGGTCTCGACCTCCCGAACGCCCGACGGCGGGCCGCCCTTGACGTTCGGATCGACGCCGCCCGCGTAAGGACCGCTCTCGGTCGGCGGCAGGTCATTGGACCAACGGTTCGACTCGTCCGGCTTGGCTTCGTCACCGCTGGCGGCGTCGCCACCGGAGGCGGGGCGAGGCGTCTTCTTGGTGCCGGCCGGGAGTGATTCGGCAGCGCCGGAGCGCAGATTGAGCTGCGCGGACGCCATGAGCCCGACCTTGGCCTGGACCTTGGTACGGATCACCTTGCCCTCCGCGCGCGCTTCGACATCGTGGTCGCCCGGCTTCACGAAGATCGGATCGGCGAGGGGGCTCGGGCCGATGGCTTCGCCATCGACCAGCACCGTGGCGCCGTCCGTGTCAACGATCGCGATGACGTACGCGGCCGTCTTCTTCGCTTCGTTGATGCCGTCCCGCGCGTTTTGCTTCTGCTGCGGGGTCGCCTGTTCGAACTCCCGCAGGAATTGCTGCAGGTGATTGGCGCCTTGGTCGGCCTCTCCGAGACGAACCTCGCAGAGGCCTAGGTTCAGCAAGACGGCCGGGTGACGCTTCATCGCGTAGGCCTGCATGAAGAGGTCGCGCGCCTCGACGTAGCGCTTCGCGTCGAACGCCGCCACGCCCTCCATGAACTTGGCGCGAGCAACCTCCGTGACCTTGTCTTGCTGGGCGAACGCGACGGGGGCGGATGCTCCGGAGGCCAACGAAAACGCGGCGATGAGCGCAGCGGCTTGGGTCCCTCGACGAATGGATGTGCGCATGCGTCAACCTTCGGCCGGTCCGTGAAGTGTCAGAACGGCGCGTCCCGCACTATGCCACCACCGCCCGAATTCGTCTTCGTTTTCGGGGGCTGAGCGGCTGCAGGGGGAGGCTGTGCGGCGACGGGCTTCTGTGCTGGCTGAGCCGCAGCCGCAGGAGGGGGAGCGGCGGGCTTCGGGGGTTCCGCCGCAGGAGGGGGAGCGGCGGGCGAAGGCTCGGCCGTCGCGCTGGCAGGGGCCGAGGTCGCGGCGGTCGTGGCCGGGGCCTCAGGCTTCGGTGCAGGCACCTCTGGAGGAGGCGGGGAGATCTCCTTCGCGGTCGCGGTGACAGCTGCGGTCGTCGCAGCGGTCGCAGCCGCCGTGGTGGCGGAAGGCGGCGCGCCCGGCCTGCCTCGCGTCGCGATGAACGCCGCGATGCCAGCGACGGCGAGCACGGCGACACCGACGGCGATCTTCGTCGTCGACGAGCCAGAGGAAGGCGCACCGGCAAGGATGGGGGCGTCGTCATCCGCCTCGGTGTCGACCACCGGAGACGGGATGTTCCTGCGTGCGCGGACGTCGGTCTCTTGTTGAGGCGGTGGCAGCGGTCTCGCGCTCGGACGGACCGGCGCTTCGTCGAGCTGCGCGGCGCTGGGTCTGACGCTCGCTCGTTCGGTCGCGACGTCGACGCGGGACGAGCGCACGAGCTCGGAGCCGAACGCTTCATCCCAGGAAGGGCGGAGCACGTCGGCGAGGCGGTTCGCCTCTGCAAGCGTGAGCGTCGGCGGGAGCTGGGCGGCTCCGCGCTCGGGGACTCGGGGGAACGTTGAGGCTTGTGCCATCGTCAGATCCCAGAGGCTAGCACCGACTTTTCGAGTGGTGCAACGCGCGGGCCCGTCGCGCTTTTGCCAAGCATGGGTTTGTGGGGTTCTGTCGCCTACCTGTGGCAGATTCCGCGGCATGCGTCGGGTCGCGCTCGCCCTCGGTCTCCTGGCCGCCTGCCGCTCGGCTCCGCCCGCGCAAGAGTCGGCCCCTGCGACGTCGAGCGCGACCCCGGTCCCCGATGATGTCGCCCTAGCGCGCGAGTGGCTGGCGGCGAGCCGCCTGCCGGTCCGCGCCGAGGTGGTGGCTCTCACCGACCGCCTCGCGATTGCATCGACAAAGGACGGGCGGTCGCCTCGCGCCGCCGAAAGCGCATGGCTTGCGGCCCAGCTTCGCGAGCGCGCCTGGCGCGTCGACCACGTCGCCTCGGACGCCCGCGAGGCCCTCGAGCTCTACACCGCTGCGGCCGACCGCGCGCCGGACCGCGCCGTGTCGTGCGACGCAGAGCTCCGTCGCGCACTCCTTGCGGGCGAGGTCGAGCAGGATGGGGCTGCCGCGTTTCGCGATTTGTACGTCGCCTTCGAGCGCCAGGGCGCCGTCTCCGCGCCGAACTCTCCCTGCGTCGAGCGGCTCAAGGGACTCGTCGAGGGAGCGTCTGCATTCCGTCCGACGGGCCAGGCGTGGATGGACCTGCAGGAGCAAGCTCGCCGCGAAGCCGAGAGCGCCGTCTCGTCGGCTCCGCTTCCGGTCGCCCGCGCGGGCGCATCGTCGCCCGCGCCCGAGCTCATGGACCCGCCACCAACGTCGGCGGAGTCGACGCCGCCCACACCTCCGCTCGGTGACGTGGTCATCCGACCAGACGACGCGATGATCCGTTCGCGCACGGTCGAGCTCCGCGAGGTCAAGCCGTACAGCTGGCCGGGCGGAGGTCGCGTCGTCCTCTCGCTGAGCGGGCCGGTCAAGTACGACGTCGGCGTGCTCGCGCCCGATTCGAACGCCGCGCGAGGACATCGCGTGTTCCTCGACCTCGCGGGGGCCAAGCCACGAGGTGGAAAGCTCGAGTTTACCGCGGACGGTGTCGTCAGCGCGGTCCGCCTCGGAAAGCGCGACGAAGGGACGCGGGTCGTCATCGATCTTCGCGAGCAGGCGCATCATCGCGTGTTCTACCTGCCCGAGCCCTTTCGCGTGGTCATCGACCTCTCGACCCGTGAAACCGCTGCGATCGAGCAACCGAAGACGGGGCGCAAGCGCGTGACCCGAGTCACCCTCGACCCTGGCCATGGGGGCTGGGATGCGGGCGCCACTGGGCCGACGGGGCTCCGTGAGAAGGACGTCGCGCTCGACGTCGCCCACCGCGCAGCCCCAGCGCTCGCGTCCGAGCTCGGCATCGAGACCATGCTCACGCGCGACACCGACGTCTTCGTTCCCCTCGAGGAGCGAACGGCGCGCGCGAACGCGTTTCACTCGGACCTCTTCGTATCGGTTCACTGCAACGCGACCGAGGACGGCCACGCCGACGGCATCGAGATCTACATGCTCGATCCGACGCGCCAGATGGACGCGACGACGGTGCGTGCGGTGGCTCGCGAGAACCACAACGCGAAGGAGCGCGCACGCGCCAAGGCGCTCGATCCAAAGATGCTCGACGCTCAGATGGCGTCGATCGCGGCAGGTCTCAACGTCGCCGACACCACCATCCACTCGAGGACCTTCGCGAAGCTCCTACAGACCTCGGCCATGTCGTCGCTTGCCCGCTACGGGAAGGTCACGGATCACGGCGTGAAGACCGCGGCGTTCTTCGTCCTCGTCGGCGCCGAGATGCCAGCCACCTTGTTCGAGACCTCGTTCATCTCGAATCCGACCGACGAGGCGCGCCTCGGAACGGCGGACTATCGTCAAAAGCTGGCGGACGCGATCGTCAACGCCATCCGAGCCTATCGCGACGGGCTCGGCACGGCTCGCTGAGCGGAGCGACGAACCGTCAGGGCGCCTCGCATCCAACTCGCATCCAAGCTGGGAAGCTCGGCGCTCCTAGGAGGGGCGCAGCTCCACTCGGCCAAGCGTTCCTCGGACCCCCACAGCGCAGGCCGAGCTCAGCGCCTCCGCGCGAGTCTCGACCGAACGCGCCTGCGCGAGCGACACCGCGCTCTCAGGCGAAGTCCTTCTCCTCGCGCTCTTGTGCTTCCTTGCAGCGGATGCAGAGCGAGGTCTCGGGGCGAGCCTCGAGACGCTTCAGCGAGATCTCTTCGCCGCACTCCTCGCAGTTCCCGAAGTCTCCCTGGTCGATCTTCTCGATCGCCTTCTGGATCTTGGAGAGGAACGACTTCTCGCGGCCGCGCAGGCGGAAGGTGAACGACTGGAGGTATTCGGTCGACGCGAGGTCCATCTCGTCGGGGAGCTCGTTCGCGTCGAGGGCCATGTCCTCGGTCAAGGTCTGCTGAGCGCGCTTCACGATCTCGTCACGCTTCTCTTCGAGGAGCGTGCGGAACTTCTTCAGCTGCGTCTTGTTCATCGTGTTAGGCATGGCTCGATTCGACCTCCGCAAGGGTCCGAGGGCGGAGAATTAACGATAGCCGCCCCCTCCTCGTCAAGCACCATCCTTTCCGCGCTCCGCGTCGTTTCCGCTTCTGCGACCGTGAACAACGGCCTTGAACAAACGAGCGATGTTGACCTTCGACCCCGCGCGCGCGCCGAGCGCCCCTTCCGATGCTGCAACCGTGCTCCTCGTGCGCGCCGTCGAGCCGCGGGGCGTCGAACTCCTCCTCGTTCGGCGGCACGCGTCCTCACCGTTCCTCGGGGGAGCGGTCGTGTTCCCTGGTGGGAAGGTCGACGCAGCCGATCGGTTAACGACGAGCCACGTCGGACTGCCGCGGCGTGGGCTCGAAGCGTCGAGCTTCGCGGCCGAGCGGGCGCACCTCGTCGCGCTCGCGGTGTGTGCCTGCCGCGAGGCGCTCGAAGAGGCGGGAATCCTCCTCGGAGTCCCGCTCGTCACGGAGCCTCGGGTGGCGATCATGCGCGCGGCCCTCGCCTCGGGTGTTTCCTTCGACGACGTGCTTCGCGGCGAGTCGTCCGGCGTGCAGCTCGACCTCGGGGCCCTCGAGCCGTTCGCCCGCTGGGTGACGCCCGAGGCCGAGGCTCGACGCTTCGACGCGCGTTTTTTCCTCGCGCGTGCCCCTGAGGGACAGACGGGCGAGGTCGATCACCATGAGACGGTGGAGGCGATGTGGTCGGCGCCGCAGCCGATGCTCGACGCGTTTCATCGAGGGGACGTGTTCCTCGCGCCCCCGACGCTGCGTGCGCTCGAGCTCCTCGCCGACGTGGGAGACGTGGCCGAGGCCTTCGCGCTCGCGCAGAGTCAGTCGCTCTTGCCGATCCAGCCCCGAGTCGTCGAGGGAGACCCGGTGATGCTCGTGATCCCAGGCGATCCGCTCCATGAGGTCGACGAGCCTCGCGTCGCAGGCGGGACGCGCTTCGTGCTGCGTGACGGACGCTTCGTCAGCGAGCGCGCGTCGCGCTGACGAGCCTCGCTCAAAGCGGAGCTGCGATCTCGCGAAGCTCGGTACCGGCAGCGTAGGCGTAGCTCACGTACGAGTCGAAGCCCCACACCATGACACCGACCGGCTGGCTCGCATCGACGCGGTGAACGCCGTCGTTCTGCATGCCCGGCAAGAGGACCCCGGTCTCGGGGTCGATGAGCGGGAAGCTCAGCTGGCACGTGTACGTGACGTACTCCTGAGGCTTGCCGCGCTCGTCCGCGGTGAGCCCATCGGTCGCGCTCGTTCGGCACAGCTGTGCGCCGACGAGCTCTCCGTCGAGGTAGACCTTCGCTCCGACGGGCGCGACGACCGTGATGAAGTCGAACGCGTACTTGTCCGGTGTGAGGAACACGTAATCCGCTCGGAATTGCTCCTGAGGGGGGACGATGAGCAGGCTCGGGTCGCCGCCGGGGAGGCCACGCGGCACGTTTGCGGCGTCCTGGCTCGTCATGAGCTGGGCGGCATGAATGGGTTGGTCGGCGACGGCGATGAAGTCGTGCTCGACGGCGACGTCGACATGGTCACCGGTCTTGAAGAGCTTCAGCACGTCGTGCGGGGGCGGAAGCGTGGTCTTGATCGTCGTCATGGGATCGACGGTCGCGACAAAGCGGAAGATTTCGGGCTCGGGCGCCTCCTCGACGACCCCTCCGGCCTCGACGACGGCACGCGTCCGGCTCGGCGAGTGGGCGAAGGCGAAGCGCTTGCCGGCGGTGCGCACCGGGTCGAGCTGCTCCTCGAGGTGGTCGGCGCAGCAGCGACGTTCGCTGAGCGAGTCGAAGCGCGGCGCGTCCGAGGCCTCGCTACCGCTGAACACCGCGACGGGCTTGTCGGAGGAGATGCGGGTGCCGGTGAAGTCGGCGTCGAACGAGTCGAAGTCGGGGGTCTCGAGGTTCACGACGTCGAAGGCGCCGATCTCGAGCTCGAGGACGCCACCGGGCGGGGTGTACGGGATCGCGCCACCTTCTCGGATCGCGGTTGTCGGTTGGATGACGACGCGGGTCTTCTCCGTGGTGCCGACGAGGGTGAGGAACGCGCGCAGGTTCGTGGGGCTCGAAGGGTTGAAGTTGGTGTTCGAGTCGCCCGTCCACGCGATCGTCTGAGGCCAGGCCGCGACGACGTAGGCCAGCGTCACCGAGTCGCCGTCGTAGGTGAGCGCCTCACGAGGCTTGAGGAGCGACGCGTCGTTCGAGAAGACGTTGGCGTTCTCGAGCGGGTTGAATTGATACGCGACGACCGGGAAATCACTCGTGATCTTATATGCGTGGCGCGTCAGAGCGGTGTGTGTCCCGGCGTCGTATTCGCCCTCCGGACTCCCGTCGACCTCACGTGGGCCGAGCTTGAAGACGCGCAGGTTGAGCGGAGGGATCAACGCCTCGGTCACGAGCTCGGGGGCGGGCGCGTCGCCCGGCTGACCGTCGTCCTGGAACACGCGCACGCGTGCGGCGACGTCGGGTTGCGGGTTCGACACCACGATGGCGAACTGCTGCGCGGCGGCGTTGTGGCTCTCGTCGACGCGCGCGTTGTCGAGATCGACGCCCCAGTATTCGCAGCCGACATTGCTCTTCTCTTCGCTCGCGACCAGGCATAGCTGCCTACAGCTGCCACCTCGACAGGCGCTCCCGATCGCGGCGTCGCACGTCTCTTCGAGCGCGCTGGTGGAGCCTTGTGCGTCGCAGCGCCGAACCTCCTTGCCCGCACAAAACGTCTCGTCCGGCTCACACGCGACGCACGCGAGGAGCTTGCCCGAGCAGAGGAGGCCCGCCTCGGCGCACGCCTCCACGACGCTCCACGTCGCCGCGCCGTCGCTTCCGAGGACACACTCCTCGAGCGAGCTCGTGCAGCGACGGACGCCGACCTCGCAGAGGGGGGGAGGGGGCGGCTTGGGCGGAGGGGGGTACCAGCGGGTCGCGCGGTCGAAGCTGCAGCTCGCGGCGACGAGCGCCAGGTAGCAGGCGAGCAGGCCGCGCACGAGCGCGCGACGCGGCACCGGACGAACGGGACGAAGCTCGCGCGAGCTCACGGGATCGGGTGAAGGAGCGCTCACAGGAACGAGTTGAAGAGGTCGAGCGCGTACGCGGTCATCCCCACTGGCTGGAGCTGTCGGTAGGTGAGCTTGCCGTAGTCGAAGTCGAGCACGCGGCCGCCTCGGACCACGATCGTCAGCGGCCCCGTTGGCAAACCTGCCTGCTCGTACGGCGTGAGGTCTGGGAGCGAGACCGCGTTGTCGGCGCCTGGGACCACGACCTGCCACGCGCTGCCCGCGCTGAGGACCTCGTAGATCGTGAGGTCCGCCGGGAAGCCCCCGGTCGGGTAGCTCGCTGCGAGGTGTCGGCCGTCGAACTTCGTTCCCTCGAGCGGCGTGGTGAGGACCGGGAGCCGCACGAAGCCGTCGACGTTGATGGGCGCGCTCGTCGAGGTCGCAGAGAGCGAGCGCACCGCGCTGAGAGGCGCTCCGAGCTGTGGCCCCGTGACGGCTTCGGCAAGTGCGAGGTAGCGCATGCCCGTGAGGTCCCCGTCGAGCGGAGGCATTCCGACGAACGCGACCGGCCCGGCGAGCGGCAGGAGCGGCGTCTTCTCGGCGTCGGGCAGCAGCGCGAAGTACGACTGCGCGATTTCAATCACCACCTTGCCGTGGAAGCGGTCCGGCCCTTTTGCGTTCGACGCAGGCGGTGACGGCGCGAGCACGAGCTTCTGGTCGAGCGCGTGGCCCATCGTGATCACGACCGACTCCGTCGTCTTGCCCGGAAAAACGGCCACGCCTTTCGTGGCGCCAAACGAATACGCGACAAACTTCTGGGTGACCTTGTTACGGATGCCGGCGAGCGCGTACATCGCCTGATATCCCGGCACGCTCGAGACCTTGAAGCCATAGCCGATGTCCCCGGGAGAGGACTCGAAGACCGCGTTCGACTCGCTCGGAAGCTGAAACTTGCGGGCACGGTCGCGGGTCGCGAAGAAAAGAAACGCGACGCGCTCCTCATCGGCGTTCGCAGGAGGGGGGACGTTCGTCCACTCGCCCTTCTTGAACTCGCCCGCCTTGGGCCAGACGAGCTCGCCCTGTACGGTCCCAGTCAGGACGGGTTTCCCGCCGACCGGGGGCGGATCACCGCTCCCGGCGCACGCCGGCGTCAGCGTGGGGTCGAGGTAGACGGTGACCGTGTCCACGGAGACGTCGACGAACGTGATCGGTGCGTGGCAGTAAGCCGCGACGGTGACCGTCGCCTTGCCGTCGAGCTTCGAGCTCTTGAAGGTCGCGACGCCGTTCGCGTTTGCTTGTTGGTAGAGGCCGGTGGTCGCATCGTCGCCGACGATGACGTGCGCTCCGACGAGCGCATCGCCGGTGAAGTTGTCGAAGGCGAGGACCGTGAGCTTGCCGGCGAGCGTCTTGCCGCTTAGGCCTCCCTTGAAGCCATCGGCGCTGTCTTGGTAGGTGAACGCGTCAAAAGACGACACCGTGGCGCTCGTCGCGACGACGCTCACGGTCTTCGAACCGGGTGTTCCTTTAGGTGCGGTGCACGTCACCGCGTCGGGGCCGACCACGGTCGTCGTCAGGCAAAGCTTTCCGTCGATGGACGCCTCGACGCTCGCCTCCTGATCCCAATGATTTCCTAAACCCTTGATGGTGACGACCGTCCCGCCCGCGACCGGGCCCGTGTCGGGGTCGACGGTCAGCGGGTCGTAGGTGTACGCACCAGGGAGCGTTCGTCGCGTCGACTCGTCGTCGCCGTTCTGCGTCGTGACATCGACCGGCCCCGGAGGATGCGGCGGCGCGACGACCTGCGCCTTCGTGGGGTCGATGGTGACGGCGCCGGTCGCTTCGACCTCACCGAAGAACACGCGAACCTCGGGGGTGAACCCCTTGCCGGACACCAGCACGGTCTGTCCGCCAACGAACGGCCCGTGCGGAGGCGTGACGCCGAGGACCGCGTGCGGCTCGCTCGAGCCCGCGCCCGCCGAAGGGGCCGTCTCCGAGGCGCCGTCCGCCGTCGTCGCGAGGAAGCCCCCGCCGCTGCCTCCGTCGCCGTCCGTCTGTCGCCGGATGCCCGTTGGAGCCGACGCGATGCACGCGCCCAGCGACGCGAGCAGAGCGACGAAGGTGGCGCGGAGACCAAGGCCTCGCATGAGCAGAGAATACGATCATTCCTGCGAGCGTCCAGCCTCGCCTTCCCGGCGGAGGAGGCCCAGCTGCAGCACCAGCCGCAGCGCGGCGCTCTTGCGGTCCACGACAGGGGAGGGGGCCGCGACATGCACCGCGACGGGCGAAGCGCTCGATGCGAGCGCGGTCGCGCCAACGCACGACGGGCACCCGAGATCGCACGCACACCCGGTGACGAGCTCGGCCGCGCGCGCGAGGAGCTCTCCTGCTCGCTCGTGGATGCGCTGCGCGAGCCCCACGCCGCACGGGACGTTGTCGTAGAGATAGGCGGTGGCCTCGAACGAGGGGCTCCCCTCCTCGGGCGAGGCGTCCCCGAGCGTCCGCCCGAGGTCGTGTGGATCGCACATGAGCGCGAGGGTCGAGACGAGCTCGAGCGCGTGGGAGAGGCCGGTCAGCCCCTCGACCGCGACCGCGCGGCCGAGCGAGCGACAGAGCTCTTCTGACAGCGTGAGCCAGAAGCTCGTGGTGTGCATCTCGTGCTCCGGCAACCGAACGTCGCCGTAGCCCGCGTTCTCGTGGGTGTGAAACTTCACCTTCTTGTAGCCGACGACCTTCTCGACGAGGCTGACCTCGCCCCAGCCCGCGCTCGCGCGGTGCTCGCCTTCGTCGGTGGTGAGGGGCAGCTGCGCCCGCTCCTCGAGCACGCGGATCTTCTGGTGGCGCATCGCCGTCGTGAAGTAGTCGGGGACGACCTTGCGCACGTAGGCCTTGTGGTTCTCGTAGTCGAGGCGCTCGACCTGGTACTGCTCGCCCTCGTGCTGATAAATCGCCTGCTCGTGCAGCATCGTCGGGGTCGAGTGCCAGTCGAGCTCGGCGAGGGCGAGGCCAGTGGCCACGTCGATGATGACGAAGTTGTCCCAGCCGATGCGCCGAAGCGACACGTGGTTGGCGGGGAAGGCGTCGGTCGACGCCCAGTGAAAGCGGTCACGGCCACGATGGAGGACGCCGTTGTCGGCGAGGTAGCCCAGCGCCGAGTTCGTCTCGTCGGTGTCGAGCGCGACGTACGGCTCGTCGTTTCGGAAGGGCAGCTCGAAGGCGGCGCACTTCAGGTGCTGGAGCAAAACCTCTGTATTTTCTGGCTCGATCCGCGCGTGCTCGAAGGCCCCGACGCGCCCTGGAGTGGCGGCGTCGTCGGCCTTCGCCTGTCCGACGAGATGTCGTGAGTGCGACGCGAGGTACTGATCGAGCGGTGCGCTCGACGCGATCATCACCGCGAGGCTCGGCTCACCGCGGCGCCCAGCACGACCGAAGCGTTGCCAGGTCTCGGCGACCGAGCCGGGGTAGCCGGCGCACACCACGGCGTCGAGCTCTCCGACGTCGATGCCGAGCTCGAGCGCGTTGGTCGCGACGACGCAGAGGAGCTCACCGCTCCTCAGGCCTCGTTCAACGCGACGGCGTGTGTCGGGCAGGTATCCGCCTCGATACGACACGATCGCTTCGGCCAACGTCGGCTGCGACGCGAAGCGATCGCGCAGGTATTTCACCATGATCTCGATCGCGTTGCGGGATTGCCCGAAGAGCAGCGTACGAACGCGGGCCGCGACGAGATCGCCGACGAGCCTGACCGCGCTCTTCAGATAGCTCGCGCGCATCCCGAGCTCGGCGTTGACGACGGGGGGGTTGTAGACGAGCACGCGCCGCTCGCCACGAGGCGCCGTCGAACGGGCCACCACCGAGACCTCCGACGCGGGCACGCCGAGGAGCCTCGCGGCATGCTCGCCCGGATTTCCAATCGTCGCGGTCGCGCCGATGAACGTCGGTGACGCGCCGTGAAACTCTGCGATCCGCTTGAGTCGTCCGAGCACGTGCGCAACGTGCGACCCGAAGACGCCGCGGTAGGTGTGCAGCTCGTCGAGCACCACGTAGCGCAGGTTCTGCATCACCCGCGACCAGCTCGCGTGCTGCGGCAGGATGCCCGAGTGCAGCATGTCGGGGTTCGTCATCACGATGCGCGAGCTCTGGCGCGCGGCGCGGCGTGCGTCGCCGGGCGTATCCCCGTCGTAGACGGTGGCAGCGACGCTGAGGCCTGCGTCTCGCGAGAGGCCGTGGAGCGAGGCCTCTTGGTCCCGGCTCAGGGCCTTCGTCGGGTAGAGATAGATGGCCGTCGCTCCGGGCTCGTTCGCGACAGCGTCGAGGACGGGCAGGTTGAAGCAGAGGCTCTTGCCACTCGCGGTCGGTGTCGCAACGACGGTGTGACGGCGTCCGCGCGCGCTGGCGAGCGCCTCGAGCTGGTGTTGGTAGAGGCGCTCGATGCCACGGCGCGCGAGGGCTTCGCGGAGCCCCCCGTGGAGATCGAGGGGAATGTCTCCGTACTCGGCCTCCTCGGCGGGAAACGATCGGTCGGCCACGAGCTGTCGACCGACCGGACCGTCGAGCCAGTCCTGCAAGACGGCGCCGAGCCCGGTGCGGATCTCCCAGGGTGGAGCGGGCATGCCTGTTCGATATACGGATGTTCAGTGCTTGGCAAGATTGTGCCTTTGCCCCGATGCCCGCGATGTCGTACTGGTAGGCGCTTTCATGACCGACGAAGTGCAGAGCGACGGGGCGACGACGGACCTTGAGGCTTCGGCTCAACTGGCGCCGCCCGCCACGACCGAGGCGCCTGTGGCACCGTCGTGGAAGCCCTCCTATGGGTTCCTCGTCGTCGTGACGGTCGTCAATCTGGTGGCCGACGTCGCGTCCAAGCAGTGGATCAAGCACCACTTCGAGGCGGGGTTCGGTCTGCGCGCGGAGCGGAAGATCGAGGTGATTCCGAACTACGTGAACCTCATCTTCGCGACCAACAAGGGCGGAGCGTGGGGCATTCTTCAGGGAGAGGCGGAGTCCCTGCGGCGGCCGTTCTTCCTCGTCGTCTCGGTCGCGGCGATCGTGTTCATTCTTTCGCTGTACCGAAAGCTCACCCCCGGGCAGCGCGCCCTGAAGTGGGGGCTCCCGCTGGTCCTCGGCGGCGCGCTCGGCAACCTCGTCGACCGTATCCTCTACGGTTGGGTCATCGATTTCATCGACTGCTACACGAAAGTCGGCGCCGACGAGAAGCACTGGCCCACGTTCAACGTCGCCGACATCGCGATCTGCGTCGGCGTCGGGCTCATGGCGGTCGACATGTTCACGTCCCGCGAGGTCGCGGCGAAGCCGCCGGCGGCACCTCCGAAGAGCGCCGCGCCGCGCGATGCCGCTGCGCTGGTTGCGGGCCCACCGGTCGACGCCGCCGCGCCCCCGGCGGCTACCTCGGAGGGAACTCCCTCGCTGGGCGGCGACCGCTGAGCCGATGCGTCCTGAGCTGTTCAACCTCCTCGACGTCTCGTTTCCGGCGTACTTCGTCCTCCTCGTCACCGGCTTCACCTTCGCGACCGCGGTCGCGGTGATCCACGCGCGCCGCCTCGGGCTGAACCCCGACGTGATCGTCGACCTCTCGCTCGCGTCGCTGCTGCTCGGCGTCATCGGCGGGCGCGTGTTCCACGTGCTTTTCGACGGATATTTCTGGGACTACGTGCACCTCTGCACGGACCCGTCGAAGGTCGATTGGCCGATCGGCAAGGCCGCGTGCGCGTCCGAGCGCTACCGCGGCGTCTGGGATGCGGCCAAGGGGGTCTGTCACCCGTCGGAGCGGATGTGCTTCCGCTGGGCCGAGTTCTGGGCGGGTGGGCTCGTGTATTACGGCGGCCTCGTGTTCGCGACCGCAGGCGCGGTGTGGCTTCTGCGCCGCGACCGGTTCGATGTGTGGAAGGCGGCGGATCTGTCCGGGCCGGGCATTGCGCTCGGGCTCGGCTTCGGTCGAATCGGCTGCCTCCTCGCGGGCTGCTGTTTTGGCTCGCCCAGCGGCGGCGCGCTCGCGCTCGCGTTTCCGCGACATAGCCCCGCGAGCGAGGCTCAAGCGAAGGCGAAGCTCCTCGCGCACCCAAGCCTCCCGTCACTCCCGGTCCATCCAGCGCAGGTCTACGAGTCGCTCGCGTCGTTCGCGATCGCGGCGGTGTGCGTCGGCTGGTTCCAGAGCCGCAAGCGCTACGACGGTGAGGTCTTTCTTTGGTTTCTCGGCCTCTACGGCGCGGCGCGCTTCGCGCTCGAGTTCGTGCGCGCCGACGATCGCGGCGGCGCCGGTGGGCTCTCGACCTCGCAGCTCATCAGCCTCGCCCTCATCGGCGCAGCCGCGCTCGTCCATCGCGCGAAGCTGTCGGTCGCGTCGCAGCCCGCCGGCTGACGCTCCCGTTCGCCGTCCTCCCGTTCGCCGTCGCTCAGGGGGCCGCGCTCGCCGCGAGCCTCGCCCGCGCCGCCAGAAGCGTGTTCGAGAGCAACATGGCGATCGTCATCGGACCGACTCCGCCCGGGACCGGCGTGACCGCTGCCGCGTGCGAGAGCGCTTCGGTCGTGTCGACGTCGCCGCAGAGCTTCCCGTCAGCGTCGCGGTTGATGCCCACGTCGAGGACGATAGCGCCGGCCTTGAGCCAGCCGCCGCGCACCATGCGGGCGCGCCCGACCGCCGCGACGAGGATGTCGGCCTCGCGGCAGAGCGCAGGCAAATCGCGCGTGCGCGAGTGCGCGATGGTGACGGTCGCGTTTCGCGCCAGGAGGAGCTGCGCCATCGGCTTGCCGACGATGTTGCTCCGGCCGATGACGACCGCGTGCTTGCCCGCGAGATCGAGGGGCTCGCCCTCAGTCGCGAGGTCGTGGTCGAGCAGCGCGAGGCAGCCCTTCGGAGTGCAGGGCACAAGTCCGCCGCGACCGACGGCGAGCAGGCCGGCGTTTAGCGGGTGGAAGCCGTCGACGTCCTTGGCCGGATCGATGGCGTCGAGGATCGCGTCGGCGTCGAGGCCCTTCGGCAGCGGCAGCTGGACGAGGATCCCGTCGACCGCGTCGTCAGCGTTGAGGCGCGCGACGAACTCGAGGAGCTCGCGCTGCGACGCCGAGGCGGGCAGCCGGTGCAGCGCGCCGCGGATCCCAACCTCGGCGGCCGCTTTCTCCTTGTTGCGGGTGTACACGACGCTCGCGGGGTCTTCTCCGACGAGGACGACCTCGAGCCCCGGTGCGCGACCATGCTCGCGTGTGAACGCCGCCGCCTCCTCTGCGACCCGCGCACGCGTCGTCGCCGCGAGGGCCTTGCCGTCGATGATCCGTGCCACGCGACGGGGTATAGCACGGGGCATGCGGGCCCTTGCGACCGACCTCTACCAGCTCACGATGGCCGCGGGGTACTTTCACCGCGGCCTCGCCGACACCTCTGCGACCTTCGAGCTGTTCGTTCGAAAGCTCCCGAAGGCGCGGCGCTACCTCGTCGCGTGCGGGATCGAAGAGGCGCTCGACTACCTCGAGGCGCTGCGCTTCGAGGACGACGACATCGCTTTCTTGCGCGAGCTCCCGGCGCTGAAGGCCGCGATGACGCCCGCGTTCGTCGACTACCTGCGAACCTTCCGGTTCCGCGGCTCGGTGAGCGCCGTCTCGGAGGGCACGGTCGTGTTCGGCGGCGAGCCGATGATTCAGGTGAGCGGCTCGATCGTCGAGGCGCAGCTCGTCGAGACCTTCCTCCTCAGCGCGGTCAACCACGCGACCATGATCGCCTCGAAGGCTGCGCGCGTCGTACGTGCCGCCGGGGATGCAGGCGTGCTCGAGTTCGGCACTCGTCGAACGCACCCCGACGCCGCGCTCACCGCCGCGCGTGCGGCGTACCTCGTCGGCTTCGTCGGGACGTCGAACGTCGAGGCCGGGCGACGCTATGGCATCCCCGTCCTTGGCACGGCCGCGCACAGCTGGACAATGGCGCACGACGACGAGGAGCAGGCCTTCGCGAATTATGCCGCCACCTTCCCCGACAGCACGATCCTCCTCATCGACACGTACGACACGCGGCGAGGTGCCGAGCGCGCGGCGCGCGTCGTCGGAGAGAAGCTGAAGGGCGTTCGGATTGACTCGGGAGATCTCGCCTCCGTCAGCAAGGACGTGCGCGCGATCCTCGATCGGCATGGCTTGACGCACACCAAGATCCTCGCCTCGGGCGACCTGAACGAGCACTCCATCGCGGAGCTTCGAGCCGCCGGGGCGCCGTTCGACAGCTACGGAGTCGGGACCGAGCTCGTCTGCTCGAAGGACGCTCCGTCCCTCGGTGGCGTGTACAAGGTCGTGGAGTGGACGCGCGGAGGCTTGCGTCGTTCGATCGCGAAGTTCGCCGAGGGGAAGGCGACCTATCCGGGCGCGCATCAGGTGTATCGCCGGACGCGGCGCGACGGTGAGCTCGAAGACGTCCTCGCCCTCGCGACCGAGCCCGTGCCCGACGGCGCCGAGGGGCTCCTGTCGCCCAGGCTCGAGGGTGGCGTTCGGCTCGCACCTCGGCCTCGGCTCGAAGAGCTCCGCGCTCACGCCAGGCGCTCACTCCTCGCGCTCCCGGAGAGGCTTCATCGCCTCGAGGCAACGGACGAGCCTTTCGTGGTCGTGACGCCGTCGACCGCGCTCGCTTCCCTCGTAAGCGAGGTGCGTGCCCAGGTCACCACTTGATAAGTCTCAATCGACCGGCAGCGTGCGTCGCTCGACGTGCGCGCGCGTGAGCCGCATGCGCCAGTCGATGGCGACGATGTCGCCCGCGCCGAGCTCCGTCCAGACGTTGTCGCCCCGGATGACCTCGCTCGAGAACACCAGGTGGTTCACGTGACCGGTCGCCGTCGCCGACTCGCACTCGGGCGCGAGGTGGGGGCAGGTGTCCCGGTCGGCGCAGCGGGACTTGTGGGTCGAAAAGAAGAGCTCCTTGCCGCCCTGTGTCGCCGCCATCGAGACGCCATCGGTGATGATGAACGTGAGGAGCGACGGGTCCTCCGGCGTGTCGCAGTGAGCGCGCACCTTCTTCACGGTCGTCCGGATCGCCGCGGAGAGCTCGTCGACTCCGAGCCGGCTCGAGAGCTGCCCGTGCGCGGAGAGCTCGGTGAGCAGGATGAAGAAGAGCACCTCGCTGTCGGTGTCACCGAGGATGTAGCGGCGTAGACGGGGGGCTACTTCGGCGAGCAGGTCCCCTCGCTTCGACTCGAAGCGTCGGACCTCGCCGTTGTGTGCGAAAACCCACTTGCCGTATTGGAACGGGTGGCAGTTGAGGACCGTCTTTGGTCCGACGGTCGCCTTCCTTACATGAGCGAGCAACGTCTCGGATGCCACGATGCCGCTCAGCCGTTGAAAGATCGCGTCGTTCATCGCGGTCGAGGGCGCGCGCGTGACGTGCGGCGCGCCGTCGACGTAGTGCGCGACGCCCCAGCCGTCGGGGTGGGCGTTGCTCTGAACGCCGAGCGCGTTGTCCGCGGCGAGGAGCGAGCGGTGGACCTGGCTTGGGATGACGCTCCGGAACCCGAAGAGCCGACACATGCGATGGAGGTACCAAATCGCTAGGTTTTTCGCGAACGTTTGGGTAAGACTGAACGTCCGAGCATGACGATCCGGGTGTTCGGTCTCACGGGTGGCGTCGCTTCGGGCAAGAGCACGGTCGCGCGTCGCATCTCTGCCCTCGGCGTGCCGGTGATCGACGCCGACGAGGTCGCGCGGGACGTCGTGCTCCCGGGCTCCGAGGGGCTCGCCGCGGTCGTAGCCGAGTTCGGCGACGTCCTCGCCTTCGACGGCTCGCTCGATCGCAAGCGCCTCGGCGCGCGGGTCTTCGCCGATGTTGCGGCTCGCCGTCGCCTCGAGGCGATCCTGCACCCGCGCATCGCGGCCGAGACGGCGCGACGGATCGGCGAGCTCGAGGCGCGCGGTGTCGAGCTTGCTTGCTATGACGCGGCGTTGCTCGTCGAGAACGGGCTGCAGCGAGCGTTTCGTCCATTGGTCGTGGTCGCGCTCTCGAGAGCTGCGCAGCGGCGTCGGTTGATGAGGCGCGAGCTCATCGACGCGGATGAGGCGGATCGGCGGGTCGACGCGCAGCTCCCGCTCGAGGCGAAGGTGGCGGCGGCGGACATCGTGCTCGACAACGAGGGCACGGT
Organism: Deltaproteobacteria bacterium; assembly: GCA_016875405.1. Taxonomy (GTDB): domain Bacteria; phylum Myxococcota_A; class Polyangia; order Polyangiales; family Polyangiaceae; genus SYFR01. The sequence continues at coordinate 27,009 of VGRJ01000027.1, read as the reverse complement.
GGAGGACCTCATGGCGGCCGTGGACCGGCTGGTTGCCGACCTGCGTCGCGACGCCCCGCCGACCCCGAACGACGCGCGTCGTGCGAGCTCCGAGGGGTCATGAGCACGCTGCTCGGCAAGCTGAGGCGCCGCGAGGCGGTCTTCGCCGCGAACGGTCTCGCGGACGCCATCGTGACCGCGCCGCCGCGCGTCGACGTACCAGCGCCCTCCTGGGGCGACGCGAGCGGCAGCCTCTCGCTCGTGACCGACGTCGGTGCGCTTGGGGCGACCCACCTCTCGGTCGAGGTCGCGTCGCTCGACGAGTGCGTCGGACAGGTGCGGCTTGGCAGCGCGCTCGACGCCGACATGCGGCTCGTCTCGCGCCTCGCGCTCGACACGTCGTTCGAGACGCTCGCGGGCGACGGCGCGCTCTACCTCGACACCGAGACGAGCGGTCTCGGCGGCGCCGCGGCGAACCGTGCCTTCCTGGTCGGCCTCGCCTACTACGACCCGTCCCGCCGCGGCTTCGTCGTCGAGCAGCTGCTGCTCCGCGATCTCGACGACGAGCCGGCGATGCTCGAGCACGTCCGCAGGCGCATCGAGGCCGCGCGGTTCCTCGTGAGCTACAACGGCAAGTCGTTCGATCTGCCGCTCCTCGCGGCTCGTTCGGTGCTCGCGCGGGTGGGACCCTGGCCGTCGCGCCCGCACCTCGACCTCCTCCACGTCGCGCGGCGCGTGCATGATCGGAAGCGCTTTCGGATGTCGCTCGGAGTGGTCGAGCGTCGCGTGCTCGCGCACGAGCGAGGGCCTGACATCTCGGGGGAGGAGGTCGCGCTGCGCTACGCGGGTTACCTGTTCTCGGGTGACGAAGGGCCGCTCGGCGAGGTCCTCGTCCACAATCGCCACGATGTCAGGAGCTTGATCGCGCTCCTGGCGCACTACGGGCGCGAGGTCGACGCGCTCGAGGGCGAGCGGCCGACGAACACGAGCGACCTCAGCCGAATCGCGCGCGTCATGAAGCGCGCCGGTGATCTCGAGTGGGCAAAGGCGTTCGCCGACCGCGCGGTGGAGCGCGCCGTCTCGAGCGAGGAGGCCGAGCGCCACCGGGTGGTGCTTCTATCGACCACGGCGGAGGATGACGCGTCGGAGGCGCTTCGAACGCGCGCCGCGATCGCCCGATCGCGCGGTGATCGTCGGGGCTCGGTCGCCGATCTCGAGGCGCTGCTTGCTCGGGCCGAGGACCCCGACGCGCGCCTCGCGCTCGCCAAGCATTACGAGCACCACCTGCGCGATCCAGCCCGGGCCCTCGAGCAGGTCGAGCGGGGGACGAGCGAGGTGCCCGCGGATAGCGCGCTCCGGCGGGCCCGCTTGCTGCGTAAGCTCCGGCGCAGCCAACGGTAGCTTCCGCGACACTGCTGGGCTACCGTCTCGCCCGATGATCACCGTCGGCTGCGCTGGTTTCCCCGTCCCGGCGACCCGTTATTTCAAGGAATTCTCGTTCGTCGAGGTCCAGGAGACCCACCTGTCCATCCCGGGGCGCGGCACGATCCGACGCTGGCGTCGCGAGGCCCCGAGCGGCTTCCGCTTCGCGCTGCTCGGCCCTCGCAACGTGGGGCAGGAGGGCTTCCGCGTCGGCAAGGTGACCGAGACGGCGCTCGACGCGATCGAGGACATCGCGGCGCAGCTCGAGGCGCGCACTGCGGTGTTCGTCGGGCCGCCCGAGTTCGCCTCGAACCGCGCCAACAAGGCGGTCTTGAAGCAGTTCCTCGCCGAGGTGAAGCAGCGCTTCGACATGGTCGTGTTCGAGCCGAGCGAGGGCTGGGATCTCGACGACTGCGATGCGATCGCCGAAGACGTAGGCGCCGTGATCGCGCGCGATCCGCTCCAGGCCGGTCTCTCGTCACGCGACGTTGCGTACTATCGGCTGCATGGGCCTGCCGGGCACAAGTCGCGCTACGAGGACCCTGCGATCGAGAAGCTCAGCGAGATCGCGTCCGGCGCCAAGCACGAGAACGCCACCTACGTTTTCACCAACGTCGACATGTTCGCGGACGCGAAGCGCTTCAAGAAGTCGCTGAAGGTCCCGGCACAGTAGCCGCGGCGCCGCGCGAGGGGCGCCGGAGGAAGCAGGCCGCCAGCGTGAGCCCCGAGATGACCCACCAGGGCACATCCCCGACGATCGAATAGAGCGTCGGCACGCGCATGTAGCGCGCCTCGCCGACCTGGACCTCGGGCCGCATCGCCTGGGTCTGCACGACCACGCGACCGTTCGCGTCGACGAGCGCCGACAGGCCGCTGTTGCTGACGCGCGCCAGGTACATCCGATGCTCGATCGAGCGCAGCTTCGCGAGCGCCAAGTGCTGAATGGGCTCGAACGTATCTCGCTCTCCGGCGTGTCCGGCGCGTGGGTTCTGGAACCAGCGATCGTTGGTCAGGTTGACGAGCAGGTCAGGGTCGCCGGCGCGGACGAGTTTGTTGACGAAGCTCGGGATGATGTCTTCGTAGCAAATCATGGTCGCGAGCCGATGCTCGCCGAGGCGGAGCGGCTCGAACGACTGGCCCGGCGTGAAGGCGCCCGAGTTCGGCGACACCTCGTAGAGCGACGGGAACATCTCGCCGAACGGCAGGTACTCCCCAAACATCAGCAGGAACTGCTTGTCGTAGCGGCCCGTGACCTCACCCTTGTCGTCGACCGTGAAGGCCGAGTTGAAGTAGCGCGCGAGCCGCCGGTTGTTTGGTAGGGCGCCTGGAATTCGCTCGTAGAGGACGCCGCCGACGACCGCAGGCACACCGAGCTTCCGGCCGAGGGTCTGGCGAAGCGCGTTCGGGTAGTTCTTGGCGTCGAACGGCTGAGGGATGGTCGCCTCGCTCCACACGACGAGCTCCGCGCCTTGATCCTTCGCAAGCTTGGTGAGACGGAGGCTCTCCGGGAGCGCGGCGCGGCGCTCGTGGAGATCGATGTTCGATTGCACGAGGCCGACTCGCACCGGCTGGCTGCGCGCGATGAGCGCGTCGATCGACCGCATGCGCACGTCACCGAAGACGAGCGCGAGCGCCGTCACCCCGACGCCCACCGCGACCGTCGCTCGCGCGACCGGAGCGCCGAGCAGTCGAGCGCGAACCAGCGAGGCGAGGGCGAGGTTCAGGCTCACGAAGACGAGGCTCACCAGGATCGGGCCGCCGAGCTCGGCCGTCTGCAGGAACAGCGGGTGCTCGTGGAACGATGCTCCGAAGTACCACGGGAAGAGCAGGGGATAGACGAGCTCCGAGAGCGCGAAGCCGCCTGCGAAGGCGAGGTCCGCGTTCCAGCCGCGGCTCTCGACGCGCGCGGCGCACCAGGTGAGGAGCGCGATCCGGCCGCCCTGATAGGCGGTGAGGAGCGCTGCGAAGAGGACGCAGAGCGGCAGCGGGAAACCGCTGAAGGTCTGCAGCATCGGCGTGAGCCAGTAGAAGCCGATGGCGATCTCGACGAAGCCGCCGAGGAGACCGATGCCCAGCGCTCGGCGCGGCGTCTGGCCACGGATGGCCAGGATGGTCGGGATCCAAGCGACGAACGATAGAAACCAGAGTCCGACGCCGGCGAACGACATCGCGACGAGCACGCCGCCGAGGACCCCGAGGGCGTAGGCCACGCGCGGGGGGTAGATCGTCGCGGGTGGCATCGTCGCGCCGGTCGCGAGGGCGCCTGAGTCGACCTCGGCCGCGTTCGAGCCGCTCGCCGTCGAGGGCCCGGTGGCTCCGGGTTCGGCGGGTGCGGCGTCGACATCGCTCGGCGCGGAGTCGGTGCGCGCGTCATCGACGACGTCGGCGGTAGCGGGTGCGGGAGCGGCGCCCCCGGTCACGGGCGTTTCTTGCTCGTCGCTCATGCTCGCCCGCGGTAAGTAACATGAACCGCGGCTCATGGCTCGCATCGTTCACATCGAGGATGACCCCGCGAATCGCCTGCTCGTGCGCAAGCTGCTCGCGCGCGCAGGCCACGACGTGCTCGACGCCGAGGACGGGCTCGAGGGCGTCCGTCTCGCCGTCTCGTCGCGCCCCGACCTCGTCCTCGTCGACCTCAACATCCCGGGCCTCGATGGCTACGAGGTCGCGCTCCGACTTCGCGGGGAGAAGTCGCTCGAGGGGGTGCCGATTGTCGCGATCACGGCCGAGGGCGACCGCGACACCAGCCTCTCGGTCGGCTGCGACGGCTTCTTGCAGAAGCCGATCGACGCCCGCACCTTCGCCGAGACGCTCGCGCGGTACCTCCGAGGCGAGCGCGAGGAGCCCCCCCCTCACCGCAACCAGCGGCTCCGCGAGCAGAGTCAGCGGATCGTGAGTCACCTCGAGGAGAAGGTCTCCGAATTGTCGCGCGTCAATGCTCGCCTGCGGGATGTCGACGCGGCTCGTACGGCTTTTTATCGGAACGTGACGCACGAGCTCGCGACGCCCATGACGCCGATCGTGGGGTACGTGAAGCTCTTGCACGACGAGGAGCTCGGGCCGCTCGAGCCTCAGCAGAAGCGAGCGCTCGGCTCGGTGCAGGACTGCGTCACGAGGCTGCGTCAGATCATTGACAATTTGCTCGATGTTACGGCCCTCGAGACGGGGCGCATGCGGTTCTCGCACACGAGCTACGACGTTCGCGCCTCGCTCGTACGGGCGCTCGACCGGTACCGCGGTGCTCTCGCAATCGCGGGCCTCGAGCTCGTCACCGACATCCCTGAACGCGACGCGCCGGCGGTCGGGGACGCCGAGCGCTTCCAACGCGCGGTGGCTCAGCTCCTCGACAACGCGACGAAGTTCGTCGCGAGCGGTGGTCGGGTCGGTGTCCGGCTCGACGCGACCGACGGGGGATACCGGGTCACCGTGGCCGACACCGGAGCGGGCATCCCCGAGGAGCGGCAGGCCCGCATCTTCGACGCCTTCTACCAGGTCGACTCTTCCGTCACGCGCGAGCACGGCGGCACCGGAGTTGGCCTCGCGATTGCGCGCCGCATCGCGCGCGGCCTCGGCGGTGAGCTCACGGTCGCGTCGCCGTGCGACGTGAGCCTTGGCGGGGGCGCGTTCCGGGGGGTGTCCTTCGCGCTCAGCGTGGCTTCGGTGGCGCCGGTCCAGCTCGATGCCGAGCGGCTCTCGACCTGAGGCGCGTGGCGATGCGGCACGTTTACCTCGACTGGAACGCCACGACACCGCCGCTGCCCGAGATCCTCGAGGCGATGCGAGACGCGGCCATGACGACGTGGGCCAACCCGGCGAGCGTTCATCGGCCGGGGCAGCGGGCTCGCGCCGAGCTCGATCGCGCGCGCCGTGCGGTCGCGGAGCTGGTTGGCTTTCACCCGCGAGACGTCCTCCTCACCGGCGGGGGGACGGAGGCGAACAACCTCGCGCTCCGAAGCGTCGAGGGGCCCCTTTACCTGAGCCGCCTCGAGCACCCCTCCGTGGTGCGGGTGGCGGAGCGCCTTCGCGAGGAGGGGCGCGCGATCCATTGGATCGACGTGCGCTCCGACGGACGCCTCGACGCGGACCACCTCGCGGGTCTCCTCGTCGACACGAGCCCGGGCGGGGGACTCGTCTGCGTCCAGGCCGTGAACCACGAGACCGGTGTTCTTCAGCCCGTTGCGCTCGCCGCCGACCTCGCTCATCGGGCCGGAGCCTTGCTGCACTGCGACGCCGTGCAGGCCGTCGGTCGGCTCGGTGCGGACAGCTGGAGTGGAGCCGATTCGGTCACGGTTGCGGCTCACAAGCTACGGGGCCCGAAGGGCATCGGCGCCCTGGTGACGCGGCCTGGCCTCACGCTTCGCGCGGTCCTCCGCGGTGGAGACCAGGAGCGCGGTCTTCGGCCGGGGACCCAGGATGCGAGCCTGGCGGTTGGGCTGCGGTGCGCGGCGGAGCGCGCCCTCGACGGGCACGAGCGGTACGGTCGGCTCGAGCCGCTTCGCGATCGCTTCGAGGCGGCGGCCACGGCGCTCGGCGTTCGCTTCGGCGTCCAGGTCCTGCGGAACGGCGAGGCCTCGCGGGCCCCGCATGTGAGCAACCTGTCGTTCCTCGGGTGGCGCTCCCCCGAGCTCGCGGCGGCGCTGGACCTCGAAGGCGTCGCGGTCTCGAGCGGCGCCGCGTGCAGCGCCGGAACCGCAGCGCCTTCGCCCGTGGTGGGCGCGATGACGGGCGCTGGGCGCGCGGACACCGCCGTTCGCTTCTCGTTCGGCGAGGAGACGACCGAGGCCGAGGTGGCCTCTGCGCTCGGGGCGTTGGAGCGCATCTTCGAGCGCCGGAGCCTCCTCGAATCCACTTGAAGGGAGGTTTCCATGGATGATTTTTTGCGTGAGAAATTGGTTTCTAAGGGGTTCATTTAATTGACGTTGTCGGCCTGTGACGGTGTGGACTTGGTCGCTCCATTGAATGGAGCGATTTCGTCGCAACCTACTGAACGCATGCTTCCATCGTGAGCTCGCAGGGGTGCCTCGACCGAGCTCACGGCTGGCGATGCCCGGGCGACACGAGCATCGAATGGCGTGGCGCCGTGCGGCAGCGCGCCGTTTTTGGGGGAAGGCTTGATGCATACGGGTGGCGGTGGCAGGACCGTGCGTGGAGGGAACGAATCGACCATGATGGAAGCTCCGCCACCGAGGCCGCCTGCGGCACCGCCAAAGCCGCCAGTTCCCTCATCCGTTCCGACGAAGGCCGCTCCCGCCGTGACCGACGCGTCAGGGGCGCGTTCCGCGACGAGCCCGACGCCCCCGCCCGTGGCCGCGCCGCCTCGCGCCGACGACGAGAGGAAGGTCGCGGCGCTGCTCGAGGCCGTCCAGGACGTATGCCCCGTTCCGGCCGCGGCGCAGCGCGTCCTGCAGCTGACGTCCGACGCGAACTGCGACATCCGCAAGGTCGCCGAGGCGATCGCCGGCGATCCGGCCCTCGCGGCCGAGGCGATGAAGGTCGCCAACAGCGCGCTCTACCGCCGCGGCAAGCCGGTCGACACGCTCGGGCAAGCGATCGTCACGCTCGGCTTGACTCAGGTGCGTGACATGGCGTCCGCACTCGCGATGATGGCCGCCTTCTCGAGCGAGCAAGAGCGCTCCGTCCATTTTCACACCTCGAGCGTCCTCGCCGGCACCCTCGCGGGCATGCTCGCCCCCGAGCTGAAGGGCGACGCTGGCGCCGCGTTCCTTTCCGGGTTGCTGAGCGAGGTCGGGGCGATGGCGTGCGTGGCGATCGACGGTGAGCGCTTCACGGCGCTCTACGACGAGGCCAACCTCGATTGGGAGAAGCGCGCCGAGCTGGAGCAGCGACGCTACGGGGCCGCGAGCTGGCGGATCGGCGGGCGGCTGCTCGAACGGAACCAGCTCCCGCCTCACATCTGCGCGGCCGTCCGGAGCCACTACGCGGACGAAGACGCGGCAAGCCACTCCCTCTTGCAGCGGCTTACCCAGTTCGGGCGCGTCGCGGCGCTCGAGATCATGCTCGTGCCTGACGGCGTGGCGGTCGAGTCGGTCGGGCCAAAGCTCGTCGAGCTCGCGGGCCGCTGTCGATTGCCGCTCACGCGTCCAGAAGCTCTAGGGGCGCTCGCCGTGCGCGCCGTGTCGTCGGCTGAGTCGAAGATCGCGAGCGCGCGCTAAGGCGTCGGGCCAGGCAGAGCGCCCCGTCACTCGATCGGGCCTTCGGCTCGCCCATGGATGAACTGGTCGATGATCGGGTCGCTCGAGGCCTTGAACTCGTCGGGAGTCCCGAGCAGCCGCACCTCGCCCTGATAGAGCATCACGATTCGATCGGCGATCGTGAAGATGCTCGTGAGGTCATGGCTCACGACGATGCTGGTGACTCCAAGGGTGTCGCTGAGCTCCCGGATCAGCTTGTCCACCCGGCGAGCGCTTACCGGGTCGAGGCTCGTCGTCGGCTCGTCGAAGAGCACGTAGCGCGGCTCGAGCGTCAACGCGCGGGCGATCGCGACGCGCTTGCGCATGCCGTCCCCAAGCTCGGTCGGGAGGCGCTCCGCGAACGCCTCCATGTGCACTTGGACAAGGCGAGTGCGCGCGGCGTCACGCGCTTCGGCGTGGGACATCCCTCGGTGTTTGCGGAGCGGTAGCGCGACGTTGTCGAGGCAGGACATCGAGTCGAACAGCGTCGAGTGCTGAAACACCATCGCGCACTTCTTGCGGACGCCGTACATCCGCTCCTCGTCGAAGCGGCTGATCTCCTCACCATCGAGCCAGATTTCGCCTTCGTCCGGCGCGAGCAGCCCGACGAGGTGCTTGATCATCACGCTCTTGCCGGCGCCGCTCTGCCCGATGATGAAGAAGACCTCGCCGTCGGTGACGTCGAACGACACCCCTCGAAGGATGGGCTTCGGCCCGAAGGACTTCTTGAGGTTGCGGAACGAAATCACCAGCGACTGTCCGGACGATCAGCGTCTATGATGCGAGCAGCATATGGCAAGCGCCCGCTCGCTCGAAGTCAAAGTCGGCCTCTTGATCCTTGCGGCGGTCGTCCTCCTCGGTGCGTTCATCCTCGTGATGGGGGGCATCAACTTCCAGCCCACCTACGAGCTCGCGGTCGGCTTCGACAACCCCGGCGGCTTGCAGGCGGGCGCGCCGGTGAAGATCGCCGGCGTCAAGGTCGGCAAGGTGAAGCAGATCGACTTCGTCGGTGGGCAGCGCGATCCGAAGACCGGTGAGGCGATGCCGCTCGTCGTTGCGCGCGTCTCCCTCGAGCGCCGGTTCCAGCCGGCCATCCACGACAACGCGACCTTCTACATCACGACCCAGGGCGTTCTCGGCGAGCAGTTCCTGGCGATCGACCCTGGCTCGAACGACCGCCCGACGCTCGACACGGGGGCCTCGGTGCGAGGGCTCGACCCACCGCGCCTCGACCGCCTGATCGCCGAGAGCTACGACCTGCTCCACACGATGGTGAGCGGGCTCCGCGAGCACAAACCGCAGCTGAAGAGCGTCTTCGATGGGCTCGCCAAGACCCTCCACGGGACGGGCGTGTTCTTCGATCGAAACCAGGACAAACTCGACCAGCTCGCAGACAACGCCGTGAAGATGAGCGAGGAGGGCGTCGGCCTCGTCCAGGGCGCGAAGGCGAAGTACGTCGACAATCCTCAGATCGATCGCGTCCTTCAGAACGTCGAGACCGTCTCGGCCGCGGGCGCCCGCGCGGTGCCGCCCCTCCTCGACAAGGACGTGCCGGCCTTGGTCTCGAAGGCCACCGGGGTCGCGGACGGCGTGGATCGGATCGTGAGCGCGCTGTCGACGCCCGAGGAAGTCGCGCGGATGAAGTCGATCCTCGCCAACGTCGACGCGACGGCCGCCTCCGCGAAGACCGCAGCGGCCGACGCGCAGGTCATCGCGGCTCACATCAAGAAGGGCAAGGGGAGCGTCGGCGCGCTCGTGATGGACGAGCAGCTCTTCGACGATCTCCAGGAGCTTGCCCGCGACCTGAAGCACAACCCCTGGAAGTTCTTTTGGAAAGAGTGAGTCAGGGCTCCTTCAGGGTGACGAGCAGGTCACCCTCTTTGACCGCTTGCCCCTCGGCGACGTGGATCGTTTCGACGACTCCTTCGTCATCCGTCTCGACGGGCATCTCCATCTTCATCGACTCGAGGATGGCCACGGTGTCCCCCGCCTCCACCTCGTCCCCCGGCTTGACCTCGATCTTCCAGACCGTCCCCGTGATGTGCGCGCGCACCTCGATCGTCATGACCGAGAACGCTAGTACAGCGTCGGCCGATCAGAAAGCGTCCGGAGAGGTTTACGTCGACGGACGTTTTCGTACTAGACTACTCGACCCGTCAGCGACCGCCGCTCGGGCCGCACGACGCTGAGACAGGAGCTCTTTTGACGATGGCCGAAAAAGAAGAAAGCTCGGTGATGTTCTCTCTCAAGGAGTTGATGAACCTTGAGGAGGACCGCATCAAGTCCGAAGAGGAGGACCGCGTTCGCGTCCAGCAGGAGGCCGAGCGGGCCCGCCTCGAGGCCGAGCAGCGAGCGCGTGAGTCCGAGGAAGCGCGGCTGCGGGCCGAGGAAGAGCGTCGTCGTCAGGAAGAGCAGCGAGCCCGTGAAGAGGCGGCGCGCCTCGAGGCGATCCGCCATGGCGAGATTGAGAAGGCGCGTGCCGAGGCCGAGCAGCGGGCGCGCATGGAGGAGATCGCTCGCCAGCAGGAGCATGAGCGCCAGCTCACCGCGCTCCAGCAGGACGAGGGCAAGCGAAAGCTGCGCAACCAGCTCATCGGCGTGTCGGTAGGCGGCGTGCTGCTGATCGGCGCGGCCGTCGGCGTCTACTTCGGCGTCGTCGCGCCGAAGCAACAGCAGGCCGACCGTGAGCGGATTGAAGCGCTCGACCGCCAGCGTAGGCTCGAGGAAGAGGCCGAGGCCACGAAGAAGAAGCTCGCTCAGTTCGAGGAGGACAAGAAGGCCCTCGAGGAGCAGATCGCCAAGGCCACCTCGCCGGAAGAGAACGCGCGCCTCAAGGCGAAGCTCGCCGAGCTCAGCGCCGACAAGGGCGCGGGGGCAGGCGCTCGACCGGCTGGCGGCGCGGCGGCTCCGCCGCCACCTTCGGCAGGTGGCGGCGGCAAGAAGTGCAAGAAGGGCGATCCACTCTGCTCGGACATCTGACCCGTGGACCGGTCGCTCTCGCCGCTCGGCGCGCGTGAGCGGCTGATCTTCGCGCTCGACGTCGCAGACCTCGAAGAGGCTCGGGGCCTCGCCTCGTCGCTGGCGGGCGCGGTGGGCATGCTGAAGGTCGGGCTCGAGCTCTACTGCGCGCACGGCCCGGAAGTTGCGTCGCTCGCGCGCTCGAACGGGCTCGAGCTGTTCCTCGACCTGAAGCTCCACGACATCCCCGAGACGGTCGCGCGCGCGGTCGAGCGGGTCGCTGGGCTCGGTGCTCGGTACCTCACAGTGCACGCGAGCGGTGGGCGCGCGATGTTGCGCGAGGCCGAGCGACGTGCGCAAGCGGCGCGCTCGTCTGGGGCGTTGCTCGAGCTCGTCGCGGTCACGGTGCTCACCTCGCTCGACGGCGATGACCTCGCCTCGCTCGGGGTCGACCGCGTGCCCGCCGAGCACGCGGTCGCGCTCGCCGAGCTCGCCTGGGGGGAAGGGGTTCGGGCGTTCGTGTGCTCAGCCGCCGAGGTCGCGCTGCTGCGGTCGAAGCTCGGCCCGGAGGCGACGCTCCTCACGCCCGGGATCCGCCCCGCCGGAGCGACGGTTGGCGACCAGAAGCGCGTGAGCACGCCCGAGAGCGCGATTCGGGCCGGCGCCGATCGGTTGGTCGTGGGGCGTCCGATCCGCGACGCGCTCGATCGCGCCGCGGCGGCTCGCGCCATCGTCGCGTCGATCGAGGACGCGCTTGAAGGAGGACGTCGATGAGCCGCATCGTGCTCGGTCTCCAGCCGGTACGAGAGGCGCTCCGAGTCCACGGGGTCGGGGTCGAGCGCGCGCTCTTCGAGCGCTCCGAGAACCCACGCCTCGCGGCGCTCGCCCGGTTTGCTCGCGACCTCGGGGTGGAGGTCACGATCGTGGCGCGCCGTGAGCTCGATGACCTGGCGCGCGGAGTGCACCACCAGGGCGTCGTCGCGCTCGCGCCCGCCATCGGGCTCACGCCTCTCGCACAGCTCCTCGCTCCCGACGCGGCGCTCGTCCTCCTCGACGGAGTGACCGACCCTCACAACTTTGGGGCGGTGATCCGAGGCGCGGTCGCGCTCGGCTCCGGTGGTGTGGTGTTCGGTGAGAACCAAGCGGCGCCCCTCACGCCGACGACGTTCCGCGCTTCGGCCGGGGCCGTCGAGCACGCGCGCCTGTGTCGCGTCCCCTCGCTGCGCGGCGCGGTCGAGGAGTTGGTCGCGCGCGGCGTCGCGGTCGTATCGCTCGAGGCGGACGCCGAGGCCTCGCTCGCGGAGGTCGACCTGCGCGGCCCTTCCGCGGTGGTGATCGGCGCCGAGGACAAGGGGGTCGGTCGTGCCGTACGTCGAAGCTGCTCGGCCCGCGCGCGCCTTCCGATGAGCGGGCGGCTCGACTCGCTGAACGCCTCGGTCGCGGCGGCGGTCGCGCTCTACGAGATCCGTCGGCAGCGCGCTTGACCTCGAGCTCCCTCGCGCGAGGGCTCCCGAAGACGGTCGGTTGGATGGTCGGGTGCGGCCTCGCGTGACCGTCAACCGAACAGCACGAAGCTCGTCGCCGAGATCAGCAAATTCAGCATGATCACGGCGAGCGAGCTGTTGACCACGGCGCGCGTCGTCGCCGAGCCGACCCCCTCGGAGCCGCCGAAGGTCGCGAGCCCGGCGTGCCCCGAGACGACCGGGATCGCGGCCCCATAGGCGATGCACTTAGCGAGCCCAGTCCCGAGATCGACCACGTCGACGAGCGCGAGGTTCGAGAAGGTGAGCGGGCTCACGTCGAACCAGACGTACGCGGTCAGCATGCCGGTGAGGTACGCGACGGTCGCGCTCCAGATCCCGAGCACCGTCATCATGACGATGCACGCGATGAAGCGCGGCTTCACGAGGTAGTCGACGGGATCGGCCGCGCACATGCGGAGCGCATCGACCTGCTCGGTCACCACCATCGATCCGATCTCGGCCGCGATCCCGGCCCCGACCCGAGTCGCCAGCATGAGCGCTCCGATCGACGCCGCGAGATCTCGGATCAGGAGCTCGAGGTAGGTCGCGCCGAGCAGCGTCAGATCGGGGAGCACGCGCTTCGTCTGTGCGCCGCCCTGATAGACCATGATCATCCCGATGAACCCCATCACCACGGTGAGGAAGAACAGCGAGCGGTTGCCGATCTCGAACATCGCTTGCCCGAGCGCGCCAGGCTCACGGCGTCCGCGCAGCGAGTAGTAGATGGTGCGAAGGAACAGCGAGTAGAGCTCACGGCCGGTGCGGAGGAGCTCGAGCCCGACCGCCCCGAGGTCCTCGACAAAGCCACGCTCCCGCGCGGGCATGAGCGATTCGGCGGAGCTCGTCGGCAGCGAGGGTGTCATGCGCGGCTTGCTCACAGCGTGAAAGATACGAAGTAGTCGATCACAAAGACGCCCGCGGCCGACGCGACAACGGTGGCGTTCACGGCGCGTCCGACGCCGGGCGCACCGCCGGTCACGCCGAGTCCGAACTGGCAGCTCGACAGGCCGATGAGCACCCCAAAGAGGACGGATTTGACGAGCCCACTCGCGATGTCCCCGACGCCGAGGAGCCCGCTCGTGAGCCCGTTGTAAAAGGTCACCGGGGCGACGCCGAGGAGTGCGTCACCCATCATCGACGCGCCGAGCAACGCGAGGACGTCCGCGAACACCGTCGAAATGAAGAGCGTCGCGGTGATCGCGATGAAGCGCGGCGCGACGAGGAACGACACCGGATCGATCGCGAGCACGCGCATCGCGTCGATCTGCTCGGTCACCACCATCGTCCCGAGCTCGGCCGTGTTGTTCGCTCCGACGCGGCCGTTGATCATGAGCGCCGTGAGTAGGGGCGCGATTTCGCGGAGCGTGCCGAAGCCCGCCGCCCAGCCGAGGAGGCCGTGCGCGCCGATGCGATTCACGAGCGGCGCCGCCTGAACCACCATGATCCCGCCGGTGAAGAGGGCCGTCACGATCACGATCGGCATCGACTGGAAGCCCATCCGGTAGAGGTTTCGGACGAGCTCGTCGCGGTCGAGCTCGAGCTTCGCGATCCGCGAGAAAATGCGGCTCGCGAGCAGACCCATCGCGCCGATGGCTTGGCTCACGGCGAGCGCGGCGGAGCCCGCGCCCTGCACGAGGCCGCGAGCGGGCTCGTCGGGAGGGGTGGTCGTCACGGGAGCCGCAGCCATGCTCGTCTCCCGGATGCTAATTCCTCGTCGTCAACGGCCGAAGGACATTCGTCGCGGAGGGCACCGCTCGGGCGGTCTGGTTTCGAGGCCATGCGCGCCATGCTACAACCCGACCGTGAGCCACGAACCTTACCTCGTGTTTCGGCGCACTGGGCGCACCATCGCGGCGGTGCTGGCCTTCGGCTTTGGCGGTGGGACCGTCCTCCTCGGCGTCCTGTCGTCGGTGGTCGGCGCCGTGTCGGCGGCCGCGATTTGGGCGGCTGCCCGCGGCTACTTCTTCGCCTCGTTTCCATTCTTTCTCGGCGCGCTCGTGCTCGTTCGGTGTCGGCGAGAGCTCTGGTTCGTGCCTGGTGCGCGCGCCTTCCGCATGCTGACCTTTCGGCCTTGGCAGCTCGCGGGGCCTCGGGTCGAGGAGGCGAAGCTCGAGGACTTTCATGCGGTGCGGACCGAGGTATTCGAGCAGGTCGGTGAGGCCGCGAGCACCGTGGTGTCGCTTGTCATGGCCTCGGGCGATGCGGTGCCCGTGCGTGAATTCGACGCGCCCGATGAGGCTCGACGTGCGGCCGCCGAGCTCGCCGAGATCACCGGGCTCCCGATGTTCGGCGACGCCGCGACCTGAGCGGCGGCGGATCCATGGCGCCGAATGCTGGTCGATTCGCGCGTGGCTGAGGCAGGATCCCCGACATGGCCGGGTTGCGTGTTGGAGTCGTCTTGGCTGCGGTGCTTCTTAGCGTCGCGTCGCTGCCCGCCTCGAGCGGTGCCGAAGAGAAGCCATGCCGCGCGTGCGCGCCCAAGACCGGGACCTGGGACTGGAAGGCCAACGGCTACGGCGTCGCGTCGTCGCCCGAAGAAGCCGAGCGCCAGGCGATGGAGCGCGCGACGACCGACGGCTGCGCCGCCTCGTATCGTTACCTCGACGGCATGAAGCTCGCGTGTCCCAGCGGCTGCACCGCGGGCACCGAGGCGAGGACCTGCGCGCCCCGAAAGAGCGCCGGCTGTGAGAAGGGGAGCTACGCGGAGCGGCGCGACATGTGGCAGTTCGTCTGTCGCAAGGTCTACGGCAAAGGAGCCGCGACGGCTTGCGCTCCCGAGAGCGCGGCGGCCTCGCCGTACTTCGCGATGTGCGACGTGCCGCTCCTCGCGACGGCCACGTTGCCGTGCGAGTCGTCTTGTAAGGCGTCGTGATCGGGCTCTCTCTGCGATTGGGCTGCCCCCGATCTTGCGTTCGCTCGAGCATCGACCATGGCTCGAGGTGCTGCGGACAATCTGCCGGTGCTCCCCCTACGCAACGGCGTGCTCTTCCCGGGTGTCGGCGCGCCCTTCGTGGTCGAGCGCGAGAGCTCGCTCGCGGCGGTTGAGACTGCCCTCGCGCGTGAGGACAAGGACCTCGTCGTCTGCGGTCAGCGCGTGGCCGACAACGAGCCGCGTACGCTCGCAGACCTCCACGCGGTGGGCGTGCGTAAGCACATCCGCAGCCTTCAGCGGGTGCCGACTCGACCACCGTGCTGAGCCACGGCATCGAGCGAGTCGCGCTGGGCTCGGTCGTCCCAGGCGAGCGCGAGAGCGACACGCGGGTGGATCTCGCGAGGGCGCGCGCCATCCTTGACGAAGATCACGACAGGCTCGCGGACGTGAAGCAGCGGGTTGTCGAGGAGCTCGTACTCACCTCCCTGAACCCCGAAGCAAAGGCTCCGATCAGGTGCCTTGTCGGCCCGCCCGGTGTCGGCAAGACCTCGCTCGGACAGTCGATCGCGCGCGCTTGGTAGGGGCTTCGAGCGAATGAGCCTCGGCGGCGTTCACGAGGAGGCCGAGCTTCGCGGTCACCGCCGCACCTACGTCGGCGCCATGCCCGGGCGCATCCTTCAAGCGCTCCGCAGGTCGCGAGTGATGAGCGCCGACGTACAGGGCGTCGAGCGCTTGATCGACGTGCGCGAGGTGATCGAGCGGATGCTCGACGAAAAGGTAAGCGCGCTGCCGGTGGTCGATCTGCATACGCGCGAGGTGATCGGGATCATCAGCTACGTTGACGTCTTCAGCGTCGCGTCCAAGCTCTTCGCCGACTGACGAAGAGGCGGCAGACGGGAGCCCGTCACGCGTGGACGACGCGGTGCTCCAAAAAGGAGGCACGGGCCCGCAGAGCGCGCGCACGGACGTCCCCCCGTTCGACCGTGCGACTCTCCGCGGGCCCGATGCCGCTCCCCATCGATGCAGAGAGCGGGCGAACGAATTCGTTACGCACGCGTGTCGTCGAGGCGGCAGAGACCGCTCGTCGAACGCAGTTTCGCCTCAGCGCGAGACGGACTGCCTCCGAGTGATTCAGCGCGCTGCAAGAGCGCTCGAGTCACTTCGGTGCCTTCGGCTCGCAGAAGCCGTTCAGGCAAACGACGTCGTCCTTGAAGTCGCAGCAGTCGGTATCGGAGGCGCAGGGGCCGCTGCCGGTCGGGATGCACTCGCCGCCCTCGGCGGGTTTGCAGATGTATTTCATCTGCCCCTCGTCGTAGAGGCAGCTCTTGTTGCAGCACTCGATCCCGTGCTCGCAGGACTCGCCGTCCTTCCTGCAGGGGTCGAGCGCGTAGTAGGCGTTCTCGCTGAGCTCGCTCGGGACCTGGCCGCGCAGGTAGAAGGGAGGGTGCGAGGGATCCTTGCCCGGAACAGGCGGGTCGTCGATCGCGACCATCCAGAGCTGCTGACGGCCCGAGTTGACGAGCTTGTGCCCGTAGTCGCGCTTCGAGATGAAGACGAGCCAGGTGTAGCCGCCCGCCGACTTCGGTGCGAAGACCGGGTTGAAGCTGCGGTCGTCGTTGCTCGCCTTCACGAGCTTCACGACGTTCTGGCCACCCACAGTCGTCATCCAGAGCGTCCCGTTGCCGCTCGAGCGCGAGCCGGCGTCGGGGCGCCCGTACACGATATGCTTCGAGTCGGGGGTGAAGGTCGGGTAGGCAGGCCGCCCCGTCAGATTGCCCTGAGGGACGACCGTGGTCATCGAGGTGACCTGGTTCTGCTGCGCGTTTAGGTGGGCGATCGTCAAGTCACCGCTAAACGAGTCGAAGGTCCATCCTCCGCCGTCCATGCCGCAGATCCCCGCGAGCATCGTCCCGTCGGGAGACCAGCTCGGCTCGCCGCAGCCAGGCGGCAGCGCGTTCTGCAGGACTTGCTGGCCGGTCACCGCGTCGACGATGTGCACGGCGGAGACGTTCGCGCCCATGCCGCCCCCAAAGTTGTTCGAATAGGCGACCTTCGTGCCGTCGTTGTTGAAGGTCGAGAACACGCCGGTGATGCCGGTCCCGGCCTGGATGGTGCCGAGCTGGGCTGGCATCTTGGAGAGGTCGATGAGCTGCTGTGGGAAGCCGTTGAAGCCCCCCAGCTCGAACGTCGCCATCATCTTGGTGCCGTCTCGGCTCACGCTGTGGCAGCCCCAGCAATCCGAGCTCGGGAAGAACTCGTCGGCGATCTCGGAGCTCGGCTTGATGCGGAGGATCTTCCCGTTGCTTCCGCCCTGGTAAGGCAGCTGCCAATAGTAGACGCTGCCGTAGACGATGCCTTGAGCGATCCCGATCGAGATGGGTGTGGTGGCCTCGGCGACGCCACCCGAGAGCCGCGCGAGCTCGACCTTGAGTGGGTCGCTGACCGGGCCGGTGCCGGAGAACTGAATGTCTTCCCACTGCTGCTGAGAGAGCGCCTTGATGCCTGGGTTCTGCGACGTGAAGTACTCGATGTAATCGATGTACTTCGACGTGAGCCGCAGGCGGTAGGCCGTCGCGCTCTTCGCGCTGTTCCACATGATCTCGGGTGAGAGCATTCGGAGCGGGACCACGACGCCGTCGAGCGGGTAGGTGACTCGAAAGCCCGGGTCGTTCGTCGGCTGCGCCGCGTCGAGCAGCTGCTGGTCGCTTGAGCTCAGGTTCGCGGTGTTCGCGACGAGCGAGACGGAGATCGTGGCGAGCGCCTCGCCCTTGGTCTGGTTGTAGAGCGCCAAGATCTTGGTGACACCGCCGACCTTCCCGGTCGGCGTGAGGAGCCCGCCCTTCGAGATCGACCCGGTGTCGGGCTTCTCGACGACCCAGGTGACCGCCGACGTCACATCGGTGCCGTTTATCGTCGCGGAAAACTGCTGGGTGGGGACGTTGCCGTTGCCCACCGCCAGCGCGGCGGTGGCGGGTGAGATCACGATGACGCCTTGCTGGTCGTCTCCGCCGCCGCCTCCCGTCCCGCACAGCAGACAATCGCCTCCGCTGCCGCTGGGGCCACTTGCGGAGCCCGTGCTCCCCGAGCCGGTGAGTTCGTTGCCCCTCCCGGCAGCGCAGCCCTGTCCCATGGTGAGCGCGGTGATGAGTGCGACCCCGACCGACAACCAAAGCGTGCGCATTTTCATGCAAGTTCTCCGGCAGGCTGCTTCCAGGCTAGCGTTCTAATCCGTGACTGTATACGACCACCTCGTGCGGCACCTCGTTCTCGGGGGTTCGGTCGTCGCGGTCTTGACCGGTGTGGTGGCGTGCGACGAGGCGGCGCTGCGCCCGCGGTCGGTCGCCCGAGTCGTCGCGGTCGTCGACGGCCATCCCCTTACGGTCGGGGATGTCGCGGCCCGCGTCGCGTCGCTTCCTGAATCGCAGCGTCCCCGCGACCGGGCCGGGCTCGAGCGCATCCTCACAGAGCTCGTCGATCTCGAGGTACTCGCCGCCGAGGCGCGCCGACGACGGTTCGAGACCTCACCCGAGGCTCGCGGCGCGCGCAGTGCGGCGTTGGCCGAGGCGACGCTGAGCGCGCTCGCGGGGCACCTGCCCGCGGTCGACGCCATTCCGGCGGCCGAGATCTCCCGCTATCACGCCGAACATCCCGAGTTGTTTTCGTCCCCGGAGCTGCGCAGGCTGTCCGCTGTAGCGTTCGTCGATCGCGCACGGGCCGTGGCTGCGCGCCGCTCCCCCGAAGCCGCCGACTTCGCCGACCTCGGGGAGGTCGCGATTCGAGACGGCGCGATCGTCCGGATCATGCCGCCGGGCACGGAGATCCCCGACGCGCTCGCGCGAGCAGGTCTCGCGCTCGAGGTCGTCGGCGCGGTTTCGCCGCCGGTGGAGGCTGGAGGTCGCGTGTGGCTCGTTCGCCTCGAGGGGAGGACCGCGTCCGAAACGCGCCCGCTTACGCGGGAGGATGGCAACATTCGACGTCGCATCGCGGAAGAGCGCTTCGAAGCGGCGCGCGATGCGTCCATCGCGGCACTCCGCGCCAAGACGCCGATTGACATCGACGAAGCTGCGCTCGCTTTGGTGCGCGCGACGGGCGACCTCGAGGCGTACGACCCCGCTCGTTGGAAGCAGTCACGCTGAGGCGGGCCGTCGGGCTCCGCGGCCTCTTAGCTCAGGTTTGGTGTAGCCTCCTCGACATGATCCGGCTCGCTGCGCTCCTCGTCGTCTCTGCCACCCTCACGCTCGGATGCTCGTCGTCGTCGCCTCCGAGCGGCGAGGGGCAGGGGACGACGGCCCGCTTCGAGCTCGAGGCCGACTTCGCCGAAGAGGGGCAGTTCTTCGCCTTCCCGCAGCCCTCGGACCTTCGCCTCGATGCGAATGGCGCGCCTGATTTTGCTGGGTTTCCGAACCCGAAGGTGTTGCCGACGATCGACCTCTTGAAGGCCGCGGTCGCCGACCGCCGCGGCGTCTCGGTGCTCCCGGTCGCGTACTTTCAGTTCGACGCGCCTCTCGCGGAGCGTGACCCCGCGGCTGTCGTAAGGGGGACGAAGGACGCGCCGATCCTCCTCGTCGGCCTCGAGCCCAACTCGCCCGACCGCGGGCGCCTGATCCCCGTCGTGGCGCGGGTGCTCGCTCCAGACGTCTACGTCCCCGAGAACGTGCTCGCGGTGGCCGCGCGTCCCGGCTTCGTCTTGCGCGGCGATGAGCGCTACGCGGTGGTCGTGCGGCGCAGCCTGAGCGACGCAGCGGGCAAGCCCCTCGGCGTCCCGACCTCCCTCGCGACGCTCGCGTCCGGCGGCGCCCTCGATGGCGAGCGTGGCGCCAAGGCGAAGGAGGTCTATGCCCCCTTGTGGGAGACGCTCGCGAGCCTCGGGATCCCAGCGACCGAGGTCGCCGCCGCGACGGTGTTCAAGACCGGCGACGTGGTCCGCGAGAACCATGAGCTCGGGAAGAAGGTCCGCGACGCGCACTCGGTGACGCTCGAGTCGCTGGCGCTCGCACCGGACGACGAGACGCCCGATCTATGTGTGCTGCGCGGTCACGTCGACTATCCCCAGTTCCAGCGTGGAATGCCGCCGTTCAACACCGAGGGACTGTTCGAGCTCGGGGCCGACGGGCTCCCCATCAAGCAGCGCGTCGAACGCGCGCCAGTCGTCATCGCGATCCCGAAGCGCGCGATGCCCGCGAAGGGCTTCCCGCTCGAGGTGTTCGTGCACGGCTCCGGCGGCTACAGCCAGGCGCTGATCTCGCCGCGCGGTGACGACGACAAGCCGCGCAAGGGGGCAGGGCCTGCCCACGTCCTCGCGCGACACGGGATCGCCACCGCGGGGAGCGCGATGCCGGTGAACCCGGAGCGCCTCCCGGGCGCCGCGGCGACGGCCTACGTCAACCCGAACAACATCCCGGCGACGCGCGACATCTTCCGACAAGGGGTGATGGAGCAAATGCTCTTCATCGATGCCCTGCTGGAGCTGGAGCTCCCGGCCACGCTCCTCGACGGGTGCGTCGGTGCGACGCTCCCATCTGGCGCCACGGCGTTCCGCTTCGACGCGGAGAAACTCGTCGGTGCGGGGCAGTCGATGGGCGCCTGGTACACGAACCTCATCGCGCCCCTCGAGCCGCGAATGCGCGCGGTGGTCCCCACCGGGGCGGGAGGCTACCTCACTCTGTTCCTCACCACGACCGGGCCCGAGCAGTCGACGATCGCGGCCGTATCGAAGGCGGTCGGGCCGATCCTCTTCGGGCTCTACGACAAGCTCGACTTCTTCCACCCGGCGGCCGCGCTCGCCGAAGCGACGCTCGAGCCGGCCGACCCGATCACCGGCCAGCCGCGCATCGCGCTGAGGCCATTGGACGGCGTCCCGCCTCACGCCATCTACACACCGGTCGGGCAGGGAGACAGCTACTTCTCGAACGCCACGTTCGAAGCCGTCGAACTCGCGTACGGGGTGAACCTCGCCGGCGAGCCCGCGTGGGCCGGGCTTGCAGAGGCCCTCGCGCTCGATGGACGCGGCGAGTCGCTCGCGTACCCGGTTGCCCTGAACCTCACGTCCGAGTCCGGCGAGAAGGTCACCGCAGTCGCCGTCTCGTACAACGTGACGGGCTTCGATCCGCACGCCCTCTACAGCTACGACGACCGCGTGCGTCACCAGTTTGGGTGCTTCCTCGCCACGGAGCTCGAGACGGGCGTCGCGAGGGTGGTCGCGCCAGGGACGCTCGACGCGCCCTGCAAGTGACGCTCTCGTGAGAGCGCGCTGTTGCCTCGCCGCACCGTCGAAGACTAGGGTGCGCCCGCCATGCGCTTCGGCATCGATCTCGGGACGACCCGCACGCTCGTCGCAGCGTGCGACCGCGGCAATTACCCCGTCCTCTCCTTCGAGGGGCCCGACGGAGATGCCGTCGATCACGTCCCGACGCTGAGCGCCGCCTGCGCGGGGCGTCTCGTTCACGGTTGGGACGCGTTCGCGGCCGCGCAGGAGGGAGCGCCGCATCTGCGCTCCTGGAAGCGGCTCCTCGGTCGCCATGGTCCTGACCATCGCGTTAGGATTGGCGCCGTCGAGGTCAGCCTCTTCGAGCTGATGACCGGGTTCTTGACGGCGCTGCGCGAGAGGATTCTGGAGGTCTCGCCGAACGATGCCCGGGAGCGCGGCGCGGCACTCGGCGCCGTGGTCTCGGTGCCCGCGAACGCGCACTCCGGCCAGCGCTGGGCCACGCTCGAAGCGTATCGCCGCGCAGGGTTCGAGGTGACCCGCCTCGTCAACGAGCCGAGCGCGGCCGGCATCGAGTTTGCCCATCGGCACGCGAGCAGCATCACGAGCCGACGCGAGCACGTCGCCGTGTACGACCTCGGCGGAGGGACGTTCGATGCGGCGCTCGTCAGGCTCGCCGAGGACGGATATGAGGTGGTATCGACGGCCGGCGTGCAGGAGCTCGGAGGGGACGACTTCGATCGCGCGCTGGCCGTGCTCGCGCTCGAGCGGCTCGGCCTCGATGGGACTCGCGTCCCCGACTCGTCGTGGCCCGCGCTGCTCGCGGAGTGCCGCGCCGCCAAGGAGTCGATCGGCGCGAGCACGCGGCGCGTGACGCTCGGCCTCGAGGCCCTCGGCGAGAGCGCCCCGAGCGAGCCCATCGTGCTTCAAGTTGCGGATTATTACGAGCGCGTACGACCCCTCGTGGAGCGCAGCCTCGAGGCGCTCGGTGAGGTGCTCTCTGCCGAGTCGACCGGCGCCCTCGACCTCGAGAACGCGGCCACCGAGGCGGGGCTCGCGGGTGTGTACGTGGTCGGCGGCGCGAGCGCGCTCCCGCTCGTCGCGCGGCACCTGCGCGAGCGCTTCGGTCGTCGTGTCCATCGCTCGCCGCACCCTGCGGGCGCGATTGCGATTGGCCTCGCCATCGCCGCCGACACGGAGCGCGCCACCGAGCTCGGTGAGCGCCTGACCCGCCACCTCGGCGTGTTCCGCGAGAGCGACGCCGGCCGCACCAAGATTTTCGACCGCATCTTCGAGAGCGGCACGCCGATGCCCCGCGTCGGTGAGGGGCCGCTCGTCGCGGTCCGGACTTATCGTGCCGCCCACACCGTAGGTCAGCTGCGCTTCATCGAGTGCGCCGCGCTCGGACGCGAGGACGAGCCGACCGGCGACATCACGCCGCATGCGACCGTGCACTACCCTTACGAGCGCGGCCTCCGTGGCGGTGACGTGGGGCTGCCTCCCATCACGCGCCTCGGCGAGCTCGGCCCGCGCATCGAGGAGCGCTACGAGGTGGATGCGGCAGGCGTCGTCACCGTCACGATCTCGGATCTCGAAGACGGCTACCGACAGGTCTACACGCTCTGACGAGGCGGCCTCGGTTCACGGGCGCAGCCGTCGCTCCGTACGAGCGAATTTCTGTGCGGAGTGCGCCGGCGGATGTTTCCCCACATGTCAGGAAGTAGCCTTTGACGGCGCCGTGTGGTCGGCGCTACGGTCCCAGCGTTCCTCGACTTCTCGGAGGTTTGCATGTCGCTTCGCCGCACGTCTCGCTGCCTGAACTCGCTCTTCGCTGCCTCGCTCGCCGTCACGTCGCTCTTCGCTGCCCCCTCGGCCAACGCCCAGGTGCTGCGCTTCTCGAAGACCGCGGCGGGCGCGATCGTCAGCACCGGCAATACGCTCGGCTTGAGCAAGGCCGACAACGACAACGGTCCCGGCTCGAAGAACTCGATCGGCACGTTCATCTCGCTCGATCCTGACAGCGTCGACACGACGCCGGCGGCGAAGGGCATGCCGTGGGGCAAGGGCACGACGTCAGACTGGACGAAGAACGGCTCGACGGGCGTGCTCGACATCCCGGCCGAGGCCGAGGTCCTCTACGCGGAGCTCATCTGGGCGGGGAGTTTCAACTACGGCGGCCTCAACCTGACCGACAAGCTCGAGACGCCTGTGACGCTCAGCGCGAACGGTGACTCGGTCTCCGTCGACCCCGACGCGATGACAGCGAAGACCGTCGCAGAGCAGTCGTCTGCGAACTTTGCGGCGAACTACTACCTGCGCTCCGGCATCGTCACCGACTTCGTTCAGAAGCACCGCAATGCGACGTACGGCGTCTCGGGCGTGCCCGCCACCGAGGCGACCAACGTCAACTCGCTGAACGCTGCGGGGTGGCAGCTGGTGGTGGCGTATCGCTACAGCAAGCTCCCCGTGCTGCGAAACCTCTCGATTTTCGTCGGCGGCTCCTTCGTCGACGAGGACGCGCAGCAAGACTACGTCCTCGACGGCTTCTGCGCGCCGAACTCGGGTCCCGTCGAGGGGCGCGTGACGGTGAGCGCGCTCGAGGGAGATGCCGACCTCAAAGGGGACCAGCTGCTCATCGGCTCGACGACGATGGGAGACTTCGTCAAGCTCGCGGGCGTCAATAACCCCGAGAACAATTTCTTCTGCTCCCAAGTCAACGGCATCGACGGCAAGCTCGACGTCAGCGGCTCGTTCGGGGACGTGAACCACGATCCGTTCGCGGCCACGAACGTCTCCGGTGGACGCCAGGGGTGGGACCTGACGACGATCCCGCTGAGCGACAAGCTCGGTCATCTCAAGAACGACCAAACCTCTGCCGTCATTCGAACCATCACGACGGACGACTCGTACATGCCGACGATGGTCGCGCTCGAGCTTGATGTCGAGTCGCCGGACTTCACCTCGTCCGACACCAACGCCGACAAGCCCGAGGTCAAGCTCGGCGATCAGGTCGAGGTCACCGCGAAGCTCTCGAACGTAGGCGAGGCCACGGCCGCTGCGGTGCTCTTCCGGATGGCGCCGATCGAAGGCCTCGAGCTCGTGGACTTCCAGACCAACGGCAAGCCTGGTGACCAAAACGGGACGTCGGTCGATGGCAAGCAGCTCGCCGTCGGTGCGCCGGTCGGTCAGCTTGGCGTCGGTGAGTCGCACACCGTCAAGATGCGCTTCGAGGTGGTCGCTCCGCCCGAGAACGGCCAGTCGTTCACGATCGCGCCCGAGTGGGATCACACGTTCGTGGTCTGCCTCGGCGCGAAGCCCGTCAACGACACCCACAAGCCCGAGGGCACCTCGGTCGCCTACGTCGTCGAGATGGTCGGCACCGGCGGAGCGGGTGGTGCGGGTGGGGCGGAGCCGACTCCGGCCCCGCTGCCTCCCATTCAGGAGGACGCAGGTTGCGGCTGCGCCGTGCCGGGCTCCTCTGCCCCGTCGGGGGGGCTCGCGGCGCTCGCGGGGCTCGCGGCCTTCGTTTGGCGGCGCCGTCGAAGCAGGCTCTGACCGCAGCGTCCCGGCGGTTGTCGGGGCGATGACGAGCGCGGCGGGCGTCTCTCGAGGGGGGTGCGTCCGCTGCGCGTTTGCGGTCGCGCCAGACCTAGCGAAGCGCCGCCATTCTGCTAATGTCGGGCGCGTTCGTTGGGTCTATAGCTCAGTCGGTAGAGCTGCGGACTTTTAATCCGTAGGTCCAGGGTTCGAGTCCCTGTGGACCCACCACAATCGAAGCAGAGGACACGGGTCGGATCGGTCTCATCGAGGCCGTCGGAGCCGCCCCCTCATGGACAAAGCCATTCGCCGCTGTAGGGGTGTCGGCAGAAGACCTCCGGGTAGCCCGCGATGTTGTCCTTGCGCCACTCGCGCGCTTCGCTGGACTCGCACTCGCTCTGACATCGCTGACTGACTTGCATGTAGCTATCCAGGTCGCCGCCCCTCGAGAGGTCGAGGTCGACCGTCCGTCCACGTCCCTTGGCGACAAGACATGAGCCGGTGCAGTGCAACTCCTGGCAGTCGAGGCGGTTTTGCGCAGCTGCGTAGACGTTGTCGAGGGTGCAGGGGTATTCGGTCCGCAGGTACTTCGGGAGCTTCTCGTAGCGCGCTCTTCGCTTTGCTCGCTCGGCTTCGAGGCGTTTCTCTTGCGCGGCACGCTCGGCGGCAGCCTTCTTCTCAGCGAGCTCCCGCTCGCGCTGTGCCTTCAGCTCGGCGGCCTTTTGAGCGGCCTCCGCGACCTTTGCTGCGGCGTTGGCACGCGCCTGGAGCTTGGACTCCTCGGCCGGGGTGAGCGGTCGGTCGGAGGTGCGCAGCCAGCCATACTTTCCGCCGGTCGAGTACCAAGCGAACCCGTTGACGACGCTGCCCACGCTGCGAGGAAGGTAGTCGGCTTCTTCACCTGCAAGTCCGCCGAGCGCCTTCGCCGTCGGCCAATCGTAGGTCGCAGCGAGCACGACGTGTCCGTCGGTGGTCGCGTAGCCCACCTTGGCGTTCTCGAGGAAGGCGATGTAACCGCTGGATGGGGGAGCGATGTTGGACCACTTGGGCGCCATGACGGTTGCGCCGCTGGGGCCGAGCAGGCCGTCGCCAGTCCCAAACTCTCGGACGACGAAGCCGCCTGGGTAGGCGTGCAGGTAGTCGTGGCTCATGGCGACCACCTCCTTGCCGTCGCGGTCGATTGCTCCAAATCGGCGTGGGCTCGACTGGCGCGCCCACGCCACGTTCGTCGGGCATGAGCCCTCGAACAGGGCAGACGTGAGAACAGCAGCCCTGGCGAGGCCGCGCAGGCTCCCATCTCCCGCGGTCGGGTCCGCCTCCTTCGAGACCACGGCTCGGCCGCCCGCGAAAGAAAAGGCCGACCCGAACTGAGGCGCGATGATGACTTTTCCCTTGGTGTCGATGTAGCCGAAGAGCTCGCTCGTCGCGTCTTGAACCCTCGCGAGCCCTTCGCTGAAGTCATCGGCGCTCTTGTACTGCGTCGGGACCACCTCCTGCCCGGTCTTGTCGATGTAGCCCCAGGACTCGCCCTGCTTCACCCGGGCGAGCCCGTCGGCGAAGCTCCCGACCTCGGTGAGCGAAATGGAGATCACGACCTTGCCCTTGGTGTCGATGAAGCCCCACTTGTCGTCCTTCTTCACGGCCGCGAGACCCTCCGCGAAGTGAGACGCGTCGTCGTAGGAGAGCGGGACGACCGGGGTGCCTCGCTTGTCGACGTAGCCGTAGCGACCGTCCTGCTTGACGAGCGCGAGCCCATCTCGAAAGGGCGCTGCCACCTCGTACTTCGGTCGAATCTTCCAGTTCCCGCTCGTGTCGACGAACCCCCACTTGCCCGACTCGCGGGCGGCCGCGAGCCCGTCTGAGAAGTCAGCCGCGTCCTCGAACATCGGAGGGATGCTGACGACGAGGTGTTTCCCCTCCGCGTGGGACGCGCTGGCCCAGAGGGCGACGAACGCGCCGGCGAGCGCCGACGAAACGAAGCGATCCGACGGACATTCAATTGACATCGCTCAATCTTAGCGCGTCTCGAGGCCTGAAGGACGGACCATTCGCGCCTCGTTCGAATGGCATGGCTCGAGCGCTTCGGCGCTCTGCGAGCTCACGCCTTCCTCGGCATGGTCCGCTCTTGCCGACCGATTTCCCTCGCGCCGCCTCGGCCGTATCACTTTCCCGTGCGGTTCAGCAGCGACATCCAGTAGGGGATCGTGGAGCAGCTGTGCCGCGTCGTGACGGACGTGCGCGAGCTCCCGCATGGCCAGTTCGGCAATCCTGCTCGGACGTTTTCGTGTCGATACCATGGGCGCGAGTTCCGGGTGACGGTCA